>CALRCB010000046.1 GCA_943354455.1 Candidatus Staskawiczbacteria bacterium | reverse complement strand
GGCTTTAGACCCTTCATTTTGTCTAGTAAATGTTTGCGACGGTATTTTTTCATTTACAAACCACGTTTAATTCTTCGCCAAGATTCTATAATATAATTTAACCAATATTTTTTAGAGATAACAAGGTCTTGGGTTTTTACATATTCTTTAACATATCCTCCAAAGCCCATTTTAAATAGCGTTGGGCCAGAATATGGATGTTTTGGATATTTTTGCGGATCAGAATACCCCCAAAAATCATATACTTTGCAACCCCGTTTTTTAGCTTCCTTTATGGCTTCCCATTGTAATAAATAAGACGCGGGTATTTTTTTATATTCAGGCAACAAGGCAGCGTGGTGATAAAAGGCCATTCCTGACCAAAAAATTTCGTATGAAGCGGCAATAATTTTACCTTGGTATTTGGCAAAAAATATGGCAATTTGGTTGTCTGGTAAAAAAGCCGAAAACTCTTTTTGAAAATATTTCAAAGAGAATGGTACGAATTTTTGATGTTTTACTACTTCCAGATGTAGTTTATTGAAAACAGCAATATCGCTAATATCAAAACTTTGTATAATTTCAATATCGTTATTATTTTGTGCTTGGCGGATTAAATACCGGGTGGTTTTTCGCATGCCATCCATAATTTTATCCTCCTGCAGTTCAATATTTAATTTCCAACTTGATTCGGGGTGGGTGTGCAACGCTCGCAACCGAAATTTTAAATCTTTAAATAATTTTTCGTTTTTTGGGGTGCGTTCCCAAATTGGACTTATCCTAATAAAATCAAGTTTTTCGGTTTTCGCCAGTTCTTTCAATTTGTCTAATAATATTTTTATTACCTCTTTTTTTTCAGCGGTTTTTGTTACCGGCCCGTGTGGAACTAATAAAAACGACCCCCTTTTAGCTTTGTGAGTAATCGTCAATGCCACAGAAATTAATTCGTTTTTTTCGTAAACGCCGAATCGCCAAATCTTGTTTCCTAAAGATTTTTGAAATTCCCCCCAATTCCAAGACTGCAAAAAAGTTTTCTCTTCGCATGTTTCCAAAAACCCTTCCCATATTTTTTTATCATTAATTTCTCTTACTTCCATTGTTTTAAAAAATTAACGATTCTTTGGGCTTCTTTCATCGTAATGTTAATATGCGTCGGTAAATTTAGGGTTTTTTTAGCTAAACTTTCGGCGTTTGGACACATACCTTGCTGATACTGCATTTTATCTAGCTGTGTGTCATGAGGATCAATGGGGCTTCGGTACCAATCTCCTAATAAGATATTTTGGTTTGACCAAGCTTCATATAATATTTGATGGGCTTTGGGGTGGGTTATCACAAACCGTAAAAAAATATTATTTTCTTTGACAGGTAAACCAAATTGAGTACCGGATAATTCTTTATAATAAAATTGCGCAATTTCTTTTCGGTGATTATTAAAAAATTCTAATTTATTAAATTGATTAAGCGCCATTTGGGCCAGCGCGTTTGGCAGGGCTTTGGGAAAATAATCAGGGCGCTGGCCTCTTTTTTCTTGCCAACTTACGGCTTTTGATAATATGTGTAAATATTGAGAAGTAACTAAAAATATTTTTCCCAAATCAATGAATTTATATAATGGCAAAATTAAAAAATATAATAAAATGGGGTGAAAAATTTGTTGTTTTATCCAAAAGAGCTTTGGTTGCCCAAATTCTTTTTGAAGGGCTTCTAATTTTTTTCCAATTTCATCATTATTGGTTGTGGTCATTCCGCCATAGACACTGGAAATAACTTTATCGCGCGAAAAACTGAAAAATGCCACTTTACCAAACGTTCCCACTTTTTTGCCATTTATCTGGGCTCCAAGGGCATGAGCACAGTCTTCAATTACATCTTCATTGAGCCACTTTTCATTGGGCAATCCAAATGTGTGCTGGACAATATCAACTTCACCTGCAGAATTAAAATCATCAGCACAATCCACGTATACCGGATTCAAACCAGCCCAAAGTATGGGATTTACTACAGCGTTACATGTAAATGCTTGAATCGCCACATCACTGCCAGTTGGTAAATTAAGAGCTTTTAAGATGGCAAAAAGAGAAGATCTGCCACTATTAAAAGAAACTGCATATTTTACCCCTAAGTATTTTTTAAAATTATCTTCCAGTTCTTTAATGGCACCTCCCCGCATCCACTTCCAAGGCTGAAACAATAATTTCAACGCCAAAACCACATCATCTTTTTGCACGTTAGGAGATAGTGAAATTGATATTGGTTTGAATTTATTTAGCATTCAATAGTCTGATTAATTCTTTTGGTACCCTGCCTTCTAGTAACACCACATCACCTTCTTTACAGAACGTGGTTATGTGAGCTAGAATTTCGTTTGGTTTGTCGCACAATAAAATTTGTGATTCTTTCATTCCGCTCATTACCGCCCCCATTTGTATTTCTTTAAATTTATCTTTAGTGGTAATAATCGCCAGGTCACAAGCTTCAGCTATTTTTTTACCGATTTGTATGTGGGCTTCAATTGACTTTTGCCCAAGTTCAATTAAACACGGCATTACCATAACCTTTTTTCCGGGGAAAATGGCTAGATACTCTAGGTCCGCCATCACACCATCTGGGTTTGAAGAATATGAAGAATCAATAATATTAATGCTATGCACCCCCGTTTTTAACGTCATCCCGGCTTGTTTTTGCTCAATATTATTACAAGCTTTACTGATTTCTTCTAAGCTCATGCCAAATTCTTTTGCAATTAACATCGCCCCCAATAAATTCTGTACATGTTGTTTGCCTAGAATATTTACATTAACGTGAACCATTTCCTTCTGGCGTGAATTTACTAAAAAAGATAGTGAATCTGTTGTCACTGTCACTTCTTCCGTCCAAATGTCGGCATCAATAAAATCTTTTTTAACCGTATATATTTTTTTATTGATCCGTTGAACTTTTTTATAAAGTTCTAAGCAATACTTATTATCTCCATTCAATATAATTAATCCGTTGCTTGGTAGGCTTTTTACTAACTCTTCCCCGCCTTCTGCGGAAAGTAAATTTTCCAATGACCCAAAGGTTGCCAAATGCTGTTGATTAACTCCGGTTACAATACCAATGCTTGGGTGAACCATGTCGCACAATAGCTTTATTCCGCCTTTGTTGTATGACCCCATTTC
>CALRCB010000045.1 GCA_943354455.1 Candidatus Staskawiczbacteria bacterium | reverse complement strand
GAAATGCCCACGAAGAGCCCGGTTACGGTGGCTCCAATTAACAATCCTCCCAGCGCTTCTACTCCCAAAAATACTCCCACCAAAATTGGCGCAATAACTGGAATTAACGCCGGAACCATCATTTCTTTAATGGCGGCTTTAGTTACAATGTCTACGCACTTTCCGTATTCTGGCTTGGCTGTTCCTTCCATTAAACCCTTAATATCCCGAAATTGTCGGCGTACTTCTTCCACCACTTTGCCGGCAGTTTTTCCAACTGCACCCATCAAAAATGAAGCAAATAAATATGGCAATAATCCTCCAATCAATAACCCGGCAATCACTTTTGGGTTTGATAAATCAAAAATGGCAGTAGTGCCCATTCGATTAGTAATTTCTTGAGTGTAAGCAGAGAATAATACCAAGGCGGCTAAACCGGCTGAAGCAATAGCATAACCCTTAGTTACAGCTTTAGTGGTGTTTCCCACCGCGTCTAATTCATCAGTAATTTTTCTGACTTCTTCTGGCATTCCAGACATTTCGGCAATTCCTCCGGCGTTGTCGGTGATTGGGCCGTAAGCGTCAACTCCAACCACAATTCCCCCAATAGAAAGCATTGCTACTACGGCAAGCGCTACTCCGTAAATTCCGGCCAACCAGAAAGAAAAAATGGTACCAAAGGCAATTAACAATACTGGCAAAGCGGTTGACTGCATACCGATTCCGAGTCCCCTGATAATATTGGTTCCGTGTCCAGTTTCACTCGCTCGCGCAATTGATTTTACGGGGCTCCATTTTTTGTCGGTGTAGTATTCAGTAATAACAAACATTCCGGCGGCAATTACCAAGCCAACTACACAAGACAAAAATAAATTAGCGGTTGGAATGATTTGTCCGGCCATCATTTTGGTAATCACAAAGTAAAAGGCAACGGCAGAAAGTACAATAGAAACGGCTACCCCTTTGTACATAGCTCCCATAATAGACTTTTTAGCGCCCAATTTTACAAAGAAGCTTCCCACAATTGAAGTTAAAATAGAAATGCTTCCCAAAATTAGTGGCAGTAAAACAAACTGTAGTGAATTTGGGTAAAGTAATGCGCCCAAAATCATGGTGGCAACCATGGTGACTGAATAAGTTTCAAAAATGTCAGCGGCCATTCCGGCGCAGTCCCCAACGTTGTCTCCAACTTGGTCGGCAATAACTCCTGGGTTTCGTGGATCGTCTTCCGGAATATTTTTTTCAATTTTTCCTACCATATCAGTTCCCACATCAGCGGCTTTGGTGTAAATACCTCCGCCCACTCTGGCAAAAACTGAAATTAAACTGGCTCCAAAACCTAAGCCAATAAGTCCAGAAATTCCGGTGGCAAAATAATAGGCAGATACGGCTAAAAGCCCCAAGCTTACTACCAAAAGCCCGGTAACTAGCCCCCCTTTAAATGATAAGTCTAATCCCTGGGCCAAACCTCTTTTAGAGGCTTCTGCAACCCGGGTGTTAGTTTGGGTTGAAACCAACATTCCAATAAATCCTGAAACTCCTGACAATACCGCTCCGATTAAAAACCCGACGGCAATTTTCCAACCCATTCCCGGCGTTACCAGTAAAATAAAAAACAAGATAATGGCAACAATACTTACGGTTTGATACTGTCTTTTTAAGAAAGACATCGCCCCCTCTTTAATGGCTTCTGTGATAGCAACGGCTTTATCTTTGGCGGCCGGAGCTTTGTTGATTTTCACAATTAAGAAAAACACAAACCCGATGGCAAACAATGAAACAATGATTGGGTAATAAATTATTAACATATTTTTTATTTTTTAGTTTTTTTAACTTTTTTAGGTTTTTCCTCTTCTGCACCCTCTTCTTTTGGCTCTTCCTCTTTGGCATCGGGCTTTTTTTCATCTGGTTTAATGTCTATTTTCCAGCCGGTCAATTGCGCAGCTAGTCTTACATTTCTACCGTCTTTTCCAATGGCCAGTGAAAGTTGGTCGGCACCCACAAAAACCGTGGCCGAATTATTCCCTTCCACTTTTACTCCGGAAATTTTAGCCGGAGACAAAGCATTGGGAATAAATTTTTCCGGATCTTCATTCCACTCAATAACGTCAATTTTTTCTCCTCCTAATTCATTGATAACGGCCATAATTCTGGTTCCTCGTTGGCCAACGCAACTGCCAATCGGGTCAATTCCCTGTTCAGTTGAGGTTACAGCAATTTTTGTCCTAAACCCTGGCTCGCGGGCGATAGATTTTATGACTACCGTGCCAGCGGAAATTTCCGGCACTTCTAATTCAAATAACCGCGAAACTAATTTTGGGTAAGCACGAGACAATAAAACCACCGAACCCTTTGGTCCGTCTTCTACCTTTAAAATGTAAAACTTTAAGCGTTGAGCTTGGCGGTAAAATTCACCGGGAATTTGTTCTTCTTTATTTAAAATTCCCAATGTTTTTCCAATGTCAATTAAAATAGTATTACCTTCAATTCGTTGCACTACACCAGAAATAATTTCGCCTTGTTTTGAGCGATATTCCGAAGCAATGACATCTTTTTCCGCTTCCCTAATTTTTTGTAAAATAACTTGCTTGGCGGTTTGGGCGGCAATTCGGCCATAATCTTGCTTTGAAACTAACGGAATTTCTAATTCTTCACCTAATTGAATATTTGAGTTTTCTTTCTTAGCATCCTTTACAATAATGTGTTTTTCGGGATTGAAAACCACTTTTTTTGGTGTTTCATCGCCTTCTATCACCCGGTCAAAATCTTCGGCCGGAATAATCTTTTTTTCCTTTAATGCGTCAATTTCTTCTTGGGTGTAGAGCATAGAATCATCTACCACCAATTTTAATTGCCAAAACTGCGCATCTCCGGATACGGGATTAAATTTTGCTTTAATTTTTTGGCCTTTTTCTCCGTAATCTTTTTTATAGGCCGTGGCCAGGGCGGCTTCAATAGTACCCATGATTACCTCGGGCGAAATACCCCGGGTTTCTGCAATTTGTGACAACGCACGTTGGAATGATTTTATATCCATATGAATGAGGGAGGAATGAGAAATTGTACGCCACAGCGTATAATTTATTATTCCGACCGATTGAAGAGATATATGCTTGTCATATATCCATTTGTGTAATTATTTAATATTTTTTTAAAAAAATATG
>CALRCB010000044.1 GCA_943354455.1 Candidatus Staskawiczbacteria bacterium | reverse complement strand
ATCTAATCGCGAAGAAGAATTAATTTCTAAAATGGTCCCGGTTTCTTTGGCAAGGCTTAGCATTTTATCAAAATCAATTTGGTATTCATCGCGCTGGTTTACAATCCGGCCGGTGGGGTGGGCTAAAATATCTACATTCGGGTTTCGCATGGCTTTTTCAATCCGCGCCATCATTTCTTTTTTCTCCATTTTGGTATTTAAATGCACACTGGCTATCACATAATCTAATTGCGCCAACACACTATCTTTAACATCAATTGAGCCGTCTTTTAAAATATCTGCTTCAACACCACAAAGTATACGAAATTTTAATTTCTGTTTTTGAAATTTTAAATTTAAATTTTTAATATATTTATTTTGCTGTAATAACTGCTTGTCATTTAACCCATTTTCAATTTTAAGGGTTTTACTGTGGTCAGAAATTCCAATATACTCATATCCTTTTTCTATTGCGGTTTTTACCATAACTTCAATAGAATGTTCGCCCCCATTCCAATTTGAATGACAATGCAGGTCGCCTTTAATATCTTTTAATTCAACCAAGGTGGGCAGTTTGCTGTTTAAAAAAGCGTCAATTTCACCCTGGTCTTCGCGCAGTTCCGGCTCTATATAAGGAAGACCGATGGCTTTATAAACATCTTGTTCAGTTTTTCCGGCAATTAGTTTTGACCCCCTAAAAACTCCGTACTCGCTTAATTTCAACCCTTTATCAATGGCAATTTTCCGGGTAGCAATGTTATGTGCCTGTGAACCGGTAAAATATTGCAGTGCCGACCCATAACTTCTTTCGGGTACTACCCGTAAATCCATATCAAACCCATCAGCCATGTGCACTGAAGACTTTGTCCCGCCCTGGCCCCATATTTTTTTCACCCCCGGCAACTTAACAAAAAACTCCATTACTTTTTTTGGATTATCAGAAACCACTAAAAAATCCACGTCTCCAATCGTTTCCTTTCTCCTTCTTAAAGAGCCTGCCAAACTTGCCATTTTAACCTCTTTTAAATTTTCCAGTTTTTCCAAAACCTGGCGGGCTATTGGCATGATTTCTTGCAACAATACCCGGCCTTTATTTTGTTTTACAAATTCTATCCCCTGCACAATATTTTTTTCGGTCGTTTCTCCAAATCCAAACAATGGAGCAATTTGGTGTTTTTTTACCGCCTTTTCTAAATCTTTCAAATTCTTAATGCCTAATTTTTGATATAAGACTTTTATTTTCTTGGGGCCCAGCCCCTCTACTTTTAACAATCCGTCCATATCAACTGGCAGGCCTTTTTTAAATTCTTCGTAAAATTTTACTTTTCCGGTTTTTAAATACTCTTCTATATGGTCCGACATAGCTTTTCCAATTCCATCAATTTCTTCCAAAGCACTTCTTCCACCCTTAATATATATTTGCGCCACATCATCTTTTAATCCTTCCAACGAAGCGGCGGCTTTTTGATAAGCATAAGGTTTAAAAGCCACGCCCTCAATTTGCAAAAATCGAGAAATATCATAAAATATTTTTGCAATTTGGAGATTTTTCATTTTATATGACGCTGGGCAGGAGTTCTTATCACTTTTTTATTCCTAAAAGAAATATCTTGCCTAAGAGTTAACAATAAAAATCCCGCCAACACTGAAAACATACTGACAAAAATAAATACCGATGCAAATCCGAAATAAGCCACAGCAATTCCCCCCAATCCACCGGCAATTCCAACGCCAAGTCCGGAAACTGTACTATGGGTGCCCCACTCAACTGCTTCTTTACCCCTATCAATGTGCCTGGTAAATATAGCCGACCACGACGGAAAGTTTAATGCCGCGGCAATGGCATAAAAAAACTGCAACGCATAAATATGCCACGGCTGAGTGGACAGCAAATACCCAATGGGCACCAAGGCCATCATAAAGGTACCCAAAACCATAAACCAAAAATCATCCCTCTCTCCGTGGTTTTTATCAAGATAGCGACCGATAGGAATTTGCAATAATGATTTTGTAATCCAAAAACATAATGCAGAAAATCCCGCCACCTTGGCAGCCTCGGCGATATTGCCCACCGCAATATTTTTAACAATAAAAATAGCAAAAATAGGGCCCATCAACCCCCACCCAGAATTTAAGAAAAAATCACTCACGATTAACATTTTTACTATTTTGTTTATCAGTGAAGGCATGTTTTTTTAAAATTTAATTATTTATCTTATTATAACACGGTAAACAAAAAAGTGCCCCTTAAGGGGCACTTTTTTAACTTACTTCGTATTTAATGTCTCGTATTTTGTATGTTGTTTTTTCGGGAGAATCCACTATAACTTCGTCTCCAATTTTGTGCCCCAACAAAGCCTTGCCAACCGGAGATTCATTGCTGATTTTTCCCACCATTGGGTCGGCCTCCAAAGTACCCGTAATCATAAATTCCGCTTTATTACCGCCAACGTCCATTTTAACAGTGGCGCCTACTCCCACAGTATTCTGTTGTTCTTTTGGCGGATTTTTTATTATTTGGTGATGTTCTAAAATATCTTTTAATTCATCAATTCTGTCTCGCATTGATGTTACTTCTTCTTGATAGCTTACAAACTCCGGATTTATATCTTCGGACTCAAGCATCCGAGGAGCTTCTTGCCCAGAAATCTTTTGGTGTTCCGTGACAACCAATTCATCATGCTCTTTTTGCAGATTTTTTAATTTCTCTTTTGTAACATAGAAGATTTTTCCTTCCATATGATTTAATGTTTATTAAATATTCTTTATTCTATTTGTTTATTGACCAATGTCAATCTTGACAACTTAATATGATAATTTAAACTTTATAAACTTTGTAACCCTCTCTTATTTTTTCTTTCATTTTTAATCCAACAGAGTTTCCCTTTTTTGCTTTTTTAACTTCTTTATGTTCAATCTGCATAGATTTTACCATTTGATTAAAATCAGTATTTTCTCCACCAATAATTCTTACCTCGTCGCCTTCATTTAACGGCGCTGAAAGTTTAATAACGCCCACGTTGATATCAGAAAAATAATGAGAAAACTTTCCAATTAATTTTCCCTCGGTTTTTTTAATTTTTGGTAAAACTTTTTTTATTTTTGACTTTGGCTTTATTTTTTTCATAAATGCTTTGCATATATTTTTATAGTATTATATCAAAATTTT
>CALRCB010000043.1 GCA_943354455.1 Candidatus Staskawiczbacteria bacterium | reverse complement strand
TTTCATTATTCGTAATTCGCATAGATTCGTAATTCGTAAGGAATTATGCAAAAACCCAAAGAACAACGCGTGGAAGTATTGATCGATGTGCAGAATTTGTATTATTCGGCGCGCAATTTGTATGGGCAAAAAGTTAATTTTGGGGAAGTGTTAAAGGAGGGAGTTTCGGGGCGTAAATTCATCAGAGCTTTTGCTTATGTGGTGCGAACAAAAGGCGGTGAAGAAAAGCCGTTTTTTGATGCCCTAACTAAATTGGGCATTGAAACTCGCGTGCGAGATTTGCAGGAATTTTACGGTGGCGCCAAAAAAGCGGATTGGGACGTGGGCATTGTTATTGATGCCATTCGCACAGCTAGCAGTTTAGATGTGATAATTTTGGCATCGGGTGACGGAGATTTTATTCCTTTAGTAGAATATTTGAAAAATCAAGGCAAGCGCGTAGAAGTTATGGGTTTTGGCAAAACCACCTCACTTAAGCTTAAAGAAACCGCCGACGAGTTTATTGATTTGGATTTAGAACCAGAAAAGTTTTTGTTAAAAAAGTAAATGAAAAAAGTATCAACCAAACTAGGAATTTTAATTATCATCGCCGCGGCGGTGGTATTGTTTGGCGGAGTGCTTGCGTATCAGTATTTTGCAATGCAAAAAGCAGATAATCAAAATTCATTCCAGAACACAACAGCATCAACTAATTGCATACCCGCGGGCGGAATGTACGGCGCTCCCTTAACTAATGCTGACCTATGTTGTAGTGGACTAACCCAACAACCCACAAGTGTTAGTGGAACCATGGGGATATGCGTAATATCAGCTACGACTAATTGGAAAACCTATAGAAATGACAAGTATGGATTTGAAATAAAATACCCCAAAGAGTATAAAGTTTCCTCAAATAACCCCGGAGACTCTTTTGTAGCTGCAAATCTATTGCAAATTTATGATCCAGTTGATGCAAACCAAATGTCAGAATTTGTCCCAGAACTTACTATCAATATTATTAGGCAACCATATGTATTTAACGGAAAAATCTATAATAACATTAATGAGTTTGCTAATTTGAAAGAATGGAACAGAAACAAAACAATTAAGTTTAAAAATGTTATTGCATTGGGTTTAATAACTGGGTTGAAAATATATGGCACTGACCATTCTGGTATTGATACTGAGTATTCTGCTATAGAAACTTCTTTTAATGAAATATTGGTTATGTTGCCAAATTTAGAAATAATCTCTGTTGACTACCCCGATAAATTTTCTAACATAGCTTCCACCTTTAAATTCACAAAATAAAAAAGTAATTTAAGCGATCCTAATTTACGAATAAACATCCGAATGCTCCCAATACGGTTACGTATTCGGATTATTCGGATGAAGATTCGGATTATTCGGATCGCTACAAAAAAATGATTAAGGACACATTCGAGTTGGCAATTGGTGACAAAACATTAACAGTTAAATTGACTGACTGGGCCGAGCAGGCATCGGGGTCTTGTTTAGTTAGTTTGGGGGAAACCGTGGTCATGACTACGGCTATGATGAGCCAAAAAAATACCGATGATAAAGATTTTTTTCCATTAAGCGTAGATTACGAAGAAAAGTTTTATGCAGCTGGAAAAATTTTAGGATCTCGTTTTTTAAAAAGAGAGTCACGACCTTCTGATGAAGCAATCTTATTATCAAGAATGATTGATAGAGCCGTGCGACCTTTGTTTCCAAAAGATTTTAAAAAAGAAATTCAAATTATTGCTACTTGCATATCATTTGATGGTGAAAATGACCCAGATATTATTAGCATGATTTCGGCTTCGCTGGCGCTTGGTATTTCTAATATTCCTTGGAACGGTCCATTGGGAGCGATAAAAGTTGGAAAAGTTGCTGGTAAATTTGTTTTGAATCCAACATATAAAGAAAGAGAAGAAAGTCAATTTGAATTAACTTTATCAGCCATTTTACATGATGGAGAAGTTTTAATTAACATGATTGAAATGGGTGGCAAGGAAGTTTCTGAAGATGATGTTCTGGAAGCGACTCAATTTGCTGGCAGTATTTTGACGCAAATTATTGATTTTCAAAAAAATATTATCAAAAAAGTTGGTCAGGAAAAAGCGCTTTTTAATCCAGCTGTAGAGATTGAAATTGATAAAGATATCAAAGAATTTTTAGGTGACCGATTAGAAAAAGCGTTAGATGAAGCGCACCCAGGAGAAAAAAATCTTTTACACGTAGATGTTATTGAAGATGAGTTGGTAGCTCACATTAAAGCTAAGTATCCTGACACTGGTAAGGAAAAACAGGTCATGCCATTTTTTGAAAAAGAAATGGAGCGTTTGATTATTAAAAATATTATTGAAAACAACAAAAGACCAGACGGCAGAAAGCCAGAAGATATCAGGAATTTAGTTGCCGACATTGCGCTTTTACCTCGAACTCATGGCAGTGCGATGTTTCACCGCGGATTAACTAAGGTGTTGTCGATTTTAACTTTGGGCGGACCGGGTGACCAGCAATTATTAGACGGCATGGAAATTATTGGTAAAAAGCGTTTTATGTTGCATTATAACTTTCCGCCATTTTCGACTGGTGAAACTGGTTTTATGCGTGGTCCAAAACGCAGAGAAATTGGTCATGGACACTTAGCTGAAAAAGCTTTATTGCCATTAATTCCTGATGCTAAAGAATTTCCTTATACTGTTAGAATTGTGTGCGAAGCGCTATCAAGTAATGGTTCAACATCTATGGCTTCGGTTTGCGCTGCCACTTTAGCGTTAATGGATGCGGGTGTGCCGATCAAAGCTCCGGTCGCTGGAATTTCTATTGGTTTAGCTAAGGACGAAGTCTCAGGTAAATATAAAGTTTTAACTGACATTCAAGGACCAGAGGATCACTTTGGTGATATGGATTTTAAAGTCGCGGGAACCAAAAACGGTATTACGGCTATTCAGATGGATATTAAAATTAATGGAATTAATAAAGATATTATGAAAGAGGCTTTGGAGAAAGCCAAATATGCAAGATTAAAAATTCTTGATATAATAAGTGCAACGATTGTCGAGCCAAGAAAAAATCTTTCTCAATATGCTCCAAAAATAATTTCTTTTATGATTAACCCCGCCAAAATTGGTGAAGTGGTCGGTCCTAAGGGAAGTGTTATTAATAAGTTAATTGAAGAATTTGATGTTACAATAGATATTGAAGATTC
>CALRCB010000042.1 GCA_943354455.1 Candidatus Staskawiczbacteria bacterium | reverse complement strand
CGGTTTTGGGGGAAGTTATAGGTTCTGGTTTTTTCTGACCGTTTGGCCCAGCCAATTTGGTCGCGCCGGGCTTGGGTCAGTTTTGATGAGTCAGCTTCTTGTTGTGCTTTCAATAGTCTGGCCGACAAAAGCCCCATGGCACTTTCTTTATTTTGTCCTTGACTCCTTTCAGTTTGACAAGTTACTACAATGCCTGAAGGATTGTGGGTAATTCTAATAGCTGATTCGGTTTTATTAACGTGTTGTCCGCCGGCACCCGAAGACCGGTAAGTATCAATGCGCAAATCACTTGGGTTAATGGTAATGTCCATTTGGGTGGGCTTTTCTAAAATGGCGATGGTCACCGTTGAAGTATGAACCCGTCCTTGTTTTTCAGTTTTTGGAATTCTTTGTACTCGATGCACTCCGCTTTCATATTGCATGGCATCAAATGCATTTGATCCTTGCAATTCAAATACAATTTCTTTATACCCGCCAATATCAGATTGATTAGAATCAATAATTTTTTGCCCCCAACCTTGGCTGGTGGCAAATTTTGAATACATTCGGTGTAGGTCGCGCACAAAAAGCCCGGCCTCGTCTCCGCCAGTACCCGCACGAATTTCAACAATAACTGATTGATTTTCCATTTAAATAGTGTAACATATTAAGCAGGTTTTGTCATTGCTTTGCGAGATTTTGCATAGACACTTGATTTTATATTAAACTCTTGCTAATATGGTATTTATTAAGTAAGATATATATTACAAATATGAAAGCAGATATTCATCCAATTTATTTTCCAAAAGCAGGCGTTAAATGCGCCTGTGGTAATTCGTTTACGGTAGGATCAACCAAAGAATTTATTGAAACTGAAATTTGCGCCAAGTGCCACCCTTTCTACACTAAGAAAGAAAAGTTATTAGACACATTGGGTAGAGTACAGAAATTTAAAGACAAACTTGCTAAAAAGCAACCACCAAAGGTTAAGAAAGTAAAAGTAAAGAAAGAAACAAAAACAATTTAGTAATTATGGCAGATATAAAACAATCAATATTAAACGTAGAAGAAATGCAGACAGCCGGTTTGCATTTTGGACATAGAGTTTCAAGACTTCATCCTAAAATGAAGCCTTTCGTTTCTGGAATTAAAAATAATGTCCACATTATTGATTTGGAAAAAACCAGCGAAGAATTTAAAAAAGCGTTGGCTTTTATTTCTACCATGATAGCTAACGGAAAAACTATTTTGTTTGTGGGGACTAAAATTCAAGTAAAACAATTTGTAAAAAGTAACGCCGAAGCTTCTGGAATGCCTTATGTAATTGAACGATGGTTGGGTGGAACATTCACTAACTTTGAAACTATTGCCAAGCGAGTAGCATATTTTAAAGAACTAGAAAGCAAAAAAGCTTCTGGGGAATTGGAAAAATATACCAAAAAAGAACGAAGTTTGTTTGATAAAGAATTGGAAATTTTGCGAAAAAAGTTTGAAGGAATCAAGCATATGTCAAAATTACCTGATGCAGTTTTAATTTTAGATGTCAGAAAAGATATTACTGCGGCTCATGAGGCCAAAAGAAAGGGGGTTAAGATTGTGGGAGTGATTGACACCAATGTTGACCCAAATTTAGTTGAATACCCGATTCCGGCTAACGACGACGCTATTTCTTCAGTTAAATACATTTTAGAAAAAGTAAGCGAAACTATTTTAAACTCAAAATAATATTTTTTCATATTATGGATATTGGTATTGAACAAATCAAACAACTGCGCGATGAAACTGGTGTCTCGCCGGTTGAAATTAAAAAAGCCTTGGCTGAAGCTAATGGAGATATTGAAAAAGCTAAAGAATTGTTGAGAATTTGGGGCAAGAAAATATCTGATAAAAAAGTATCTAGGGAGGCAAAACAGGGAGTGATTGATACCTATATACACTCAAATTTAAAAACAGGTGTATTATTAGATATACGGTGTGAAACCGACTTTGTGGCTGCTTCGCCTGAATTTAAAAGTTTAGCGCACGAAATTTGTTTGCAAATTGCAGCATCAAAACCATTATTTGTTAATGAAGATAGTATTCCAGGAGCATTCTTAGACGGTGAAATAAAAATTTATAAAGAGCAGATTGCTAATTCCGGTAAGCCACAGAATATTGCCGACCAGATTTTGGAAGGAAAGATTAAAAAGTATAAAGAATCAATTTCTTTATTGGCCCAACCCTGGATAAAAGACGATTCCAAAACGATAAAAAATTTAATTGAAGATACGGTTGCAAAACTGGGGGAAAATATTGAAGTAAAGAATTTTTCAAGATTCGAGATTTAGTTTTTTAAAATTATATGCAAAGCATATAAATAATCGTGCGGTCGGAATAAGAAATTAAAATTTATTATTCCTCCCTTACTCATATTTATGATTCAATTAATTGCTTTCATTATCTTCTTATTATCATTAGCTGGCATCGTTTTTATCTTAGGAAAAAAGGCGCCAATATTGGTAAAATTACCCCAAAATGGCCATCACGGAATAAAAAAACCGGATGTATTATTTAAATTAGAACAAAAAATAAAAGAACATCATTTCCATTTATTTAAACGGCCAATGTGGTTGCAAAAATTACTTTCTTTTATTAAAATTTTTATTTTAAGAAGCGAACGGAAAATTGACCATTTATTGCAGGGTATCAGAAAGAAAGTACAACAGGCAGACAAAGAAATAAAAAAGAAGAAATAGGAGAAATTGCCTCCTTAGCTTAGTGGTAAAGCAATGGTTTTGTAAACCATGTACGCGGGTCCGATTCCTGCAGGAGGCTCATTGTACGAAAGGGTATTGACATTGATTTTTATTTGATTAGAATAGAGCTACGCATAATTAATTAAAATTTAACGAGTTTTTAAAAATATCCGCGAAAGTATTTTTATAAATATTTTCGTGGGTATTTTTTCTTTTAAAGCAGAACGGAAAGTATTTTGAAAATTAAATATTGAATCCTGATATTACTACAACCATCGTAATCATCAGGGAAGTAAGGTAAGAAAATTAGTTTTTTAAAGTTGTTTCGAATAAGTTCGTAAATACTATAAATTACATTTATTTTTGAGAGTTTGATCCTAGCTCAGGGTGAACGCTGGAAATGTGGATACCGGCATGCAAGTCAAGGGGCCGCAAGGCACCGGCGAACGGCTTAGTAACACGTAGATACATACCGTAAAGTGGGGCATAGCTCGTTGAAAAACGGGGTA
>CALRCB010000041.1 GCA_943354455.1 Candidatus Staskawiczbacteria bacterium | reverse complement strand
GCGATGAAAAAATTAACCTTTAAAAATGCTAAGATTTTATTAAAGAAAGCTAATGATATTGTTGTTGCCAAATAAAAAAAATCACCAGAAGGTGATTTTTTTGTCTGCCTATTTTTTTACTTCTTCAATAATCTTTTCAAATACATCCGGGTATTTTTTGATTATTTCAGACAATACTTTTCTATCAAGTTCAATTTTCTTTAATTTCAATCCGTGGATCAGGGTGCTGTAATTGATTCCCAATTTTCTGGCAGCCGCGTTAATTTGCAATTGCCATAGCTGTCTGAAGTCTCGCTTTTTTACCTTTCTATCTCGGTAAGCATAGGTCCACGCATGTCTTAGCGCATCTTTGGCCAACTTGTACTTTGACTTTCTTCCATACTTAAAACCTTTAGCTTGTTTCAGTAAATGCTTTCTATGTTTATGGGCGGTGGCTCCTTTTTTGACTCTTGTCATGATTTTTTAAAATTAACTTTGTAAATATCTTTTAACCCGTTTTGTTTCAGACTTTGAAAGCTCAATCCATTTTCTTCCTTTTCTTCGTTGTTCACCGGTTTTTTTTGCACGATAATGATTCTGGCCGGCTTGCCTTCTTAAAATTTTACCGGTTCCGGTAATTTTAAATCTTTTTATTAATGCTTTTTTTGTCTTATTCATGATATTAAATAAATTACTGCTTTGAAATAATAATCGTAAACCCTTTTATTTCCCTCTTTAATTCCCTTTCAACTTTCAGGGGAATTAATTTATCGGTAGTTTCCAGGAAAAACAATATTTTGTTTTTTGCCAGGTCTCCCATGGCTTTTTCTCTTCCTTTCAGCACCATAGTCACTTTTACCTTATCTCCTTCTTTTATAAACTTTTCAGCTTGTTTGGCTTTTGTTTCAATATCCCCTGGTGCAATGTTAAACCCTAGCTGTATTTCTTTTAATTTGGTAATTTTAGTGTTTACCTTAATCTTTCTTTCTTTCTTTTGCAAGGAATACAAGTATTTTCCGTAATTGGCAATCCGGCAAACCGGCGGCACCACTTTTTCAGTAACTTGAATTAAGTCTAGTCCCCGGGCCTTTGCCAAATCAATGGCTTCAAAGATATTCATTACTCCCAGCTGTTCGCCAGTTTCACTGATTACCCGTACCTCTTTGGCCTTTATGAAATTGTTGATTAGTACTTTTTCCAAATTTTTACAATAAATGTTTTTTTAAGAAAGCGATTCCAGAGCCACTTTTCAGATATTTTTCAAATTTGTAAGCTTTATTTTTATCTGAAAATGCGCAGTACCAAGCTATCTCCCAGGGTCTATATTTTGAAGTGTATGGAGATTTGCCCGAATTATGATCCTGGAATCGCTTTCTTAAATCCTCTGTTATACCAGTATAATGCTTGTTATATTCTTTATTTTTTATAATGTAAATATAGAACATTCTTTTGCCCCACTTCGCCAAGGCTTCGTAGGGCCTCTTTCGTTATATTGAATGGGCTTTGCCCTTTGAAGTCCTGCTTTGCAGGACGAAAGAGGGTGGAAGCGGCGATATTGAAATCGCGTCCAAATGGCTTGTTAAAATAATTCTACAAATATATCTCATTTTTTTTGTTTGAATACTACATAGGAAATGAGAAAAATTTGTAATATCCTAATCCTCTTTATTTTAGCAATAAAGCGAGGAGCAATATTGCCTATCCTGATGATATAACACCCTTGGTCCGCCTATCAGGAGTTGATGGCAAGGATGGGCACTAAGCGTATGCTAATGCCGGTTGCTGTTTGTTGAAAATAGCAATTATGTTTTTTCTGAAAGTTTAGCCAGGTTTCAGAATACTGGATTTGCATATTTTAAAAAGTGCACTTGTCGAAACTTGCGCTCCCGTACTATTTTAACACCCTTTTGATGTCGCGCTCAACGTCGCGTTTTTTGATCTTCTCTTTTTTATCAAAATTTTTCTTTCCTTTTGCTAATCCGAATTCGAGCTTTATCCTACCATTTTGCTGGTAAACTTTCAAGGGTATCAGTGAAAATCCGCGTTCATTTACTCTGCCTGCCAAGTAATCAATCTCTTTTTTATTCAAAAGAAGTTTGCGTAAACGTTCGGGGTTATAGTCGGGTGGGGCATTTTTTGGTTGGTAAGCAGGCACTTTGGCGCCAATTAAATAAGGTTCTTGATTACGGATTATCACATAAGATCCAGACAAATTAATGTGCCCACCCCGAATGCTTTTTACTTCTTGGCCAATCAAAACCAACCCCGCTTCGTATTTTTCAAGGATTTCATAGTCATAGGTGGCCTTTTTGTTTTCGGAGTAGATATTCATTGGTTTATCCTATCATTTCTTTTAGTTTAGGGAACTATTGACAAGCATAAAATATGGTGATATTATGAATATATGGGATGGTATTAGCGATTCCCGCGAAATACTAGGCTCTATAAGTGGAGAAAGTCATGACAGATGCTCGTAGAGGTGAAATTGCATTCCTTGTCCTCAAACAAAGGAGTATGAAGGAGGGTATTCGCTTGATGCCAGACTTCAAGCGAAATTTGGCAAATGATGCCAAAGAATTGGGCATCTCCTTCGAAGAGATGATGGAATTCGTCGAAAGCATCGTCCGTGAAGCTGTGGACAATGCTTTCGGCAAAAGTAAAAAGTAGTCATAACCAGGGTTGGAGCCTCGGCTTCCTAAAAGGGTAATTGCACCTCTTCCGAATTTTCGGAATAAGGGCAGAACAAGAACCTACCCCCGTTATAACTACAAAGCTACACAATCTTCGGATTCGTGTAGCTTTTCTATTGTGCAAACCTTTGAAATTTGCCTTAAATAAGCTAAGATAATGGAATAGCCAAGCACCAGTTTTGCTGTGCAAAACATGGTACTCGGTGAAAATTTAAATAAATTTTCATATGGCTAAAGAAAATATTATTATTTCATTGGGTGGGTCAATGGTTGCCCCGGAAAATATAGATAGTATCTTTTTGAAAGCTTTTAAAAAGGTGCTACTAAAGTATTTAGATAATAAACGGTTTTTTATTTTTGTTGGTGGCGGAAAAGTTGCCCGCAATTACCAAAAAGCGCTTTTGGAATTTGGGGCAGATAATAAAGAAAGGGATTGGATGGGTATTAGTGTTACTAAATTAAATGCCCAAATTGTAAAACAGTTATTTGATAAGGTGGCGTTTGAAAAAGTGCTAACCGACCCGACTAAAAAAGTAAATTCACGCAGAGATATTGCGGTGTTTGCCGGTTGGAAGCCGGGCTGGTCAAC
>CALRCB010000040.1 GCA_943354455.1 Candidatus Staskawiczbacteria bacterium | reverse complement strand
AGTTTTCTGATCATGTTAGTAAAAATAATTGGGCAGTATCGGCAAGAAAGGAGTATGACAATTTTGTATGGGTTTTTCTACCGTTTTCATTTTTTTTATTTGTTATAATTGGAGTTTTTTACTTTCAAAGAGATGTCAGTACTCTTGGTGTTATTACTGTAATGTTGCTAAGTATTTACTTTGCCTCTAAAACTCCTATCTGGCACATTTTGTTATTTATTCTTGGTGGGATCGGTGGGTTTTTTATGTTAATTAGATTTGAGCCCTATCGGATGGCGCGATTTTTGACATTCTTAAATCCAGAGAATGATCCATTAGGAAAAGGACGGCAATTAAAACAAGCTATAATTGCAATTGGATCTGGTGGGTTTTTTGGTAAAGGCTTGGGTTTATCAACTCAAAAATTTGGATTTTTGCCCGAATCAATGTCTGATTCTATTTTTGCTATCATCGGAGAGGAAACCGGTATTTTGGGTTGCATAGTATTAATATCTTTACTATTATGGTTTTTTTATTTGGGTTTTAAAATTGCTGATAATTCCAATGATAAATTTTCTCAACTGGTAGCGGTCGGTGTTACTACTTGGATTGTTTTTCAGGCTTTTATTAATATCGCTTCGTCGTTGGGGTTGTTTCCTATTGCAGGAATTCCTTTGCCATTTTTTTCCTACGGCAGTTCGCACTTAATCGCCGAAATGATTGGAGTTGGCTTGTTACTAAATATTTCCAAAAATAGCTAAATGGTTGCTGGTAAGCTGTAAGTTTGTTAGTATTAAATTACTAAATTAATTAAAAATGAAAATTCTTTTTACGGGCGGTGGGACGGGCGGACACTTGTTTCCCATTATTGCTATTTGTCGCGAATTAAGAAGATTGTCTGGTGGCGATAAACTTAACTTACATTATATTGGCCCCAAGGACCCACTTGGTCAGGTGATTTTATTGCAGGAAAATTTTTCGGTCCATAATATTGTTTCTGGTAAGTTGCGGAATTATTTTTCTTTTAAAAATATTACTGATGTTATTTTTAATATACCGATTGGTTGCCTGCAAAGTTTTTTTCTTTTATTGTTTATACGTCCAAAATTAGTTTTTAGTAAAGGCGGGCCTGGGTCAGCTGGCGTGGTTTTATGTGCTATGATGCTGCGAATCCCGATTTTTTTGCATGAGTCAGACACTGTGCCGGGAAAATCTAATAAATTAGCTTTAAAGTCTGCTAAAAAAGTTTTTATTTCTTTCCCCAAAACTGCTGACGTTGACCTGCTTAAAGCTGTTTTGGTGGGTAATCCAATAGAAAAAGAATTACTACAAGGTAATGTTCAAACCGCTAAGGAAATATTTAATTTAACCCTACAAAAACCGGTCATTTTAATTTTGGGTGGATCGCAGGGTTCTACGCCTATCAATGATTTTATTTTAGATATTCTAAATGATTTATTAAAAGAATATGAGGTTATTCATGTTTGTGGTAAGAAAAATTACCAAGAAGTTTTAGATCAATCAAGTGTAATTTTGAGCAAAGAATTACAGGGTATGAACAAAGAATATGCTAATTTAGGCTTAGAAAAATATTATCATCTAAAAAGCTTTTTAGGTGAGGTTGAATTAAAGCACGCTTATCAAGTTGCCAGTTTTATTGTTTCAAGAGCGGGGTCTGGTAGTATTTTTGAAATCGCAGCTTGTGGCAAGCCCAGTATTTTGATTCCTTTGCCTTCTTCAGCGCACGATCACCAAACAAAAAATGCTTACGAGTATGCTAAAACTGGATCCTCAATAGTAATTGAACAAGACAATTTAACTCCACACTTTTTTTTAGAAAAAATTCGCTATTTACTTGGTCATCAAAATGAATTAGAGGCTATGAAGCAAAGTGCCTTGGCATTTGCTAAACCAGAATCGGCTAATGTTATTGCAAAAGAAATATTGGAATATTTGAATATCTAGTAATAAAAATAATATGAAAAAAAGTATTAATATAGAAAAAGAAATTCGCCTACGATTTCCACCTTCACCTACTGGGCCATTGCATATCGGTAATGCTAGAACAATTTTGTTTAATTATTTATTTGCGAAAAAGTATGGCGGCAAAGCAGTGTTAAGGATTGAAGATACTGATAAAGAGCGGTCTGAGTTAAAATTTGTTAACGAGATAATTGATGAGCTAAAATGGCTTGGCATTAATTGGGATGAAGGCCCTGATATAGGCGGTGATTTTGGTCCTTACAAACAGTCTCAGCGATTAGATATTTACAAAGAATACTTAGAAAAATTATTGATACAAAAAAATGCTTACCATTGTTTTTGTAGCCCCGAAGATTTAGAGGCTAAGCGACAAGATCAGCAGAGTAGGGGATTGGCTCCAAAATACGATGGCACCTGTCGAAATTTGTCTGATAAAATTGTGGAAAATAATTTGGCCCAGCAAAAAAAATCTGTCATACGTTTTCATATAGAAAATAAAAAAATTAAATTTAAAGATTTAGTTAGAGGTGAAGTGGAGTTTGATATGGGGTTAGTTGGGGATATTGTGATTGCTAAAAATTTTATGGAACCTTTATATAATTTTGCCGTAGTAGTGGATGATTTTTTAATGAAAATTAGTCATGTAGTTCGCGGAGAAGATCATATTTCTAATACTCCAAAACAAATTATGCTTCAAGAAGCTCTTGGATTTAATGATTTAATATATGCTCATTTGCCTTTGTTATTAAATTCTGACAAAAGTAAGATGTCTAAGCGGGCAGGCGATGTGTCTGTTAGCGATTATCATAAAAATGGCTATCTGCCTGAAGCCCTTATTAATTTTATGGTTTTGTTGGGTTGGAATCCTGGAACCGAGAAGGATATTTTTACACTTGATCAGCTTATTAAGGAATTTTCGATTGAAAAGGTGCAAAAATCTGGCGCCGTATTTAATTTACAAAAACTAGATTATTTAAACGGTTATTATATTCGAGAAAAATCTTTAAGTAGTTTAACTAAATTATGTTTACCGTATTTGTCCGGTTTTGATACTGATAAGTTTTCGGCTAAAAATTTAGAAAAGATCATTGAAGCCTATAAAACTCGAATGAAAAAGCTTTCAGATATTGCTGAATTGACCGGATTCTTTTTTGAGGATAAATTGGTCTATGATAAAAAAATGCTAGCGTGGAAAGAAATGGGGGATAGAGAGGTTATAGTAAGCCTAGAAACAGCAGTAAAAGTTTTATCTTCAGCTAAAGTTTGGGATAAAAAAAACTTAGAAGATTTATTGGTTAGCCAGGCAGAAAAATTTAATGATAAGAATCGCGGATATTTTTTGTGGCCACTGCGAGTTGCATTATCAGGAAAAGATTCATCTGCTAGTCCCTTTGAAATTGCCGAAATTTTGGGTCAAGAAAAAACTTTATTAAGAATTCAAGATGCTATTGCGTCACTAACCTAGTCTTATTGTGCGACATTTGTTAGTAAATTATAATTCATTTTTAAATTATGGAATTAAGAATCTTTATTAAAACTTTACTGATTGTC
>CALRCB010000039.1 GCA_943354455.1 Candidatus Staskawiczbacteria bacterium | reverse complement strand
TTGCGGTTTATATAAGGTACCTCCATTGGCAATGGCCACATACCCCATAGCCACTTGCAGTGGAGTTATCTGTAAGTCAGATTGGCCGATGGAAAGATTGTAAGTATCTCCATCCCACCAACCCTCTTTTTTTACTTCTTTTTTCCAGGTGGGGCTTGGCACAAACCCGCCAAATTCTCCCGGCAAATCAATACCGGTTTTTTGTTCAAAACCAAATAAATCTAAATATTTTTTAATCCGCGCGGGGCCCAATCCTTTTTGGTCTCCATATCCCCCGCCTACCGTATAAAAATAAACGTTTGAAGAAACAGCAATGGCTTTTTTCATATCCACAAAGCCATGTGGCTTAACCCCCTCAAATCTATAAGAAATGGATGGATCGTTTTGGCTGCGGACCAAAATATACCCCGGATCATTAATTTGTTTAGTTGGAGAAATAAGATTTTCTTGCAGTGCCGCCACTGCCTCAAAGGGTTTTATGGTAGATCCGATAGGATATTTTGCCCCGGTAACCCGATTAAAAAATGGCTGATTTGGGTCGTTTTGCAGTTTATTATAATCTGCCTGCGAAATGCTTTGGCTAAATATATTATTATCATAGGCGGGGTAAGAAACTAATGCCAACACTGCTCCGGTGCGCGGATCAATAGCCACCGCCGCGCCCTTTTTACTGCCAATATTTTTTATTGATTTTTCTAATGCTAGGTAAACGGTTTTTTGCAAGCCTGCATCAATATTTAATACTAAATTATTACCGGGATTTACCGGTGTAATAATTTTTCCATTTTCTTCATTATCTTTTTTACCCGCCGTTCCCTGTAAATAATCTTGATAATATTTTTCAAGTCCGGTTTTACCCACATTATCAATGGTAGTAATCTTGGTATTTTCAAGGTCGGCTTTGCTTGGCTTACCAGTATAGCCTAATAAATGGGAAAACGTAGGACTAAAAGCGTAATTTCTTACCGTATTTTCTTCTATCTTACAATCTGGTAAATCCCCCGTTTTTGTGGCCAATATTAACAACATTTCTTGGGGAATATTTTGAAAAATTAACACCTTTGAGGCATCTGAATTATTAAATAAGTCAGTAATTTCTTGGGTGGTTTGGCCGGTTGCTCCCGCAATATGGCTGATTTCTTTTTGATTAGCCTCGGTTGGAGTTAAAAAGACCCGTTTGTCGCACAATAAGTCAAAATCAGGTGCATTGACCACTAATTTAGTGTAATTTTTATCATAAATAATCCCCCGTTCTGCCGGGATTAACCCAAGACGCCCTCGATTATTTTGGCTTTGGGTATATAATTTGTCGCCTTTAAAAACTTGCAGATAAAATGTTCTACTAAACAATACTAATGTACATAAAAGGAAAAATCCAAATAGTAAATAAATAATATTGCGACTCAAAGGTATTTCAAACTTTTTTTCTGAAATTCCCAAGAGCCTTTCTTTTGAATGTGCCAGTGTATCTAAAAAAATGTGGTGAGTTTCCAAATCACCCCCCGATTGATTGATTCTGTATTGGTCTATTTTTTTAGCCATATTAGAACAATTTTAATTGCCGATTATCTGTCCTGATAAATTTCATATATACAAAAAATGCTACAATGGCGAGAGTCAAATTAATGGTTATTCCAATTAACACATCACTGTCAAATATAAAACTTATACGAGGAAAATACACAAAAGTATTCATCAATTCGTTGTATAAAAATAAGGTGCAGACAAAAACTAACATAAAGCGAAATAACAGGTAAATATCTTTTGTTTCAGTGATAAAATGCATCGCTATTTTAATGACGCCATATATAATCAATAAAGAAATAACGGAAAAACCGAATTGATAGGGAGAAAATATATCCAGTATGATGCCCGTCACAAGAGAAAGAAAAACACCTTGATGGTATTGATTTTTTTCTTCAAAAAAACAGGCGACAAAAAATATCACAAATACCGGATTTAACAGGGGTGCAATTAGGCCTAATTGTGGCAAAAAACTCACTTGCAATAATGTAAGGATGAAAAATAATAAAATAGCCATCGGATATTTTAGCCACATGTTATTTTTTGTAGTTGGTTATGATAAAAAAAGTATCTAAGTTTTGAGTGCTAAAAAATGGTTGAATTTTGGCAGTTTGGAATGGTTTGGCATCATTTTTGTCAATGGATGTGATTTTTCCGATGAGTAAATTTTTAGGAAAAATACCTTCAAGTCCTGATGTAATCAAAGCACTAGATTCATGCAATGTTTGATTAGAAGATACTAAATCTAAGTAAGCTAAAAGACCCCCGCTACCTTTTATGATACCCGGTATTGTGACAGCACCAATTTCTCCTAAAACATGGGCATCTACTACGCTATTTTTATTTGAAATAAGCATTACCTGGCTAAAATTTTTATAAACGCGGGTTATTTTACCCAGTAACACTTTAGTGCTTGAAATAACTGGCATATTTTCAGAAATATTATCTTCTGACCCTTTATTAATTAACACAAAATCATTAGTACTATCTAGGCTAATCACATCGGCCAACACTAATTTGAAATTATCTTGTGCGGTATTTTGCACCACCAAAGTTGCCGCCCGGTTTTGCATTAATTCTTGTTGTAAATTTGCCACCCGTGATAATAAATTCTGGTTTTCCTGTTTTAAATTACTGTTTTCTTGAGTTAAAGCGTCACGGTTAAAGATCCCCCCAACCAAGCTAGCCGTATAACTGCCCGCGTTACCAAAACCTTTTAAAAATGGTGCCGACACAATGTAAGCCACATTTTTAATAGATGACTGCAATAAGGTCAAAACTCCAATCATTACTATGATACCAATAATTCCAATTGCAATCTTTTGCCACGAATTATTTTTCTTTTTTAAATAAACATTCATGAAGTATATAATTTAATATCTTACTTTAACAAAAAATTAATATAACTACAAATTTTTAACAAAAAACTGCACAGTGTGCAGTTTTTTGATTGAGTTCTTTGGTGGCGACTACCTACTTTCGCGTTCATCACACTATCATCGGCCTTGGTGTATTTCACTTCTGTGTTCGAAATGGGAACAGGTGGGACAACACCAGTATAATCGCCACCACAGAACTCAATCTGTGGTGTTTTTTGGTAAAAACATGACGCATATTAGTATAGAATAAAGTAAAGATACGTAAAATCTGTATCTATTTTAACTTACGCTAAAAAATATAATGATTTATTAGTACGCCCCGGCTGAATCCATTGCTGGACTTACACCTGGCGCCTATCAAGCCCCTCATCTTGGGGAAATCTAAGAGTTCTCATCTTGGAGTCGGTTTCGCGCTTATATGCTTTCAGCGCTTATCCGTTCCCAACTTAGCTACCCAGCAATGCTCCTGGCGGAACAACTGGTACACCAGAGGTTGGTTCAATCCGGTCCTCTCGTACTAGGATCAAATCTCCTCAAAACTCAACGCCTGCGGTAGATAGGGACCAACCTGTCTCACGACGGTTTGAACCCAGCTCACGTAACACTTTAATCGGCGAACAGCCGAACCCTTGGGAGCTGCTTCACCCCCAGGATGTGTTGAGCCGACATCGCTGTCGGTAATTTTTCTCTTTTTACAAAGAGGATCGGACTATATCTTCATCCTTCTGCA
>CALRCB010000038.1 GCA_943354455.1 Candidatus Staskawiczbacteria bacterium | reverse complement strand
ACATCTTTCATATTGACCGGGGATATGAGAGAATAGAAGAGCGATTGCAAAAGCTTGGAGCTGACATAAAAAGAGTTTCAGCTTAAATTAAAATTTTAAAAATATTTTCAAATGTTCAATAACAGAATCGCTATTGATTTGGGGACTTGCAATTCATTGGTGTACTTGCACGGAAAAGGGATTGTGTTAAATGAGCCATCAGTGGTGGCTATTTCGTTATCTGATAATAAAATTTTAGCGGTAGGTGAAGCGGCAAAAGAAATGATTGGGCGGACTCCTGCCGATATTAAAGTATACCGACCATTAAAAGATGGCGTGATTGCTGATTACAAGGTGACTCAGGCAATGATGAAGTATTTTATTAAAAAATCCGCCAGCCATTTTAAATTTTTCAAACCGGAGATGGTAATTTCTGTGCCCGCCGGAATAAGTTCTACCGAAAAACGGGCGGTAATTGAAGCGGCATTGTCCGCCGGCGCGCGCCAAGCGTATGTAGCTAAAGAGCCAATTTTGGCGGCTATTGGCGCCGGCATTCCTATTAATTCAAGTTCCGGTCACATGATTATTGATATTGGCGGAGGAACTTCTGAAGTTGCTGTTATTTCTTTGGGTGGAATTGTAACAGCGCATTCAGTGCGGGTGGCGGGAGATAAAATTGATACCGCAATTACCGAATACATCAAAAAGAAATATAATTTGGCAATTGGTACACAATCAGCTGAAGAAATAAAAATTAAGGTGGGCACAGCTTTGCCACAAAAAGATTTGCGGTTTATGGAAATTCAGGGGAGGGATTTAATTCTGGGCTTGCCAAGAAACATTAAAATTTCAAATAACGAAGTATGTGAGGCCATTTCTGATACGTTGTCTGAAATTATTCAAGCGGTAAAACAGGTATTGTCAGAAACTCCGCCGGAATTGTCAGCCGATATTATGAATAAAGGAATTATTATGGCGGGCGGGGGAGCTATGTTGCCAAAAATTAATGAGTTGGTTTCGCAAAGCACCGGGGTACCATGCTTTATTGCCGATGAACCCCTATTTTGCGTTATTAAAGGAACGGGAACAGTATTGGAACATTTGGAGGAGTACAAGAAAGTGGTGATGAGTAAGAAATAAATAAAATCCCCTAGTGGGATTTTTTTGTCAACTCTTTTATTGTGTTACCAAGTTTGTTAGAATGAATCAAGTAAAAATTTAAAAATGAAAACGCATCAAAAACAGTGGGAGTTTTTAGAAAATAAATTTAAGGCAAATCAACTTTCGCACGCATATTTATTTTCGGGCCAAGAGGGGATTGAACTGAAAAAATTTGCCAATGAATTTGTGAAATTGATTAATGGAAATACTGAGGCATTTAATTTGGCAATTGAAAAAGAACAATTTCCGGATTTGATGGTGGTAAGGTCAATTAATAGCAAGTCGTCGGTTGATAATGAAAAGGATATGATGGAAATTGATGTGACGCAAATTAGAGCAGTAAATAATTTTTTAAGTTTAAAATCATATTACGGTGGACATAAAGTGGTTATTATAGAATACGCTGACAGAATGAACACTGATTCGGCAGATTCTTTTTTGAAAAATCTTGAAGAACCAAAAGGAAAAACTTTGATTATTCTTCTTTCAACTAAATCCGCCACACTATTACCGACCATTTTTTCCCGGTGCCAAATGGTCACATTTTCCGGTGTGCACCATGAATCTCAAATGCCTGAAAATCTGAAAAATATTCTTGAGGCGGAATTATCTGAAAAATTCAAATATGCTAAGGCGGTAAATTTAGACGGGGGAAATTTTGAGAATATTCTTTATGCTCTGCAAAATTATTGGAGAAAAGATATTAGTAAATATAAACATGTGTTAAGGTTAGCATTAGATTTGGAGCGCCAGGCGCAAATTTCTAATATCAATAAAAAATTAGCCCTGGAAATATTATTAATAGAGCTTTAATTTATGTCGTATAAAGAATTTATTGATAAAGTGAAACCCGAATTTGAAAAGTCATTTCGGTTTTTAGTCGCAGAAATTGATAAAATCCGTACCTCTCGCGCCACGCCAAGTTTAGTTGAGGATATTCAGGTCACGGCTTTTGGCAGTAATTTTACCTTAAACCAATTGGCGAGCATTTCATGCCCCGAGCCAAACCAAATTGTCATTTCTCCCTGGGATCCGTCATATATAGAACCTATTCAAACTGCCGTAGAAAAATCTGGTCTTGGAATGTCTAGCTCCGTTGATAAAAATTTGATTAGGTTAAGCCTGCCGATGCTGACCGAAGAATACCGAAAAAGTTTAGTGAAAGTTTTGAACGTAAAAGCAGAGGAGGGCCGGCAAACCATGCGCCATTGGAGGGAAGATTGTTGGAATAAAATTCAAAAAGCACAAAAAGAAGGCGTGCTTTCTGAGGATGATAAGTTTGACGGAAAAGACGAATTGCAAAAATTAATTGACGAATATAATAAAAAAATTAAAGAATTAATTGAGCGCAAAGAAAAAGATTTAATGTAAAAATTATGTTTATAACTTTATTGATTGCATTTTTAAGCTTAATAGCACTGATGATTATCCACGAATTTGGTCATTTTATAATTGCCAAAAAATTTGGGGTTCGGGTTGAAGAATTTGGCATTGGGTATCCGCCAAGGTTATTTGGTAAAAAATTCGGAGACACGCTGTATTCAGTAAACTTAATTCCCCTTGGCGCTTTTGTTAAAATTTATGGTGAAGAGGGTGATGTGCATGATGCAAAAAGTTTTACCAATTTAGCTATTTGGAAGCGGATTTTAATTGTGCTAGGTGGAGTGATCGCCTTTTGGGTGGCTTCTATTATTATTTTTTCGATCTTGTTTGGTATTGGCGCATCAGTGCCAGTTGGCGACCAAGATGTGGCTGTGGGCACTCCGGTTGCGGTTTCAATTGTTTCAGTTCAAAAAGGTACTCCAGCAGAAGGTGCAGGCTTAAAAATAGGTGATAAGATTATCGGTTTTAATAAAATTGTAGATTTTCAAAATTTCGTCAAAGATAATAAAGGAAAAGAGGTAACGCTTAGTATTACCCGAGAAGGAAAAATAATAAATATTACATTGACTCCAAGGGTTGACTATCCTGTTGACCAAGGATCGGTGGGAGTTGGGCTTGAGCGGTCAGCAAACATTATCCAAAAGGCACCATGGTATTTGGCTCCTATAAAGGGTACGGCATTTACCTGGGATGTGACAATAAAATCATTACAGGGAATATTTGGAGTATTT
Organism: Candidatus Staskawiczbacteria bacterium; assembly: GCA_943354455.1. Classification (GTDB taxonomy): domain Bacteria; phylum Patescibacteriota; class Minisyncoccia; order Minisyncoccales; family Staskawiczbacteraceae; genus VGLO01. Next base: position 458 of record CALRCB010000038.1, on the reverse strand, counting down.
GCTAATTTATTTTCCGGTAAAGGGGTGCCTAGTGGAGCAGAATTGGCTGGACCCATTGGAATTACTATCTTTTTGGCAAATGCGGCTAGTTACGGTGTGGGATTCTTTTTATATTTTATCGGTTCAATTTCGGTTTTAGTGGCCATATTTAACTTATTCCCAATTCCGGCGCTTGATGGTGGAAAGCTGGTATTTTTAATTCTTGAAAAAGTAATGGGTAAGCCTGTTCCCGTAAAATGGGAACAAATATTAACCGTAGTCTTTTTCATTTTGTTAATATTAATGTCGCTGATTGTGACGGTGATGTTTGATATCCCGCGGGTGATAGATTTTGTGAACGCAAGCTTCTAATTTTATTTCAAATTAAAAATTTAAATATATGTTGCAGTCAAAATTATTTTATAAAACCAATAAAAATAAATCCGCCGAGGCGGATTCTGTTTCGCATGATTTGTTAA
>CALRCB010000037.1 GCA_943354455.1 Candidatus Staskawiczbacteria bacterium | reverse complement strand
ATCTTTGGCTCGAACCTCCTCCTCGGCGAAAAATCAGTGCGCGCCAGCGCGCCAAAAATTCTGAATTCGTTTGGAAAAATGGGGGGAAATCAGTGGGACGCGCTTCGCGCGTCCCACCTTCTGGCTTTGAAAAAGCCGTTGAGTTCTGTTTTGGTGCCCTCAGTAGGAATCGAACCTACATTTAGTCTTTAGGAAAGACTCGTCCTGTCCATTGAACGACGAGGGCAGAACCGTAATTTCAGTCATTCTATCTTAAAAATTGATTGTTTTCAATAAACTTGATAAAATTAAGTAAATTAATTTATAATATTATGTCAAAATCTCCCATCGTTTCAATAGCAAAAAAAGTGTGCCCGGCCGTAGTTTCGGTTATTGTCTCAAAAGATTTGCCAAAGGTTGAAGATTTTTACAGTTTTCCGTATGGTGGTAAAGAATACATCATGCCAATGGTTCAAAAAGATGGCAAAGGACTAGTTGAAAAAACCCAAATTGGCGGTGGCTCGGGTTTTGTTATTTCCCGCGATGGCTATGTGTTAACCTCAAACCATGTAGTGGCCGATATTACCGCCGATTACACGGTGATTATAGACCCAACCCACAAATACCCAGCCAAAGTATTATCCCGCAACCCAATAAACGACATTGCGATTTTGAAAATTGAAGGCAGAAATTTTTCGCATATTGATTTGGCCGATTCTGACCGAATTGAAATGGGCGAAGATGTACTGGCTATTGGAAACGCCTTAGGTGAATTTACCGACACACTTTCAACCGGCATTGTTTCAGGGCTTTCGCGCTACATTACCGCCTTTGGCGGAATGGATCATCAAATGCAAAATTTACGGGGCTTAATTCAAACTGATGCCGCCATTAATCCGGGTAATTCGGGCGGGCCATTGGTAAATATGCGAGGACACGTTATTGGAATCAATACCGCAATGATTATGGGTGCGCAAAACATCGGCTTTGCTATTCCTATTAATTACGCTAAAAAAGATTTGTCAGAAGTTAAAAAATATGGAAAAATTGTGGTGCCATTTTTGGGAGTAAAATATGTGATTATTTCAAAAGAAATGGCCAAAGCTAATAAATTAACAGTGGAAGACGGGGCACTGGTGGTACGAGAGGCTCTTGGAGAGCACCCAGTGATTAAAGGGTCTGCCGCCGAAAGAGCTGGCATCAAAGAATTTGATATTATTTTGGAATGCAACACCGAAAAAATTACCACTCAAAATACCTTGGCTCAAATTCTACAAAAATGCAAAATCGGCCAAGAAACCCATTTTAAAGTACTGCGCGATGGCCAACAAATAATTTTAAGCGCCACTCTTTCAGAAAAAGAGTAATTTGACACCTAAGTTTATAAGAGCATAATAAGACTATGGTAAAGAAAAATAAGGAAATTACAACTCTCGACGAAGTGGTGAGCATTATGCTTAAAGCTTTTGGTAGTAATCAGGAATATATGGACAAAAAGTTTGGACACATAGACAACAAGTTTGAACACATGGATAAAAGATTTGATAAAATCGAAAAAATTATTCTTGATGACCATAAAGAAAGAATCGAAAAATTAGAAACCAAGGTTCAGTATTTAGAAAACATCCTTAATCTTCCTATTAAAAAATAATTGCCTTTTTGAGATTTACACCAATAGAATTTCGTGTGTTAAATACAAAAGGGAGAAAAATATGTCAGCTGAAAATCCATTAGAAAATCGTGGCGAGAATGAGCCAGAAGAAAAAGATAGAATAGAGACTGTTAATGAGCGCATCAGCGAACTTGTTAGAAAAGAACAAGGTTTTGATGTTAAAACTCAGAGTAAAAGCAAAAAAGGAGAACTTAACGAATTGGAACAAGAAGAACTAGAAGAACTTGGTAAAGAATTTAAAGAACTTGGAGGCATGGAAGAATGGCATCGATTAAGAAAGTTAAAGGGAGAACAATAAATTAGATTTTCAAATTAGCTCCAAAAGGCTTGGGGTTTTTTTTATTGTTTCGAGTGCGAGGCTACAATTGTACTTTTGAAAATTGATATACTCCAGTTATTTTTCTTTTATAATTGCGTCTTTGGTGTAAATATTCAACGGGTTCCATAACATATACCCATTAAAATCTGCCCCCAAGGCGTCCTGCACTGCCCTTATTTCTTCTTTAACCATTCTGGCGTCATATTTGGATCCCAGGTTAAAATCCTGTAACCAGGGCCTTATTTTGGCCAACACGACGGGCTTAGACGGATTATTTACCGAAAGTATTCTTGCCTGCACTTTTTCCCTGGCCAAACCGTTAGCCATTTCATATTTAACAATTTGATAAGGATAATCGGCCGGGTTTTTATAACCCAAATATCCCTTGGCATAATGAGAAGGATATACCATGGGGCTGACATAATCAAAATAAGGCAGGGCATCTTCCCATATTTGACCAATGCCCATATCATCGGTATTACTGGTGGTTTGACCAAACAAATCAACTGATATTTTTTCATTGGGCAGAGCTTGGCGTAAATATTTGAAAAAACCCTTCATTACCACATTTTTAGGAATTTCTTTATTCCATTTTGGGAATACCATATTTTCCAAATTCCCATCTGTTGGAAACCGCACATAATCAAAATTTATTTCATCAAAACCATGACTTAAAGCATCTTTGGCAATTTTAATATTATAGTCATACACTTCTTGTGCTGACGGATCAACCCACAAAGCATCAACTGCCAAATCTGGACGATTTTTTGCCAATACTGGGTCTTGAAAAACCACCACTCTTCCAATCACATAAATCCCCTGATCGTGAAGGTATTTTATTAATGCATCAATGTTTGGAATTTGACGCGGGGAAGAAACGACACCCGAATTGTCTTTAACATCAATTACCACCGCATTAATTTGGGTTGTTTTAAAAAGTCTATCCAGGTAATCAATATATTTTTTTGAGCCGGCGGACCAGCTCGTAACATATATTGCCTTTAAAATAACTGGTGGATTTTCTAATTTTTGGGGAATATATTTTGAAGGGACGGCATTTTTCAGTGCGCCAACAGAAGGAACGGTGTACACAAAACTTTGAGTGTAAGATTTTTTTATAATGTCATCTAAAAATTGAGTTGGAAGTGGAACAAAAGAAAAATACACCAAAAAAGGCAAAGATAATATAAAGACTACAACAAAATTTTTCTTGCGTGAAAATTCCATAAACTATTTAAATGATAAGTTATTGTAACAAAAAAATCACCTTTTTCAAAAGGTGATTTTTTTATGTGAGCGGGTGAGGGGAGTCGAACCCCTCTCATTAGCTTGGAAAGCTAAGGTAATACCGATATACGACACCCGCAGATAAATTTTTGTCGGGGTGCCGAGATTCGAACTCGGACTAAACGCTCCCAAAGCGTTCGTGCTACCGTTACACAACACCCCGTTATATACAAACATAATAGCTAAAAAAACTCTGCTTGTCAAAGGGTAAATTCTATGATAAGATTTTAGGTGATTCAATTGCGTGGGCTCTCGTAGTTCAATGGACAGAACAAGGCTCTTCTAAGGCCTTGATGTAGGTTCGATTCCTACCGAGAGCACAAGGTTGAATATAATTAAAATATGGCGGTCGTAGTGTAGTGGCCAGCACAACGCTCTGTGGCAGCGTTAGCGGGAGTTCGAATCTCCTCGATCGCCCCAATATCTTATCAACAAAAAGACTATCTTTGCAAAGATAGTCTTTTTTTGTATAATGGATATAATAAAGAT
>CALRCB010000036.1 GCA_943354455.1 Candidatus Staskawiczbacteria bacterium | reverse complement strand
ACCAAGAGTACTGACATCTCTTTGAAAGTAAAAAACTCCAATTATAACAAATAAAAAAAATGAAAACGGTAGAAAAACCCATACAAAATTGTCATACTCCTTTCTTGCCGATACTGCCCAATTATTTTTACTAACATGATCAGAAAACTTACCTGAAATCCAAGCCGATACATATAAAATAATTGTCAATTTAAAAAATTCTGAAGGTTGGAGTGTTACGCCAAATATGTTAATCCATCGAGATGCGCCTAAATATTTAATTCCAATAAACGGAAAAATGGCTCCAATTAATACCAGTAAATTTACAAATAATATAATTGGAGATATTTTTTTTAAAAATACTAAAGGAATTTTAAAGGCGATAAATCCCAAAACCAAGCCAATGCTCGCCCCAATTAATTGATGAAATATATAGTAGTGAGTATTATTGAAAGCTTTTAAAGACGCTATCGCCGAAAGAGTTGATAAAAATAATAATCCAAAAACTATTAGAAAAGCCGAAACCCCTAAAAAATAAAAATTAACGTGTCGATTCATTATTTTTTACCAATTATTCTAACAAATTTTTTAAACTCATCCCCTTTTACCTCAAAATTTTTCCACAATGAATAGCTGGGGCTAGCGCAAGACAATAAACAAATTTTATCTTTGAGGGTGTTTTGATAAGCAAATTCCACCGCCTCTTTCATACTTTGAGTTTTAAGAATGTTAAAATCTTTTTCGTTTTTTATTATCCTTTTACCGCTATCTGGAAACAAAACTACATTTTTTATTTTATATTGTTTTAAAGCTTTTTCCAATTGGATAAAATCATATCCCCTATCTGTACCGCCCAAAAAAATTGTACCAATATTAGGCAAGGATTTAATCGCCATAATTGTAGAATGAGGCGTAGTAGAAATAGCATCATCATAAAATTTTATACCCCTAAATTCTCCCACAAATTCCAATCTGTGCGTTAATCCCTTAAAGCTCTTTATCGCTTCACTAATCGCTTCTTCTTCGATCTTTAAAATATTAGCCACCGCAACTGCGCCACCAATATTACTTTGATTGTGCGGGCCGATTAAATTACTTTGATATTTTTGAGTTGAAAAATTAACTGACTGGCCAGAATATTTTTTTAACCAACTGGTGGTTTTTTCATTATAAACAAAATAATCGCTCGCCGTTTGAAAATTGATAATATTTTTTTTGGCCTGATAGTAATTTTTTAAAGAACCATGATAATCCAAATGCTCGGGAAACAAATTAGTCACCAAAGCAATATCCGGAGAAATTTTAACATCATCTAATTGATAACTAGAAAGCTCTAGTACAAAAATTCTGTTCTCTGGAATTGATTGCAAAAGCTCACCAAGCATTGGCGTGCCAATATTCCCCACCAATACCACGTCTTTACCTGCGGTTTTTAAAATATGATAAATCAATGATGCCGTAGTACTTTTTCCTTTGCTTCCGGTCACCCCAATCGTAAGATTTTTACCTTTTACTTTTGCTAAAAATATATTTGTAGCGGTTGTGTATGGAATAGAAACATTTTCTTTATTAATGCCAGGAGTTTTAATCGCAATATCAAAATCAGTTTGTTTTTTTAAATAATTTTTATCTAACGCCTCATCTCCAATTACAACTTTTAATTTTGGATAATATTTTTTAATAAATTGCTTTGAGGCTTTACCTTCTTTGCCATAACCTAAAACATAAACATTATCCATGCCCAAAAATTTAAATTGCTGAGGAATGCTATTTTCTTTATTCGTAAAAAATACTTCTGGATGATATTTTATTTTCCGACCAATTTGTCGCACAATAAAATCGTTCTTATATTTATTTTTAGCTAAAAACATCGCGGTTTGAGATTCTGCAAAAGTTCCTACACAATCAAATGGCTTTAAACTTCCCAAACCCAAGATATCTTTAAAAACCGGTAGTAACTGCTCGTCTTGATATAAATTTTTACCAAACATCGCCAAAAGATCATTCTTACTTAAAAAAGCGGAAAGCAAAGTGAAAACAAACACGCATTTGGCGCATTGACCACACCATAAATTTTCACTTTTATTGTTGATAGAAAAGTTTTTGTTGCAACTAGAAAAATATGGAAAATACTTTGGATATTTAGTAAATAATTTTACAATTCTAATTTCATAAAAACTACGCAGTAAAGAAAAATAGAAAATATCCGGAGTTAAAAATTCCGCGACATAATCTTGAAACATTTTTTCAAATTCAAATGATTTACTCCACTGATGATTAACATCTAACCCGCGATATTTTACATTCCCAAAATTACTACTTTGTTCGTTGCCAACTATGACATATTTAAAATTAAACAATGTAGCCAAAAATACGCCCAAAAATGCGTAAATAGCCGAAATTGGAATATGGCCATTAAAATCATGCCGTTGGTGGACTTTTGAATCTAATAATCGCTCAATCTTTAAACCATTAACACTAATAGTTTGAATTATTTTTTCAGTCAATTTAGAATCTTGATTAGTTTTGATAAAAAATGACTCAAAATCAAAACCATTTTCTTTCAATAATTCTGCAACAACAATAGAATCTTTACCGCCACCGATACCCACCAGACATTTTGAACTATTAGTTGGTAGTGAGTAGTTGGTAGTGAGTAGTTTGCTGTTATAAGGAAATTTTGGTGATATATTTGGATTTAAATTATTCTTATAAAAAAATTCACCCAAACCTTTTTTATAAATCGCGCTCCAAAAATCAGATTCTTTTTTTGTCTGCAAATAAGGAGTTTTAACTTCTGACGCACAATAAAACTTATAATAACTAATCCCCAAAATTAGGTGCAGGCTTTCCAACATTTTTTTGATCAATTCTGCGGGAATATTTTCTAAATTTGGCACCGATGGCAATATAATAGTTTCAGTAAAAAGTATTGCTTCCCTATCCTTAAACTTTGTCGCATAATGAAAAACAACCTGCTTAATTTCAGGCTTAAATTCATACGCAACAAATTCAAACAAAGTGGCTTTTGACAGATTTTCCATTTTATAATCCTATCAAAAAACGACCTCTTTTGCAAAGCCGTTTTCTTTTACTATCCCCTGCGATAATTTAGCTAAACTGTAAGCACTAAACCCTAGAAGAAAGCCTTCTAAAGATAATTACAAAAACAATCACAAAAACTATAATCAAGGCCAACCAAATATACCAGTTTTTAAGCAAATTTGAGGTAAAAGAACTGGTCGAAGTACTGACAGATCCAGAAACATCTACATCTCCAACATTGACGATTAAATAATCAGAATCATAGGTTGTATTATTAGAAGTAGCAACCGAAGAAACTTGAAAAATTCCTTGGCTTAACTGCGATCGCAAAGTACCAGTAAAATAAATAGTTTTTGATGTTTTTGGCAATATAGTCCCAAGATCAACACCAGTTGCAATATTACCTGCCGTTACCACGTTATCAACTTTTAAATCGCCATTATAGGCCATATTTCCTGTAATATCAGTTTTCACAGTAACCGCATCAATTGGCGTATTGCCATTATTTTTAACTACCACCAAAAATCCAGTCACGTCATTATTTTTTAATGCAATATTTTTTTCAAGCGACAGACCAGAAGTTGACTTGTTAGCAAAGAAATTAAGCGTTAGTCCGCTACCCAAAGCCTGATTAGTAGCCACATTAGTTGTCATATTAGTTAATCCACTAGCGACTCCAGTAGTTACTACCGTATCAATGACCTTATTTTGATTTAGACTAGAACAGTATTTTAAATAGTCCGGTGAATTTACAGTGCAGGTGCTACCATCGCATTTTACCTGATTTACGCATTTATTTTCCAAACAATTATCGTTAGTACAAGAATTACTATCAGAACAATTTAAAAATACATCCTGAACTAATCCTTTTGAACTATACCAATAAAGATTATTATTATAGCAAC
>CALRCB010000035.1 GCA_943354455.1 Candidatus Staskawiczbacteria bacterium | reverse complement strand
AAAGCCAGAAGGTGGGACGCGCGAAGCGCGTCCCACTGATTTCCCCCCATTTTTCCAAACGAATTCAGAATTTTTGGCGCGCTGGCGCGCACTGATTTTTCGCCGAGGAGGAGGTTCGAGCCAAAGATTTCTTTGGCACAGACCTTTTTTGCAAAAAGGTCTGAATCAGAAGCAATTTTGTCTATATTCTGTGCGACTTCTAGCCAGTTTTGGAAAGGTTCGAGCCAATCATTCTGCTTGTGTGAAAGATTGTAGATTTCCTCCTCGAGCGACTTCTTGGAAAGTAACAATTTTGATTTTTCAGCACGATAATCTTCCTTATCAATATCTTGGTCTAAATAGCCGTTAAGAAGTCGCTCCAATCGAATTGAGATAGAAGAAATCTTCTCTTGTTTCTCTTTCACACAAGCAGTCAAAGACTGGGCGGATTTTCCGTGGTCTTGCAGAGCAAGACGATTTAATTCTTCCGCCCAGTCTTTGGGCAAAGAAACTTTTTTGATGAATGATGATAACTGATTGTCTAATTCCTCTTGGCGAATACAAGGTTCTTCACATTTCACTGATTTATTTTTCTTGGTGCAGTGATAATAGACATATTCGTGGACATTACCATTCTGTTGCTTTTTAACCTTGTATTCGCCAGTTATCATCATTCCACATGAGGCGCAGGAAATGAGGCCACAGAAAGGTTGTGGGTCATTTTTCGCTTTTCTATCGGGCTTACCGCGAAGTTTCAGCATTTCCTGCGCCTGATCAAAAAGTTTCTTTGAAATGATTGGCTCGTACTTTCCTTCATGGAGTTCACCACCATAGCGAAATAGTCCAGTGTAAAAAGCCAAAAAGAAAACAATATGCGATTAATTATTATGTTTATTCTAGGATTATTATTGATTTTCGGCGTTCTGTATAAAGCCTTCAGATCCGTCCCTTTGGTGCTCCAGATAATGCTAAATATCCCAACTGTATTTATTGGTGGCATTATCGGAGTATGGCTTACTGGCGGCGTAATTAATCTAGCGCACCTGGTTGGCTTTATAGCTCTTGCCGGCATAGTCTCCAGAAACGGTATTATGTTGTTGAGCAGAAGCTTACAGTTGGTAAAAAAAGAACAGGAACCATTTAGTCCAGAAACAATTCTTAAGGCAACATTGGACAGAACAGTTCCCATACTGGCGACTTCTCTAACTACTGCGCTGGGGTTGATTCCTCTTATGCTTGCGGGAGGCGAACCTGGTAAGGAATTATTGAATCCACTTGCTGTTGTTATCTTTGGAGGATTAGTATCTTCAACTGCAATTTCACTATTTCTAACTCCAGCAGTTTTTTATCGCTTTGGTCGGAAAGCCGCCATGAAATCGGAAGTGGACACCAGTGGATTCTAAAAGGTTGCTTGATTATTCGTTGCATGTATCCTGTAAAAAATCCGTCCGTCCAAAAGTTTTGGGGGCGAAGCTCCCTCCATGGGCGGGCGGGTAATCAGCGGGCAAAAAGGAAGGGACCGGCTTCCTTGGTCTAGTTTCGTTCAGAATTTTTTTATAAAATGGGTTAGATCGTAATTGTATAAACGCACCAAATTGACCTTAATTTAATTAACAGTTTGACATTGACGAGGGGTCTTAAAAGGAGTAGACTTAGCCTAGTGGTAAATATATTAAAAAGGTCCCATTTTGAGCGTAATTAAGCGTAAAAAGCTTCAAATAAGCATATAAATATGGCCGAAACTGAACATTTCAAGCAAGTTCGAGTTAAGCAAACTAAAGTTAAAATGTTTTTACCAGCAGTGGTACTAGCAACTTCATTTTACTACTCTTTTTCTTTTACCGGAGGAATCGTAATTGGGTATGTGCTTTGCAAAATTTTTAGTCACTTTTTTGTTCATAACGGAAAAGTCGATATGGTTTTTTTAAATTTTGGAAAGTGGCAAATTCATTTACATCACTGGATTGTGGGAATTATCTTATTAGTCGTGGTGTGGACTGTGGACCATTATTATCTTCCAACTCTGTTTGCCGGATTTATTTGCGGAATCATTATTCAAGATATTTATGATTATAATGACTGGCACAAAGTGATTGTAAAAAATAAAGTAGCAAAAGAAGTTGTACAATAGTTTCTGAATTAAAAAATGCCTTCCTCGGGGCATTTTTGGTATAATATAAACATTAAGGAGGATTAGTCTAATTGGTAAGGCACTGGTTTCGAAAACCAGAGGGAGTAATCCCCTTGCAGGTTCGAGTCCTGCATCCTCCGCAAATTTTCGAAAAGGGTTTCCGAACCAAAAATATGGTCGGCACGAAGTGCCGTCTGTTCTGAATTCCCCCCAAAAAATCCTGAATCTGAAAGGGTTCGCCACGCAGAACGTGGCTCAAAAAAGACGGTTCGATCCTTGATTTGAAAGTTCGAACCGACTTTTTTAAACAAATGAAGAATTTCTTCATTTGTTTTCTCGTTAGCCAATTCCACCATATGAATATTAGCTTTTAGAAAATTTTCGGTAAGTTCGAACCGATTATGAGATTTTTTCTCAAAAGCTGATAATTTCTCTTTTAAAAGTTGTTTTTGACTCACTAACTTATTTTTAGAATCACGATATTCTTCCAAAGACAGAACATTTTCTAAATATAAGTTCATCAATTTTTCAACTTTTGAATCCAAAAGAGAAATTTCATCTTTTGTTTTTTGAGAAAAAATCTCACTCGATTGGATTTCGGAAGCGATAAAACACCCACATTCTCCACAACGTAAAAATCATCTGTATAAAAATGGTTTTAGCCCTTTGCTGTGCTTGATTTTTTTATCACTATCTTTGTCGCCGATAATATCTTTAAGTTCGGTTTCTAGGTTTTTTTGGTATTGGGCCAAAATTTTAATGGAAGGGTTGGTTTTTTGGATAAATTCAATGGTTCGTAAATCTTCCGGGTCCATCATTGCCACTTCCAAATTATCTCCCCTCTTTTTGAAAGCAACACTGTTGTGAGCCCGGTCAATTGACTGGGGGATAATTTTATGTTGAATTTTGGGTAAAATTAAAGTAAGATACCACTATGCCAAGAAAAGCAAAAACTTCGGATGCTCCAAAAGTGCCCAAAGTTAAAAAAGTAACTAAAAAAGCCCCCGCGGTAGTAATTGAAAAAGCCTGGCAACGGCCTCCCGTTGTGGTGGTTTTGGGACACGTGGATCATGGGAAAAGTTCATTGCTGGAAGCGATTAAAGATTTTAATATTACCAAAAAAGAATCTGGCGGAATTACCCAGCACATTGGTGCCTATGAAGTGGAACATAATGCTAAAAAAATCACTTTTATTGACACCCCTGGTCACGAGGCATTTTCAGCCATGCGAACGCGCGGTGCTTCAGTTGCGGATGTGGCGCTTTTAGTGGTAGACGCCGCCCAGTCAGTCCAACCCCAAACTAAAGAGGCAATTTTAGCGATTAGGAAAGCAGAAATTCCAATGATTGTGGTATTGAATAAAATTGATTTGCCAACTGCCAACCCGGAAAAAATCAAACGGGAATTAATGAATATTGATGTGATTGTTGAATCTATGATGGGAACGGTTCCTTCGGTTGAAGTTTCGGCGCGGGAAAAAACCGGTATTAATGAACTGCTGGATATGATTTTGTTAGTTTCAGAAATGCAAGAATTAACCGCCGACCTGAAAGCTCCGGCCGAAGGATTGGTGATAGAATCACGCATGGACAGCTTAAAAGGCCCAATAGCTACCGTAATTGTGGAAAAAGGTACCTTAAGGCCTCGCGACATTATTGCCACAGATTTGGCTATGGCCAAGGTTAAAAACTTGCAAGATTTTGCCGGCAAAGAAATGGCTAGTGTTTTGCCAAGCCAGCCGACGGTAGTGCTTGGCTTTGAAAAAGTACCCGGTGTTGGTGAACGCTTTAAAACTTATGCCACCGCTGATTTAGCCAACGCTCATTTAAAAACTGAAGTTTCCAAACGTGAATTAAATACCGCCGTCATTGAAGCTCCGGGTGATAAAAAAGTCCTTTACATTATTTTGAAAGGAGATGTGTTTGGCTC
>CALRCB010000034.1 GCA_943354455.1 Candidatus Staskawiczbacteria bacterium | reverse complement strand
AATAATCGGCAACAAATCAGTTGGAAAACCCGGGTGAGGCAAAGCTTGCACCTTCAAGGGTTTTAAAAATGGAGAATAAAATACGGTAATTTGGTTTTCGCCCCGGTCAAAGTTAACCCCCATTTCTTCTAATTTATACAAAAACATGTCCAAATATTCAAAATTGATATTTTTAACCACCACTCTGCCCGGAGTTAACGCGCCAATTACAATAAACGTACCGGCCTCTAAGTTATCAGGTTCAACTGAATGCCGGCAACCGTGTAATGATTCTACTCCTTCAATTTCAATGGTGTGACTTCCCTTCCAGGTAATTTTTGCTCCCATGCTAACCAACATTTTTGAAGTGTCTTGCACTGATAATTCAGCGGCCGCTCCTTTAATAACCGTTTTTCCTTTTGCTAAAACGGCGGCCAACATTAACGCTTCCGTAGCCGTTGGAGAAAATTCTCCTAAAATAATTTCTTTTCCAATTAATTCATCGCGCCAAATGTGGTACACATCCCCCTCCCGTTCAATGTGGGCACCCATTTTTTCCAGGGCCTTTAACTGCACTGTAATGGGCCGTAACCCAATTACATCTCCACCGGGTGAAGAAATTTTAAAATCTTTTACTCGTCCCAAAAGCGACCCAAACAATACCACTGACATTCTGGTTTTTGACACTTTTTCCAAATCAATATTTTCGGGCTTTATTTCCAAAGCTTGCAATTTTAAGGTTCTTTCTCCAAGCCATTCGGTTTTTACTCCCAAGCTTTCCAGCACTCCAATAGTGGCTTTAATATCATCAATTAACGGTAAATTTTCAATAATACATTCTTCGTTGGTAAGCAAAACCGCCGCCAGGCATGGGCCTGCCGCATTTTTTGAACCGCGGACTTCAATTTCTCCCGCCAATTCTTTATTTCCGTTGATGATAAACTTTTCCGCCATGGCCATGTAAATGTAATACTGTATATTATTTTATTTCGATTCCAATGTCAAACTTAATGAAATATTTGACATAATCTATACATAATGATATCATGCCATATAAGTCCTGGAATGTCCAGGGCCGTTCATTGACCCCGCTCCCACCTCTTGGTATTTGGTACCTTTTTGCACTTGCTGTGGAATTTTAAAAATAAAAGGACTGCCTGAAGAATTTCTCAAGTAGTTCAACCAAAGCCCTTTCGCAATTTAAAATTGTGACTGACTACTTTTTTCAAAGGAGATTAACGTGGAGAATCTTGATTTTCTTGTCGTTTTAGGGGCCAGAATTGGCACCAACAACTTCGACGGATTCATTCGTCTTTCCGAGCATTTGGAGCTAAGAGCACAAAGTGCAAAGAGATTTCACTTGAAAAATCCTTCCACTCAACTCATCGTTTCCGGGGGCAGATGCTTTGGCATCAGGTATCCAATATACCTTGATCAGCCAACTTTCAATGAGCCGGATTTCTCAGAAAAGGCTCGGAGATTCGCTGCCAAGTTCCCCTCAGAAAGCTCTGTCATCGCGCTTTGGCTATTTACCGAAGGAGTGCCAGCAGAAAGCATGACTATTGAAGAACATTCCCTAACCACTACGGAGAATGCGTACGAAGTAGCAAAAATCATTCGGGAAAAGGGTGGCGGAAAAGTGGGCGTCCTGAGCATGGCTTACCACCTACTTCGTCCACGAGAAAACGCCATGAAAGTTTTCGAACAAGCTTTTCGAGAACAAGGACTTCCGGCACCAGTTCCCGTCTTCACCGAAGAAATTCTCCGTGATTTTTGGAAAGGAAAAGCAGATGTCTTCCATGCTTTTTATCAAAGTCCTCGAAGCGGATTTCTTTGGCCAGCCGATCAAATCTATGAACGACTGATTAAGGGAGAAAGTCTTGCGGGACTCAAACCCATCAAAGCCGTTGAATGAACAAAGCCCTTTCGTGACTTACCATCACGACTGGGCTCTTTTTTTAAGAAAAATTAAACAATAAAACTGCTTACCGGGCAAAAGGTTTTACGATGAATTTTACTGGGACCGAATTCGATTAAATTTTTGATGTGCAAAGCTGTTCCATAGCCTTTGTGCAAATGAAACCCGTAATTCGGGTATTTTTTATGCATTTTTTCCATAATTCTATCCCGCGTTACCTTAGCAATAATGCTGGCCGCAGAAATAGAAAATACTTTTTGATCTCCTTTTATAATACTCTTCTGCGGAACCGTAGATTTAATTTTAAAGTTTCCGTCTAACAGTAAAAATTCTGCGCCCAGATTTTTTGCGGCCTTTTGCATCGCTAGTTTTGAAGCCTGCAAAATATTTATTTTGTCTATGACTTTTTCAGAAACAATCCCCACTCCCCACGTTATATCTTTGTGATTTGTAAGAATTTCATACATTTCTTCGCGCCTCTTTTCAGAGAGTTGTTTGGAATCTTTAATAATTTTTAGAAAGAACATTTCCCCGTTAATTCCCCTTGGGGAAATGTTTTTTCTAAAAACTATAGCACCCGCAACGACAGGTCCGGCCAACGGCCCGCGCCCGGCTTCATCAAGGCCAACCACCACATTAATCCCCAGCTTCCACAACTTTTTTTCTTCCCCAAAATTCGGATAATTCATAAAACAATTCTATCACAAATTTTTTGCAATAAAAAAGCCTGCGTTTTTGCAGGCTGCTTGACGACTACTTGTCGCCCTTGAGTTTTAATCCATGTTGTGCCAATTTTTCGCGGACTTCATGAAGCGAGGTCGTACCGAAGTTATTGGTTTCCATAAGATCATCGCCTGACCTTTGGATTAGGTCACCGAATGTTTTGATGTCGAGTCTCCTTAGGGACTTCCGAACCCGAACACCGAAAAGCGTGTTAGGGATTATTGTCTTAAGGACATCTTCATTCGCAGTCGTTTGTTGTGGGTCATTAATCACACATGAGACTGTAGTAGGAGCAGGTTTGATTGAGATTGCCATCTCAATCATTTCGCCGTCGTTCAACAGTTTCTCGTCAAGAATAATTTTTTGAAATTGCCCCCTAAGCTCTTCTCCGATTTGCTTCAATCGTTCTGTGCGCGACATCACTAAACCCCCTTATAATGAAATTGGAACTGTTCCCAAATTATCATATTATTTAATTTATGTCAATACTTGTGCAACATTTCATTAAAAAGTAAAATAAACAATCTAAATTAAATTTTATGGCCGAAAAAGCAAAACAAATAACCTTTACGCACTTACATGCCCACTCCCACTATTCCCTACTTGATGGATTGCCAAAAATTCCAGACCTTTTGGATTACGTAAAAGAATTGGGAATGGATTCGGTGGCCTTAACCGACCACGGAGTTATGTATGGCGCGGTAGAATTTTACAAAGAAGCCAAAAAACGCGGAATAAAACCGATTATTGGTTGTGAAGTGTACGTGGCTTACGAAGGAAGATTAGACAAGCGCCCAAACATTGATTCTAAAAGCTACCACATGATTTTGCTGGCCAAAAACCAAAAAGGCTACCAAAATTTAGTGCAAATGGTAACGTTGGCGCATTTGGAAGGATATTATTATAAACCCCGGATTGACGAAGAATTATTGGAAAAATATGCTGATGGGTTAATTGGTACTTCGGCCTGCTTGAATGGAAAAATTCCAAAATTATTACTATCAAATAAATTAGATGAAGCCGAAGCGCTCGCCTTAAAATACCAAAAGCTTTTTGGCAAGGACAGTTTTTATTTAGAACTACAAGAACACAAAAACATTCCTGAACAAGCAGTTTTGAATAAAAAAATTATTGCCCTGCATAAAAAAACTGGTATTCCCCTGGTAGCCACCAACGACATTCACTATTTACGGCCCGAAGACGCCGAAGCCCAAGATGTTTTAATGTTAATCAACACCGGCGCGGATATTAATGACCCAGAGCGCTTAACTTTAAAAGGTGATGATTTTTCCATGATGGCGCCGGAAAAAATGGCGGAAATTTGGGAAGAATATCCGGAAGCCATTGCCAATACCCACAAAGTGGCAGACCTGTGTGATTTTAATTTTGAACTGGGGAAAATACAGTTGCCGGAATTTGAAGTACCAGG
>CALRCB010000033.1 GCA_943354455.1 Candidatus Staskawiczbacteria bacterium | reverse complement strand
CAACTTTTTTCTTTTTTATTTTTTTTGCCATATTTTATTTTATTGAATGAAATTTTTTGGCTTCTTTTTCGAATTCTTTAAGCATGTCGTCTTTTTTTGGATCGTCCTGCTCTTTGGCAATTTCTTCCATCATCTTTTGTTGTAGGCGCTTTGATCCTATCTTTTCTAGCTCAAGAACACAAAGTTCAAACTCCTTTTTATCATTTTCATCTTCGCTTCCTTCAAGCGCCATAATACGTTGCTCTAATAGGCTCTTTCTCTGGTCTGATCCGTGCTGTGGTTGCGGTTGCATCGGTTTTTCCTGGCGCGAAATTTCCCCATTAATCTTTTCCAATTCTTGTATAATTACCTCTTCGCTCACTTTCAAGGCTTCGGCCAGTTTTTGTATCCAATGTGATTGTTCAATCTTGTTGGTCAGTCTTTTTATGGCCGGTAACACCACTTTTCCAATTTCTTTTTTTCCTTCGGAAGTAGTTTTGTCAAAATGCGTAAAGGCTGAATCAACATAATAGTCCATAATTGACTTGGCTTTTTGTACACTTTCTTGCCAAACCGCCGGATTCTTTAAAATAATCTCGGCCGGGTCAGACTTTTTATCACTTTCACCGTAGTGCTCAATAATCTTTATATTAAAACCTTGTTCTTGTGCCAAGTTGATTCCCCGCTTGGTGGCCGAATCTCCCGCCACATCCATATCAAATGCTAATACCAAATTTTCTGAATATCGTTTTAATAACACTAAATGTTGCTGGGTTAAGGCAGTTCCAGAGGCGGCCACGGTATTTTCATAGCCGGCTTGGTGGCACATAATCACATCAGTATATCCTTCGGTCACCACACATTGATTTTGCTTTCTGATAGCAAGCTTGGCGTTATTTAATCCATATATTACGCCCGACTTATCATATAATAAAGTCTGCGGAGTATTAATATATTTTGCTGTTTCATTTTGTTGCAAAAATACCCGCCCACCATAACCCACTACCTGTGAATTTAAATCGAATACCGGAAACATAATCCGGCCGCGAAACCGATCATAAGAATCGGCTTTATTTCCTTCTTTTTCAATGGCCAACCCGGCTTTAATAATTTCTTCGCGCGAGTATCCTTTACTAATTAAAAAATCTGACAGGCCATTCCAAGTATCAGGTGACCAACCTACTCGCCATTTTTTCAAACTTTCACCAGTTATACCTCTTTTAAATAAATATTCTTGAGCTTCTTTTCCTGTGGCGCTTGCTTCCAGTTGTTTTTCAAAAAACTTACAGGCTAATTCGCAAATTTCATATAATCGTTGCCGTTCGGTTCGCAGTTGAATGTTTTCCCGTTTTAATTCAACGCCGGCTTTATTGGCTAGAATACGCAAGGCATCTCCAAATTCCACTCCTTCAATTTTCATCACAAAATCAAAAATAGAAGACCCTGATCCGCACCCAAAACAGTGCCACATTTGACGGCCAGGGCTTACAAAAAAAGAAGGGCTTTTTTCAGAATGAAACGGGCAAACCCCCCTAAAATTCGCTCCGGTTTTGGTTAACTTCAAATAGCTTCCGATAATATCCACTACGTTCAGCTTATTTTTGATTTCCTCAATTTGGGAGTCCATAATACATTGGATTATGCCATACAATCCACTCAAAATCAACCCTCTAGTAGCTGGGGATTATATGCAAGTGAAAATGAAAGACTTCTTGACCGGCACCTTGACCATTATTACTTATTAAGTTTACTCCAGTTATATCAGGTGACTTTTTAATATTTATTGAAATATTTTTTGTAGCTACCATTACTTTTTTAAGAATTTCTTGATCAATATCAAATATATTTTCAAAGTGTTTTTTTGGTATAATTAAGCAATGACCTAGAGCCTTTGGATTGACATCCAAAAAGGCAATCACATCTTCGTCTTCAAATACTTTTGTACTATCAATCTGACCCGAAGTAATTTTACAGAAAATACAATTTTCCATATTTTACTTAACTTGATAAGTTAACGTTACCGTTAAATTAATTTCCTGCTGACCGGCCTGAATTTCCGGTGCAACACTAACAGAATCTTTTTGCGTCATTCCCATCGCATACATTGGCACAGGATAGTTATTATATCCTTCATAAACATTTATTAATTTTCCAACACGCAAACCCGATTGTTTTGCAAGATTTTGCATTTTTTCTTTTGCATTTGAAATTGCCAAGACCCGTGCCTCTGCATTGGCTTTTTCGAGATTATCAACCGTAAATTGAAGCTGACCCACGTTAGTAGCACCCATTGAAGTCGCCCCATCTAAAACTGAATTAATTTTATCAAAATTTCTGATTTTTACCGAAATTTGCTGTTCTAAGGAATACCCACTAAAAACCCTGCCACCACCTATATACACTGGAGAAGAACCTACACCCATGTCAGGCTTTACTGATCCTCCATTTCCCGAAGGCATTAACATACTGGGGTAATCATATAATGGGGTTAAATTATACAGGGTAGTTTGAATATCCTTATCTTCAATGCCTAAATCTTTTATCGCTTTTATCACGGCATTCATTTTTTCATTATTTTTATTAACTGCATCCTGACTTTTTAATTCTTGGGTAGTTACGCCAAAAGAAACCGCGGCAATATCCGATTTCACATAGGCTTTTCCGATACCAGAAACTGAAATTTGCTGAGGCATATTTTGTGGTAACCCAGAAAATTGCAAAAAAACCCAACCTGCTCCAGTTAATGCCAAAACCGCAATAAATGCAATGACTACTTTATATACCCTATCAGAAAAATCTAAGGTATGAGAAGTTTGTAAATTTGTTTCCATATAATTTTTATTTAATATTTTTTTATACTACGCTAATTAATTGTATCATATAAATGCTTCCAAATGGCATACATCGCATAAGTATCGAGCCCACAATAGGTTTTTAAATTTTTAATGATGTTTTCTTTTTCCGATTCACTCACATTCCCCAGCCAAATTTCATTCCAGCGTTGGCTGGCCGTTCCCCCTTCTTTGATTTCTAAATCTTTATAACTTAAGCTTGGCACCAATACCGGTAACACATTTTTAATAGAAATTTTTCCCTTAAAATCTTTGTGCACATAAAATTGTTTACCAAAAATATCCATCAAATCATATACTCTCGCATTCGCTTGTTCAATAAATAATTTATAATCTGGCAATCTTTCTCCTAATTCTTCATTAATTTTACATTCAAACTTTTTATTCCACACAACAATTGTCCCATTTTCACCAATATCTTTTTGTAAAGATTTTACAAATTCTAAACTGGGATCTTCTTTTTTTGAAAATAAAAATTCAAAATGCTTTAATTCACCATTAAATGAATCTAAAATATATAAAGAATACTGAAATGGAATTTGCTGATAAGGTGAAAAGCCATCAAACCGAGGAATAGCACAGGGGAACGTTTCATAGTCCAAAAAATACAGCGGGAAAACTATGGCATCCAGTTCCCTTTTAATATTAAGCTTATCTTGTAAAATAGCATCTTTTACATAAGCGATGATTTGATTTTGTTGGGGTGCCGAAAGCTTGTTAAATGTTTCTTCGGGCACATCTTTTAATTCAAAAATTCCAACATCAATGAGTTCTTGTAGTCTTGCCTTACTAGCCCCAATGCGCGAAATATCATGCACCCCATAAGCCGGTACCTTTGGGTTTGAATACTTAAAGGTGGAACAATGGTTTGACCTACCTTTATATACGCAATCGCACTGTCCCCTTGGCTCATCTTCATCAACCACATACTTTAAAGAAAATACCATTTCTTGACCCACTGTCCATAAAATTTCTTTTACATGTTCAGTCACATCTTCTGTATGAAATAATTTATTTATTTCAATTTCTCCGTGGCGAATATATTCAGAATTTAAATGAATAACACTGGCTTTTTTAATTTCTAAGTCAAATTTTTCTAATAAATTTACCTGAAACGCCAAATCATGGTAATGATTTTTTTTATCAACGTCGGTGGTAGACTTTACTTCGTAAATATTATACGACCCATCAGTATTTAATTCCAAAATATCCACTGCGGCCAGAAAATCATCTTTTACAAAAATGGGCTGAAAGATTATTTCTTTTTTTGCCACAAGTAAATCTTGAGTGGTTTTTTGATCTTCCAAGCTCCTCCCTTCAACCAAAAACCCCTTGGGGAATAATTTTCGGGCCACCAATTCAACTTCGTTTCCCGTTTCAATAATTTGCTTTTCAAATTCTGAAAGTTCCTGGGTATCATAAACTTCCGGCTTATGAATTTTAAGCCAAATATTCTTTTTACACTCCCGCCACAAAATATAATCTGTTTTAGTTAGTAATATTGCCATGGCTTATTTTTTTAATTCAAAATACAAAATACTGAACGGAAAACCAGGAATGATTTTTAT
>CALRCB010000032.1 GCA_943354455.1 Candidatus Staskawiczbacteria bacterium | reverse complement strand
TTGATATCAGAAAAATAATGAGAAAACTTTCCAATTAATTTTCCCTCGGTTTTTTTAATTTTTGGTAAAACTTTTTTTATTTTTGACTTTGGCTTTATTTTTTTCATAAATGCTTTGCATATATTTTTATAGTATTATATCAAAATTTTAAGCAAGAGAAAAGACTTTCATAAGAAAGTCTTGGGTGAGGGTGAGTATGTTTAAGGGGGAGGTTTTGTTGAGGGGATTGCGGTGGGCAGGTTGTGAATGAGCGAGGCGCAGATTCACTTTTAAAAAATCAGGGGATCTTTCAAAAGCGTTTCTACATTAATATTACTCGCTCACAAAACTTTGTCAACAATAAACTGTGGATAACTCTATACTCGCGAGACTCTGGTAAAACCAGAGCAAGCCACTACTTCAATTCCTTGTCGTTGCAATTGGTCTATAAATAAATTCATCCCCAATGAGTCTGAAGACATGTGTCCGGCGATGACAATATTAACGTGTGCCGCTTCAGCTTCTTTGCGGTGCTCTTCTGAAGTATGCATTGCAATCACCGTTCCAATTCCGGCCTGGGATAATTTTTCATACATTTTAGTTGACCCTTCAGTGCCTCCGGTAAATTCGGTTACGGCAATTTTACCGGTTTTGTTATCAGGATTTCCTACAAATATCTTTGGTCCCACTCCCAGTTTCATTGCTTCTTTATATTCAGGCAATTCTTTTAATAGACTTATTACATCACTAACATATTCTGGTTTTCTTTCTTCAATTAATTTTTTTATGAAACTGGCCGCTAAGTTATCAGCCGGCGTGTGCACGGCCATAAAATTAACCCCTAAAATTCTGGCCATATCAACTGTTCGTTGATGGTTAATTGCGTTAACCCCCCGAGCCACTTCAGAAATTCGCACCCGCATCAAAGATTCAGCTACATTAATAGGCACGCCGTATTGACTTAACACTTCTGCCTGCAGATGCATCACATCGGCTAATTGGGCAAGTCCCCGACCTTCTGGATGATGAGCAATAGCCAAATCAATATTTCCCAATTGTTTGGCCAATAAAATTTCTGCCGGTTCAATATCAATACCGACCAATACGCGTTTAATTTCTTTATTGTCGGCAATATTAAAAACTCCCGAATCCATATAAGGATTAGTCAACGCCTCTTGGTCAAATTCTTCTTTATCTTTTGGCGAAAGATTTTCAAATTGTTTACGTTTGCGGTCTAAAAATTTTTGCACTGATTCTTTTCCTCGCAAATCAGCATTAATTCCCATTTGAACCGATGCATTTTGAATTTCTTGTATTGTCATAAAATTTTATAAATTAATTTTTATAAAAAATAACCTCGCAAATAAAGCGGGTTATTTTATGGCTGCCTGAGCCTTCATTCGCTTGCCTCGGCTCTTGCGCCATCGTTTATTTATTCTGGCATTATGCCTAGTTGAATTTCTCTTCATACTATTTAGCTTTAGATTTTTTTGCCACTTTCTCTTTTTTCACTTCTTTAACTTCTGTCTTAGGTTCAAATTTTTTATAAAGACCATCAATTAATTCTTGCTGTTTTTTAACATCCAAAAACTGTCGGCGAATTCTGGCCTTTTCGGTTCTGATAAATTTCTTGTCAGATTTTCTAATTTGATTATTCTTAGACATAGCAATACTCTAACCTAAAACCTCTAAAAAAGCAATATCTTCTTTTATTTTATCAATAAAAATAGGGCAGGGACTTTGTAGTCCCTGCCCATCGAGTCATTGCTTGGTGCCCTTTTTAACGGCTATAACGAGAAAGAACAATTTTTCTCTTCCGCCTTCGTTTTGGCACCTCCTTTGCCAATTGCGCATCCGAAGATTGCAGAGCCTTGGCATTTGATGCCGTTGATGAAGTTGAGCCCTCTAATCGCCATCGAATTTCTTCCATGGTGAGCTCTACCGCATTTTCTACAACCCCATCCCGAATAACTTGATTCCCCATGAAACACTCCTTAAGGTCTCCATCATGGTAGAAGACCTCACTCCAATCGAGCAACTCACTGTTGCAGTAAGAAGAGCCACATTGCTTCTTCTCAAAATCAATCATACGCCATTATATATTCTTGTCAATGCCAAGATACTCTTTTACAATCTGTTTGTCACTCCACGGAATCTTTTTACCATTAGCCAAGCACATCAAAGGCTCGGCTCCCTTGCCGGTAATGACTATCGCATCTTGTGGAGTTGTCAATTCTAACGCTTTCTTAATAGCTTCCTTTCTATCTGGCACGATGTGATAGGGCTTTATTTCATTATTAATTCCACCAGCCACTTGTTCCATAATTTCCAACGGGTCTTCATCGTAAGGATCTTCGTCAGTAATAATAATTTCCCGGCAATATTGTTGGGCCAAACCGCCAAGCACGGGTCGTTTCCATTTATCCCGTCCACCTCCGCAAGCACCCAAAACACACACCAGTGATTTTCCGCCCGAAAATTGCGTGACAGATTTATATGATGCCTCCAATTGTTCGGGCGTAAATGCATAGTCAATCACCACTAGTGGATCTTTTGAAACCACCTCTAACCTGCCCGGAAGCCCGGTTACCTTTTCCAATGTCCGCTGGCAAATTTGCAAAGAAACCCCATATGACATTGCCACAGCAACTGCAGCCAATCCATTGTATATATTAAAACTTCCCAACATATTTAAATGAAATGAGGTATTTTTGCTATTTACATCGCCTTGCTCAAGGCCAAAAGTAGTTATTTTTTTGGCTGGCACCTTTAAAAAGTATTCTGCGTTTTTATCATCAGTATTTACAATGTGGGTATTTTTAGTAACTTTAAATAGTTGTATTTTTGCGTTCCGGTAATTTTCAAAACTGCCGTGCGAATCAATATGTTCGGGAGTTAAATTTAAAAAAACTGCCGTATCAAAGTTAATAAATTTATGGCGAAATTGTTTAATTCCTTCTGATGTAACTTCTAAAACCGCATATTTACATTTCTCGTCCACTGCCTGGCGCAAAAACTTTTGAATCACAAAACGGCCCGGCATGGTCATTTTCATTTCATTTTTCCATTCTTTATCGCCAACTTTAAAACGAATTGAAGAGGCCGAAGCCACTTTATGGCCTGCTTCTTCTAAGATTCTGGTAATAAAATCAATCGTCGTAGACTTTCCACTAGTGCCCGTAACTCCAATCACAGTTAGTTTTTTTGATGGAAACCCAAACATCACCGCCCCAACCAAAGCTAGCAAGTAATGATAAAAACTCAGCAAAAAATGGGGAGTAAATTTTTTAACTATTCTTTTAAAATTCATGTGTTTAATTTAGCATATTGTTTGCACAAAAAAAAGCCGACTGGATTTCAGTCGGCACAACCATCATTTTAGATGTCTAGGAAGAAGTCTGACAAGACCCAGCTTGTTGTTTGGATTCTCATTATTGTACTCTTGCACTGCACGAGTAAAATCATGAGCAGCGCCAAAAATCAATAACTGGATCTTTTTCTCACTCCTATTAATAGAGGGCATTGCCAACAATATGGCCATCCGCTCTCGATTAATATGAATGTCTGGATCTTTGGGGTCGACGAATCCATTCCTTACCTTATCTGCCGCTTTCAAGTTTAACTCTAGGTCTTCCGCCTCCTCGACCTTTATCTTACCATCGAGAGCTAAAAGAACCGCTGCTCCTTGATAAAAATCTCTTTCCCTTGTCTCACGGATACGCGGCTTGGCTTGCTTGCCCAGAAGAGCATCTGCGTTGCGCACCAGCTCATCCAGTTTATCCATATGCAAAGATAGATTCTGAATGCTCTCCCACAATTTTCGACTCTCTAAGCTTAAGGCCTCCAAGAAAACCCTATCATTGACTTCGGGGCGATTAATAAGTTCCAAAAGGAGACTTTCGATATCCTTTTGAACTTTAATCACCTCTTCTATGGTTGCTTGGCTGGCCTTGGGAATTTTATGCACCTGCCCTATATGGACAAGATATTTCCCCTTTCCATTGTCAATTTGGAGCTGGGCAACAAACTCGTGGTCAGCGGCGACCCTCGACAGATCGAATCCGACTCTGCTTTCAATGAATTGAGCATCTTCAATTGGATTGGTTGAATCCAACACAATCCGGATCACAAAGCATGTCCAAAACAACAAAAGCAAGCGACTGAAACTCTTTAACATGGCATTTCCTTAGAAATGGTTACCTGATTTTCAAAGAAGTGGAGCTTGGAACATCCGAACTACCACGTGCATTATCATAATTTTATTATATCATATTCCAATACCTATGTCAATGTACATAGAATTGCCAATAAAAAGCCGGAGGAATTCCACCGGCTTTTTTATCTTTTAAAAATTATATGTAATATGGTCGGCAAGAATTAGAACCCGACGTTAAACACCGAGCTACTTTCCTAAACTTTTTAG
>CALRCB010000031.1 GCA_943354455.1 Candidatus Staskawiczbacteria bacterium | reverse complement strand
GCAATACCCATTTCAGAATTTTTATGTTCAGGGGTTGCCAGCACGTTGAATTTTGAAGATAATATCGTGGTTAAAAATTCTTTGGTTGAGGTTTTACCATAGCTTCCGGTAATTCCAATTACTTTCAAGTTTGGAAATTGAGCCATTTTTGCAGTGGCTTTTTTTAATATCCCGTTTCGCATCATCACAAAAAAGGGCTGGACTGCCAAGACAACAGCGGAAACAATAACAGGAGTTAGTAAATTAAAAATTACCAAGGCCACTAAAACATCAAAGGCAGAAACAACGGTATTAATAATCAAAGCAAGGTACCCGCCAGTTATCAAAATTACCACTCCGGTTAATAAAATGGCCTTGGCGGTAAAAACCGGTTTTTTTAAACGCCAGACAAAAAACTGGGTGAAGTATGAAAAAATAATTCTCTTGCCCTTGGCGGTTCTGAAATGATCCACAAATCTGCCGATGTGATAGTTTTTTAACTGCCACAAATATATCCAAAAAAGAACCAGCTTTATGGTTCCTGCAATCCAAAAAATACTGATGACGGCAATAAAAAAACTCATATATTTTCTAAGATTTTTTCGGCTATTATTTCCGTGTTAACTGAATGCAAATTATGTCCGGCGCCCGGAATAATAATTAATTTCGAATCGCGTATTTTCTCATGGGTAATATGGGCGTGTTCTATCGGAGTGAGGTCGTCTTTATCTCCCCAAATAATAGTAGTGGGGACTTTTATAGAAGTGAGTTTTTGTGACAAATCATCGGCAATCACTTTTAAATAAATTTCTTTCATAATACCCGACACATAAAAATAATCGCTCCTTCTTAACACAAACTTATAAAAATATTTCCTGAATACTTCGTAAAAAGGAAAAAAATAAAAAATCTTTACTATCCGCGACACATTGTAAATAAACTTTTTAGACGGAGTTTTCAATCTGATGCATGAGGCAGCCACTAAAAACAGTTTTACTACTCGTTGGTTATATTTAATGGCAAACTTTGCCGCAAATGTTCCGCCAAATGAATGTCCCAGTAAATAAAAATCTTCGTTGAGATTTGGAATTTTTTGGGTAAATTCATTGAGCCATTCCACATAATTATCAATAGACCAGGCAGTTTTTGGTTCTTCGCTTTTTCCAAAACCCGGTAAATCAGGGACAATTACCTGCAACCGCTTTTCTGCCAGCAATTCCGCAACTTTTTGCCAACGTTCAGAGCTAGACCTCCATCCATGTAAAATCAAAAAGGGCTTTCCTTCTCCAAACACTTTATAATTTGCTTCAATATCTTGTATGACAACTTTTTTTTCTTCCATTTACTTCTTGGCTTTTATCAATTTAAATCCGGTATATTTTTGTAATACTTTTGGAATTTTTATGCTTCCATCTTTTTGCTGATTATTTTCTAAAATAGCAATGAGTGGGCGCTGTGAAAATGCCGTGGCATCGTTAGTATGTACTAATTCTGTCGCTCCGGTTCTTCTGCGTACTCGGGTCTGCAATCTTCTGGCCTGATAATCAGTCATGTAATCAGCCGTATGGGTTTCGCGGTATTTGTTTTGCCCCGGCAACCATACATTAATATCAACGCCCCTGGCATTTGGCTTTCCAATATCAGCAGTGCATTTCAAAATAACTTCATAGGGCAAACCCAATTGAGCCATTAAATATTCCTGGATGGCCACCATAAAGTGGTGCTCGGCCAAAGAATTTTCGGCAGTAGTTAAACTTTCCATTTCCAGTTTATCAAATTGGTGCATGCGGATAATTCCTTCCATATCTTTGCCATAAGTGCCAGCTTCTTTTCTGAAACTAGTTGCATAGCCAACATAGCGGATCGGGAATGCTTCTTCTTTTAAAATTTCGTCCATATGCATAGTTCCCAGCACATGTTCAGCACTTCCCTGAAGCCACAAATCTTCACCCTCAATTTTATAGCGCTCTTCTCGTGGTTCCAGCCTGTCCATGGCGTCGTAAGGCTCAGTTTTAATCATTAGGGGCGGTAAAACCGGAATAAAAGGTTTGGTATTCACCTTTAATTTAGCGTTTTTAGCAATTTTTGTTAATGTTTTTTCGTCAGTCAAAACGCTGATGCCAAACTGTATTACTGCCCAATGTAATTGTACTAAAGGTCCTTTTAAATAAGCAAAGCGCGCTCCGGTAACCTTGGTGGCTCGCTCTTTATCAATTAAATCCAGGTCTTGGCCCAGTTGCCAATGATTTTTTATTTCAAAATTAAATACCGGCTTTTTCCCAACCGTTTTTATAATTTGGTTTTCGTTTTCTGTTTTTCCCACCGGCACATCTTGAGCTGGAATGTTAGGTATTTTTTTATGCAAATCAAGGCGTTTTTCGTTGGCAACGGTAAAATTTTCTTCTAAGGCTTTTAATTTTTCCTTCAATTCCCTGCCCTTTTCTTGATCCTCTTTCCCTAGCTTATTTTTTTCGGCCCGTAAATTTTCAATTTCCAGTTGAAAGGCGCGGGCTTGTTTATCTAATTCTAAAAATGCGTCCACGTCAACAACAATATTTTTGTTTTTGCAAGCGGTTTTTACCGCTTCAACATTTTCCCTGATAAATTTAATATCCAACATATTTTCTATTTGTTTAATAGTGATGATTTATAAATTTCCGGTTTAAACGCTTTCATTCTTTTTATCTCAATATTCAGACCAAATTCTTTAATTTTCTCTTCTAGTTTATCTACAAAAAAGGTTTGGTCATATCCCATACAAATAATATCCGGCAGAACTTCTTGGATTACTTGATATGGGCTTACCCCCTCATTCCCCAACCTGGCAAAATCTACAAATTCATTTTGCTCAACTTGGGCCAGCCGTTCATTCTCATTGAATTTTGGCAGTTGTTTTTTAACCCTTTCCACCGTCGAATCCCGCCCCACCACCACAACCAAATAATCACCCTCTTGTTTGGCTTGGCGCAAAAAATCTTTATGCCCCTCGTGCAATCCATCAAACGTACCAAAAACTAAAACTTTCTTTTGCATAATTCAGTCATTGTACTAAATTTGACAAATCATCTCAACTACTTGACAATATACTATTATATGCTATAATTAATATACAGACTGAAATTTGAAATTTTTTACTCTCGAAAGGGGTAGTTGTTATGGCTAAGGTAAAAGTTATTAAAATCGGTCTTGAAAAGATGAGTGGAGATTACAAATATTGGGGAGGATGGAATGATGAAACGAAAGAAAACCTGAGCATGGCTCCCAATCCCTTCCTCGCTCTTTCAGAAGCACTTGAGAAATTCTACAGGCCCAAGAAAATTGTGGCCTTGCAAAAGGATTTTGCGGACTACCTCGAGTGGAAGAAAAAGCAACCGAAGAAAAAGTGATTTATCATTCGCAATCCTGCTCAAGTCTCATTAAAGTAAAAGCGCCACGAGTCAAATGACCTGGCGCTTCTTTTTTTACATTAAACCCAGATCTATTTCCCAAGCACTCTTTCTATAATGGGTTTAATTGGATTAATGGGCAGTGCAAACGTAACAGGGCGCCAAGCTCCGTCCGCGGTGGCGACAATAATACCTATTACTTCCCCATCAAGATTACACAATGGACTACCCGAATAACCTCGGGTAACACGTATATTTGTTTGTATAAGGTTTTCCAGATTTTTTTCCTTCCCTTTTTTATCTTCTATGACAACTGTCTGGTTAAGTTGAGATATTGTTCCTACAACAGGAACATTGATATTTTTGCCTGAAGCATTTCCAATAGCAATAAGTTGTTCTCCGGTTTGCAAAATATCAGAATCGCCCAATGTTAGCGTTGGGTAATTTATTCCCTCCATTTTTAATATGGCTATATCACGATCAACATCCCGATATATTATTTTGGCTTCGCGCGTACTGCCCGAAGATAGGGTAATCATAAGAATTACCGTATCAGTTGGCACTACATGGTTATTGGTAAGAACATATCCCTGATTATCAATAATAAATCCGGTCCCCCCGCCGATAACTTCGGTGGCCGGTCCCCCAAGGAATTCATAAACAGGGTGGCCGGCTTTGCCCAATTCAGAGGATTCTTTCCAGATAACACGGAATTTTTCAGTTGGTTTATGAATACTAATGGAAACCACCGCAGGGTTAATCTTGGCACCAGCTTCTTCTCTTTGTAGCTGGAGCAGTTGTTTCTGTAATACTTCTATTTTTACCTTAAGATCTTCTGTTACTCCCGCCTGCGCCGAAGGTACAAAAGCCAGGCTGAAAAACAGCCCCGCCAGTAATATTTTTTTAGTTATGTGATTCATCTTTTTGAAGTTTATTTAGTAAGTATACGCTAATATACTTTACAATGGAAATTCCCAAAAGGTTCTTATAATTTTCACCCCAAAATCCATAGAATAAATATATACCACGTTTTGTAAAGCTTCACATTTTACAGTATACATCTATGCAAGCAAAAATCTGTAACAAATCATTCCTCTGTAACTGCTATCGCTGGCACAACGGCATAGTAGTACAAAAAAACGAACGTTCGTTTTTTGTACTATTCTTAAATTTCACAACCACCATCAACCATTGACATATAATATAAAAAGT
>CALRCB010000030.1 GCA_943354455.1 Candidatus Staskawiczbacteria bacterium | reverse complement strand
AAAGAATATGTAAAAACCCAAGACCTTGTTATCTCTAAAAAATATTGGTTAAATTATATTATAGAATCTTGGCGAAGAATTAAACGTGGTTTGTAAATGAAAAAATACCGTCGCAAACATTTACTAGACAAAATGAAGGGTCTAAAGCCCAAAAAAAGCATTTTTAAAAGGCGCTTATTTTGGATTGGCATTTTGTTACTAATTTTGTTATCCAGTGTTTTTTACCTAATCTTTTTATTTGAAGGCCTTCAGATTCAGACAATACAAGTTTCTGGAAATGAAAAAAATAAAACCGAAGACATACAAAGTTTCGCTTGGGAAACACTTGGTTTTAAAAATATTTTTATAGTCAACACTGATACATTAAAAAAGAACCTACTGGCGGGATTCGTAGGCATTGAAGATATGAAAATTGAAAAAGAATTGTTCGAAAGTTTGCATTTACAAATTATTGAAAGAAAACCAGTGGCTATTTTTTGCCAAGACAACGACAATAAAAATTGTTTTTTTATAGATAAAAACGGGGTTATTTACGAATCAACCAATACTACGGACAACTATGGCTTTATTGTGCGACCCTTTGATGCCTCTCGAATAAAACAGATTGGCCAAATAGCAATTACTAAAAACAATATGGATGCAATGATAAAAATTCAACAAAACTTAAAAGACAATTTTCAAATAAATGTGCGGCAGGTATTTTCTTCTAATCCATTAGTTGTCACTACTACCGAAGGGTGGAAAATTTATTTTGATCCGGAGACCAATATTGATTTACAAATTTCTAAAATGAACACTTTATTAAAAAATCAAATTTCAACATCAGCCAGAAAAAACCTGCAATACATCTATTTGCAGTATAAAGACAGGGCATACTATAAATAGGAGATTTACCTTAAAAAACAGCCTAAAAAAATCTGTTTTTATTGTGCCACTTGATACTTGACAAGGTTTTATAATATGATATAATTCATAAATGATGAATAATAATCTAGAAGGTCAAGAATTATTCTACAAAATCTACCAAAAATTAAAGGGGTTACTTATGGAGAATACCCTTATAAAAAGCACGTTTTTGCTGTATTTTGTGTTGATAATATTCGTATTAAAAATCATCGTAATTGGAGTACACTTACCGATGGTACATAATTTTTTATTTGCTGATATCACCAAAATAGATTTAGTAAATTTATTAAATGAAAATAGACGAAGCTTGGGATTGAGTACTTTAAGGGAAAATGCCACCTTAGACCAAGTTGCCATGGAAAAGGCACAGGATATGGTCAAAAATGGCTATTTTGCCCACCAAAGTCCCAGCGGAATTAGCCCTTGGTTTTGGTTTAAAAAAGCTGGCTATGTTTATAAATATGCTGGCGAAAATTTAGCCGTAGGATTTGCCGATTCAAAAACCGTGTATGATGCCTGGTTTAATTCGCCAAGCCACAAAGCCAATATATTAAATACCGATTACACTGAAGTAGGAACGGCCGTAATAACTGGCTTTCAGGGGAACGCCATTTTAGTAGTACAGGAATTCGGAAACCCAATAACAAAAGTCAAATCTGTGCCTCTTGTTGCAGAAAAGAAAAGCAATGACACAATCATTGAAAACATTACCACGGCACAAGATACTGTTATTTTAGAACAAGTTTTGGGCGGAGCAACAGGATATATCACCCCACTCAATAACGTAAAAAATGATACTTTTTATTATCGATTTTTGAATTTTATCATATATCAATATACTGCCATATTAGAATATATCTCTTGGGCTATACTAATATTGATTATTTTTTCTGTTATGTTTAATATGTTTTTAAAAATTGAAAATTTAAATGAAATAGTAATGACAAGAGGGTTAGCGCTGATTCTATTGTTAGTTGTTTCAATATCTATTGATAAAGATATTATTGGTCAAATTATTTCACACCAGATTATTATTTAAATTTATTATATGAAAGAAAAAGAAAGAAGTCCTATTACTATATATATATTCTTATTTATTTTAATTATTACTATCATCAGCTGGAATACGGTTGGGTGGATGTTTAATTACAGGGTAATGTACCAATTAACCTATGACTTTTTTAACCCATACCCAGATAGTCAATATTTGGTAAAATCTAGTGAAATTCTTATCAACCATCCGCCGGCACAGCAAATAGTAAAAGCTCCAGTTAAAATAGTATCGTATCCAAAAACCGATAAAACAAACTCATTACAAATACCCGTCCTAGGACTTCAAGCGCCATTGGTCATTGGCCAGAGCACCAATATACCATCTTTGGAAAAAGACCTAGATAATGGTGTGGTGTATTACCCAGGATCGGTAATGCCTGGGGCAAATGGGCAAATTGTGGTATTGGGGCACTCCGCTCCGCCAAATTGGCCAAAGATAAAATACGACTGGGTATTTAGTGAAATTTCAAAGTTAAAATCAGGTGACGAAATTATCTTACATTTTAATGGTAAAAAATATATCTATAAAATTACCACTACAGTTATTATCGCAAAAGGAGCAGATATTGGAAATGTTGGCTTAACCGGGAATAACAACATTTTAACTCTAGTAAGCTGTTGGCCACCGGGGAAAAATTACCAAAGAATTGCGGTGTCAGCAGAGCTACAAAATTAGGTGACTGTATTGACAAGGAAAGCATTATATGATAGTATTGGTAATTAAGAGAACTCGACTATATTAATAAGAAAATTAAAAAAGCATATGAAAACATCAAACAAGATCATATTAGGAGTTTTAGTATCGGTAGTCTTTTTTGGACTTTCGATTTTTAGCATGAATACTGCAACTAACACCGCAGGTGCCTTTACCTTAGTGCAAATGAATAGCCAATCTTTGCTTTGGGATGGAATTGCCAGTGTTGTTTGCACATCAAGTGGTCAATTATGTAATCCTAAATACAATATTAGTCTTACTACTACAGTAGCAACACCGCTATTGCTGGATTATCGAATACCATCAGGTAATTGTTCTTCAATAAATGTTGATATTTATCTTGACGACACTTTGTCTGGATCAACTGGTTGGATTGGCCGTGGATCAGGAGTTATGGATGGAACTCTTACTATTCCATTAGTTAACCCAGGAAGCCACATTATTAGTTTAAAAGCCAAGGGAAGAGTAGGCGGATGTAATGTCGGCAGACTACATAGCTGGAGTTTACCGTTAAAAATTTATGGAAATGTTCAAACTACCACTAACCCTGCATTGGTAGCTTCTTGTAGTGCTTATCCAAGCACAGCGTTAGCTAACCAATCAGTTACTTTCTCTACCACTCGATCAGGAGGTACTGGAAGCTATACCTATCAATGGACTGGATCTTGTACCGGAACTTCGCAAAACTGTTCTAATAGTTACAGCACCACTGGAAATAAAACGGCTAACGTAACCGTTACTTCTGGAAATCAAGCCTTTAATGCAGTTTGTCAAGTAACTGTAAATCCAGTTCAAACTACTTATACTCAAAACTCTTACCAAGCTTGTGTAGGAACCAACAGATACTGGTATGATTCTTTCGGAAACCAAGGCTCATATGTTGGCACCTGCAATACTAACACTGGCAACTATATATATCACAACACGTCCAGATGTTCCGGAAACGGAGTGTATTGGTTTGACTCTAATGGAAACCAGCAAGATTTATACCAAGCTTGCAATGGAAATCAAACCTGTCCTATAACTGGGTCCGTTTGTGTAAACCAAAACATCAATTATGGAAATTCATTAATAACCATTTTAGTAAGAAATCTTTCTTCTGGAAATTTAAACTGGTCTAATTCTATTGCTGCAAGCCCAAGTGATGTTATTCAATTCCAAGTCACTGTTTTAAATAATTCTGGCCAGAATATTAGTAATGCCACCGTAAGGAATGTATTACCTGCTAACCTTATTGATTATAATAATTTAACTTTAGACGGAATTGCAAATTCAGGAAATATTATTAATGGCTTGCTTATTGGAAATTTATCAATAGGACAAACAAGGACTATTGCTTATCAAACACGAGTTGCCGGTCTGCAAAACTTCTCATTTGGAACCACGACTTTGACTGATAATGTATATCTTGCCAATACTGATACATCCTTTAATTATAGTAATGCTAACGCCTCAATTATAGTAACCAGGGGCAATGTATTAGGAGCAACCGATGTTTCAACTGGGTTAACCAATAATCCTTTAATTGATTCATTCTTTTTGCCATTAGTAATCTTGATCGCTGGAATTTGGTTATTTAGATATAGAAAAAAATTAATATTCTAAAAGATAAAAAAAGCCGTCCCGACATTGGTCGCGGACGGCTTTTTTGTTACTTGCGTCCGTCGAAGGCTGACTCCAGAGTTTCTTCGTCAGCATATTCCAGTTCACCGCCAATGGGTAAACCGGTCGCCAGGTGAGTTATTTTGCATTGCGAGATTTCTTTTATTGCCCGCTCAACTAACACTGAAGTTGATTTTCCTTCCGGGGTTGGGTTTAGGGCAATAATAATTTCGGTAAAATTGTTTTTTGTAATCCGGTCTTGCAGGTCTTTGATGCGCAAGTGATCCGGAGTTGATTTTCGTAACGTCAACGTTCCACCCAAAATAAAATATCTTCCCTTATATTTTTTGGTCGCTTC
>CALRCB010000029.1 GCA_943354455.1 Candidatus Staskawiczbacteria bacterium | reverse complement strand
TGCTTCGCCTAGTCATTGGCGTAGCATTACTCCTATGGGCCATCACCACCACTTGGAGCCCTATTCTCATCTTCTTATCCGGCTTCGCCCTCTTTGAAGCCATATTTAGCTGGTGTGGCTTTTATGCGGCGATGGGGAAAAATACTTGTGTGGTGGGATAACATTTATATATGGCAAATTCAAAAATGAAAAGGAAATTTTAAACAAAAATATGAATTTAAATAAACTAACAGAAAAAGAAAAGCGGGTGATAATTGATAAGGGCACGGAAGCGCCGTTTACTGGCGAATATGTGAACAATAAAGAAACGGGCGTTTATGTCTGCCGACAATGCGAAGCGCCTCTTTATAATTCAAAAGATAAATTTGAGTCTGATTGCGGTTGGCCTAGCTTTGATGATGAGATACAGGGATCCGTCCACAAAAGTTTGGATGCCGATGGCGTGCGCACAGAAATCACTTGCGTTCGTTGCGGTGCGCATTTAGGGCATTTGTTTATTGGTGAAAAATTAACCGAAAAAAATCAACGATATTGCGTCAATTCAATTTCAATGAAATTTATTCCAGGAAAATAATTATATGGCTAAAAAAATAGTATTAGCCGGAGGTTGTTTTTGGGGGTTGGAAGATTTAATCAGGAAGCAACCCGGTGTAATAAGCACTCAAGTTGGTTATACTGGTGGAAAAAATGAAAATCCGACATATAAAAACCATCCAGGCCACGCCGAAGCGGTAGAAATTGAATATAATGAAACTAAAACATCTTATAAAAACTTGTTAGATTTTTTCTTTCAAATCCATAATCCAACTACGCTAAATCAACAAGGCAACGACATTGGCACCTCGTATCGATCTGCAATTTTTTATGGAAACGAAGAGGAGAAAAAAGAGGCAGAAAATTTTATAAAAATCGTCAATGAGTCTGGGCGTTGGAGAGATCCAGTTGTCACAACTTTAGAGCCGC
The DNA here is from genome assembly GCA_943354455.1 of Candidatus Staskawiczbacteria bacterium. Classification (GTDB taxonomy): domain Bacteria; phylum Patescibacteriota; class Minisyncoccia; order Minisyncoccales; family Staskawiczbacteraceae; genus VGLO01. Next base: position 3,691 of record CALRCB010000029.1, on the reverse strand, counting down.
TTACTAAGTTTTATCTGGCTGAAGAATACCATCAAGATTATTTGCAAAAAAATCCAGGTGGATATACTTGCCATGCTATTTACTTTGATAGTTATTTAAAGAATTAATATTAAAATATATTTATGAACGAACCAACACAATACGCGCAACTTATTAAACCTTCGTGGGCTCCACCGAGCTGGCTCTTTGGGCCGGTGTGGTCTATTTTGTATGCGATTATTGCCGTTTCTTTCGGGACAGTGTTTTATAAAGCATTCACCAAACAAATCCCGTGGATGGTGGCACTGCTATTTGCACTCAATCTTGTTTTTAATTTTGCTTTTACGCCAATTCAATTTGGGCTTAAAAATAATCTTCTTGCATCACTCGATATTCTACTCATCCTTGGCACGCTAATTTGGGCGCTTTATGCTTTGTATTCATTTGGTCTTAAGCTCCATATTGAAACCGGTGCTCCTTCATATGCATGGATTATTTATGCCAACATTCCGTATCTCTTATGGGTTTCATTTGCCACTGTTTTGCAATTAACAATAACTTATTTGAATAGATAAAATTGCGAAGTTATTTAAAAATAATATAATACACTTATGAAAACTCTAAAATGTGATTTATATGAAGTGACAGTAAAGGGTGAAACCTTTGAAAAATGGATGAAGGCACTTATACCTCATTACGTGCAAGCTCGCGCAGGTGTAATGAATGACCCTAAAAATGGAAAAAAGAAACATATAAAAGGATGGTAGATAATAAAGCTAGGTTTGAAACTGCTCAAATAAATATTTTAAGGTTGAAAATAATAAATTAATTAAAAAATAGAAATGGCTATAAATTATTGGGCAGTGTTAGTTTGCGGAATAATTTCGATGGTTGTGGGATTTATTTGGTATGGGCCATTATTTAAAAAACAATGGATGGAGATAATTGGAGTTGATCCGAATAATCTTGAGGCTCAAAAGAATATGCAAAAAAATAGCGCCATACTTTCTTTAATACAGATTTTACTCACTTTGTTTCAGGTTTGGGTGTTGGCGCAGATGATTAGTGGCTCTACCGATGCACTTCAGAAATCTATTTGGATTTGGGCTGCGTTTGTAATGCCGATTGTCGCAGGAAGCGTGATGTGGAATAACCATTCTAAAAGAATTGCTTGGATGAGATTCTTTATTCAAGCAGGATATCAATTGGTTATATTTATTATCTTTGGAGTTGTTTTGGGAATTTGGAAATAAATGCTTAATTTTTTTGATGGAATAAAAGCAATTGTTTTAGGAGCAGTTGAGGGAATTACGGAATTTTTGCCGGTTTCTTCGACTGGACATTTAATTTTGTTAAACCAATTTATTACGTTCGACGAAAATTTTACTAAGTTATTTGATATTGTAATTCAATTGGGGGCGATTTTGGCGGTTACGGTTTATTTTAGAAATAAAATTTGGCCATTTGGAAAGAATAAGGAAAAAAATAAAAAAATACTTAATATTTGGCAGAAAACTATAATTGGAGTATTGCCGTTAATGTTTTTTGGATTTCTTTTTGGAGAAAAAGTTAAAGAGAAATTGTTTTATCCTTGGGTTGTTGCCTTGGCCTTACTTATTGGAGGAATTATTATTTTAATAATTGAGAATAAGAAAAAAACTAGTGAAATTACCTCGCTAGAGGACTTAACTTTTGGAACGGCATTTTTTATTGGTTTGATCCAGTGTCTGTCTATGATTCCTGGAACATCAAGATCGGCGGCAACAATTATGGGAGCGATTATTTTAGGGGCTTCGAGAACTGTGGCCACTGAATTTTCTTTCTATTTAGCTATTCCTATTATGTTCGCTGCTTCTACGTATAGCTTGCTTAAGTATAGGGCGGCGCTTAGTATGCATGAACTATCTCTTTTAGTCATTGGTTTTATGGTTGCTTTTTTTGTAGCATTTTCTGTGGTTAAATTTTTTGTAAATTATGCTAAAAGGCGTGATTTCAAAAACTTTGGGTATTACAGGATTGCTTTAGGAGTTTTAATAATTTTATATTTTTTAGTTAAATGAAAATTACTAAATTTGGACATTCTTGTTTGTTGATAGATACCTCAACCGGTCTCGGTGCGGGTGAAGGTGGCGTGCGCTCTGAAAAACTTCGTCTAGGGGCAAGAATTTTAATAGATCCGGGAATATTTTCAACTTCACAAAATTCGGTTAAAAATATTGACTTGATTTTAATTACTCATGAACATCAAGACCATTTTTCTTTGGATTCTCTAAAAATTGTTTTGAAAAATAATCCTGGAGCAAAAACAGTTACCAATAAAAGCGTTGGTGTTCTTCTCCAAAAAGAAAATATTTCTTATTCGGTTTTAAAAAATGGAGAGGTCATAAGCGAAAAAGGGGTTTTAATTGAAGGGGTAGGAGAAGAACATGCTTCAATATATTCTGCGATTCCACAAATAGAAAATATTGGTTATTTAATTGCCGATAGGTTTTTTTATCCAGGCGACAATCTAACAATCCCAAATAAAAAAGTTGAAATTTTAGCATTGCCTGTTGCTGCGCCGTGGGTAAAGCTCCAGGAAGTGATTGATTATGCAATTAAAATAAATCCAAAAGTTTGTTTTCCGGTTCATGATGGGATTTTGAGTTATGTTGTGCCATTTCATAGGATACCGGCGCAAATTTTGGAACCTAAGGAGATAAAATTTAATATTTTGGAAATTGATAGGGAGTATCAGTTTTAGTAATTTATGAAATACTTTTTTATAACAGGAATACCGGCTGCGGGGAAAAGTTTTTTAGCTGATAAAATTTCTAAGAAATTAGGAATTCTACATGTTAAAATTGATGATTTGCGAAAAGAATTAACAAATAATCCTAGATTTAGTGATTGGGTTAATTTTTTCTATAATCAAGATGAAAAAAAGTATTATCAAAGCACATCTTGTGAAAAACAATGGGAAAATATAAAAAATCAGTCAGAGGCAATTTGGCCAGAGATAAAAAAGAAAATTAATGAAGTGATTAAAACTGGTAAGCCGGCAATTTTTGAAGCGGTTAATCTTTTGCCACATCTTATAAAAAGAGATTTTGATTTTCCTGGAATTATTCTATTAGGAAATTCTATCGAAGAAATATTTGAAAGAAATAAAAAAGCTCCGCGTTGGGGAAATACGGAAGAATTACAAAAAATAGAAGCAGAAGCATTTTTTAATTGCGAAGGTGGCTGGTATAAGAAAGAAGCTGAAAAATTTGGTTTTAAAGTCTTTAGAGATTCTAATGAAGCAGAAAAAGAGATATTAAAATATTTTCAATAATTTATGGAGGAAAAAATTAAGCTTGGCAATATAGAAATACCGAAACCTAGAAGTGTTGTTTACAATATTTTGAAGTATAAGAAAAGTGGAAATGTTCTGGATTTGGGCTGTGCTTATGGCAGAAATTCTTTATTTTTGGCTTATAACGGCTTTAATGTGACCGCTGTTGAAAAAAAGGAAAATAAAATTAAAGGATTAAAAGAAAATTCTGAAAAATTAAAAGTAGATATTAAAACTTTCGTATCTAATATAGAGGATTTTGTTTTTGATATGAATTATGATGTTGTTGTGGCAACTATGGTTTTACATTTTTTATCTGGAGAAAAAATTGATCAAATGATTTCTATGATGCAAAAATTTACAAATAAAGATGGTTTAAACGTAATAACTGTTTAT
>CALRCB010000028.1 GCA_943354455.1 Candidatus Staskawiczbacteria bacterium | reverse complement strand
CATGAAACCATACGAATTAACCTATATTATCTCTTCGGCCGAAAAGTCAGAAGACGCACAAAACCTCACTAAAGAAGTGGAGGCTTTTATCCAAGAAAAAGGCGGAGTGATTGTAAAATCAGAAAAAACCGTTCCTCAAAGCTTGGCTTACCCTATTAAAAAACAAAGCTCTGGCTACTTTGCCATTTTGGAATTTCAACTGGAAGAAAAAGAAATTAAATCTTTAAAAGAAAAATTGGAAAAAGAGGTGAAAATTTTACGAAACTTCTTGGTAGTAAAAATGCCAGCCAAACCAGTTAAGAAACGAAGAACTAGAAAGCCAATAATAGAAGGTGAGGGCAAGCCAAAAACTGAAAGCGCGGTATATAAAGAAATGCCAAAGAAAGAAGTGGAAGTAAAAGCAGAAGACATTGATAAAAAATTAGACGAAATGTTAGCTGAGTAGTAACCAAAATTATCTAAATGAATTTAAACAAAGCATTTATTTTAGGAAATGTAACACGCGACCCGGAAGTGCGGGCGATGCCTTCAGGGCAACAAGTGGTTAATTTTGGAATTGCTACTAATCGATTTTACACTGATCAAGCCGGACAAAAAAAACAAGACACCGAATTTCATAATATTGTCGCATTTGGAAAATTAGCCGATATTGCTGCAAAATATGTAACTAAGGGAGGATTAGTGCTTATTGAAGGAAGGATTAAAACCCGAAGCTGGGATAATTCTGCCGGAGTTAAGCAATATAAAACCGAAATTATCGCCGATTCATTGCAGTTGGGCCCAAGGCCAGGTGGAGCGGGAATGAATACTGGAAATTATCAAAAACCTGCCACTACCTCCAGTGTGCCAACAGAAGAGATTCCAATAATTCAAGAAAATTACATTCCCCCTTCAAATGAACCAATGCCAAGTAGCGACGAGATAGACGTAAAAGATATTCCATTTTAAATAATAAATAAAAAATATGTTCTGTTACTTTTGCCAAAAAAATATCAACGATATAGATTATAAAGACATTGAACTGTTGAGCCGTTTTATTTCTGGTTTTTATAAAATTAAACCAAGAAAGAAAACGGGTCTTTGTATGCATCACCAAAAGAAAGTGGCCACTTGCATCAAGCGAGCACGCCAAATGGCCATGATGCCTTACATGCCAAGATAAGTTCTCAGTTAACGTAAAACGGCGCCCCGCGGGGCGCCGTTTTTGTTTCTACTAATTACTCACTTTCTTTTTCGTCGCTTTTTTCCGCCGGGGCAACACCCACCTCCATTGCTTCTTTTTTTATTTTTGCGATGGCCTCGGGGTGGTCTTTTAAATATTGTTTTGCAACTTCAGTACCTACTCCCATTTTTTCACCATTAAGCATAAAGGTATTCCCATTTTGTTTAATAACTCCGCTTAACAGTCCGGCACGCAGTGCGTCACCACTTTTTGAAATTCCTTCATTATAATAAATATCAAATTCGGCAATTCTAAATGGGGCGGCCACTTTATTTTTTACCACCTTGGCTTTTACTCGGTTACCCACAATTTCATCGCCTGATTTTATTTGCGCGGTCCGAGATAAATTAACTCTTACTGATGCGTAAAATTTTAAAGCTAATCCGCCGGTGGTGGTTTCTGGATTACCAAACACCATACCAATTTTCATTCGGGTTTGGTTGATAAAAATAATCATAGTGTTTGACTTGGCGGCAATGCTGGATAGTTTCCGGCAGGCCTGGCTCATCATGCGCGCCTGCAAACCCATATGCTGGTCGCCAATTTCACCTTCTATTTCTCTTTGGGGAGTTAACGCGGCCACCGAATCAACCACAATCACATCTACGTTTTCGCTTTTAACTAAGGTCTCCACAATTTGCAGAGCTTGCTCTCCGCTAGAAGGTTGTGAAATTAAAAGTTCAGCAGTATTTACCCCAAGGCGTTTGGCATAATCAGGATCCATAGCGTGCTCCGCATCAATGTAAGCACAGACTCCCCCCTTTTTTTGTGCCTCGGCAACAATATGCAAACACAAAGTAGTTTTACCAGAAGATTCCGCTCCATAAATTTCTATAATTCTGCCCCGAGGCATTCCGCCAACGCCCAAAGCCAAATCCATCGCAATTGAACCGGTGGGGATGACATCTACATTCACCTTGCTGGTTTCAGAAAGCTTCATAATTGACCCCTCACCAAACCGCTCTTTTATTTCATTAATGGCAGAAGTCAAAGCCTTGTCTTGCTTGCTCTCCTCCACCTTTTTATCTGGTTTCTCTTTTTTTACCATGTTTTTAAATTTAATATTTTAAATTTTAAATTCAAGCCTACACTTTCTCCCATTTGCTTGCGTCTTCCGCTGGAGCTTCTTCTGATTCGTCTAATCCGCTGGCTCCGCCAGACAAATCCGCATTGGCGCCCAAATTTTCGCCATACACTTCGCGGGGCTTAGCCCCATCGGCTGCGCCCACAATTCCCTTGTCTTCCAGCATATCAATTAACCGGGCGGCGCGAGAATACCCAATTCGTAATCTTCTTTGCAAAAATGAGGCCGAAGCTTTTTTAGTTTCAAGCACAATTCTTTTTACATCTTCAAATAATGGATCATCGTCTCCAAAAAATACATCACCCCCTCCGCCCTTTTCTTCACCTTGCTCTGCTTGCTCTAAACTGGCTTTCAAGCTATTAATTAACACTCCCTGAGGTTCTTCCACTTTTTTGCCCATATCCACTATCCAATCAGTCACCCGCTTTACTTCATTTTCTGAAACATACGGCCCTTGGACACGGGTAATTCTTGAACTTTTTGATGACAAAAATAACATATCTCCAAGCCCCAAAAGTTTTTCGGCTCCCGAAGTATCTATAACCGTTCTTGAATCAATTTGACTGGCCACCTGGAATGAAATCCTAGAACTGATGTTGGCCTTAATTAATCCGGTAATAACTTCAACTGATGGGCGCTGGGTTGCCAATACTAAGTGGATTCCGGTTGCCCGGGCCATTTGGGCCAAGCGCACAATTCCCGCTTCCAGTTCTTTTCCTTTGGCGGCCATTAAATCCGCCAATTCGTCTACCACCAAAACAATGTATGGCAATTGTTTTCCTTCGGCAATTACGGTTTTGTGGGCGTTATAACTTTTTAAATTACGGGTTGGAATTTCAGAAAACACTTCAAACCGCCGTTCCATTTCTTTAGCCAGCCACTGCAAAGCATTAATGGTTTTAGCGGCGTCATTGATAACCGGGCATAATAAATGCGGAATTTCGTTATAGTTTTGAAACTCCACCCTCTTTGGGTCAACCATGATAAGCCGTAATTGTTCCGGCGTGCTCTTATACAGCATACTCAAAATTAGGGAATTCAAAAAAATGGTTTTTCCGGTACCAGTAGCTCCAGCCACCAACATATGAGGTTGTTCTTCCAATGCCGTATAGGTTGGCGACCCGGAAACATCTTTTCCCAGAGCAATCATCAATGGCGATTCGGCGGTTTGATATTGCTGGTCGGCAATTAAACTGCGAAGTACCACGGTGGCCCGCACTTTATTTGGTACTTCAATTCCCACCAGTGACTTTCCGGGAATTGGCGCTTCAATTCTAATGGGGTGAGCGGCAAGCGCCAAGGCCAAATTATTTGACAAGGTGGTAATTTTAGAAAGTTTTACTCCTTCAGCGGGCTTGAAAGCATATTGAGTAACCGTTGGACCCACATTCACTTCAGCCATTTCCACCGGAATGCCAAAATTTTCCAGCGTCTTTTTAATAATCAGTGAATTTTCTTTAATGTTTCCGGACGTTGGTGAAGTTTCATTTTTTGATAACAAATCAATTGGCGGCAAAGAATATTTACCTTTATTTATGGCCGACATCAAAGTAACCACTTCAGGCTTTAGCGGTTTTGATTCCGGTTTTTTGAATATTGATGGCCGGCCATCTGGTTTCTTTACTGGCTGGCTGGCTTCTGTCACCACTCCGCGAATTTTAAGGTTTGGCGAATCAGTACTTTTTAGCATCTCCTTTCCATCTTTAGTTTGGTCAACTGGTAATTCTTTGGTAAATTCAGACCAAATAAACTGCAAGAAAATGAACATTCCAATAATAATAATGGCGCTAAATACAATATTGCCTACCAAAAGTCCAAACGAACTAACCAACAATTTTGCCGACAAAAACCCTATCCAACCCCCATCTTTTTGGGTTAAATCATGCGCACCCAACAACCCTGCAATACCAATGACAGAAATAATAATGGCAATTAACAGTGATAAAGATTTCACTTTTTTCTTGGTGGCTTTTAAAAACATCAATCCGCCCAAAATCAAAAACAATGGAAGTGCAAAAATAGCGTTCCCTGTTAAAAAAGTTGCCGATTTGGTAAAAGCTTCACCGGCCCAACCGGCTTTACCCAAAAAGCTTAGCACAGCAATTATTGCCATCAAAAACATCAAAATGGCTTTGATCCAGCGCTTGGTCAGAGAAGTCAACAGGTAATCTTTTTTCTTGTCTTTCCCGTTCTTCCCGTTTTTATTATTCTCTTTTTCTTGGTTATCTTTTTTGCCCATGGCAATTTAATTTACTAATTGTACCACTTCTATTTGCAATTCTTCAAGTGCATAATTAAAGCAACAAAAAACGCCCCTCGGGCGATTTTTTGTATCAAATTAAATAATTATTCTTGAGCAAGATTAATTGAAAGTGCTTTTTCCAGATTATCCATCTTTTTTTCAACTCTTTCTAGTCTTATATCAATACTATCAACTTTTTTATTTATTTGATCAAATTTTAAATCCATGTCTACCTTCGTAGCCATTTTTTCAGTGACATCGCTAAATCCTTTCTGCACCATTACTGCCAAATCTTCAATTGTGATTTTTTTAACCGCCATATTTTTAAGATAATTATATTCTTATTATACCCGTCAAAAAAACCGTGTCAAATTTGCAAAAAAAAGCC
>CALRCB010000027.1 GCA_943354455.1 Candidatus Staskawiczbacteria bacterium | reverse complement strand
GCTTGATACTTATCTTAAAATGTGTCAATATCTGCCTATGTCAGGCAATGAAACTATCGTAAAATTTAATAATGTTTCCTTTCAATGGGAAAGTAACAAGCCAATTTTAGATGAGGCCAATTTTTCGTTGCGCCGGGGTTCAAAAATTACCTTAATGGGGCAAAACGGAGCCGGCAAAAGCACCATTTTTAATTTAATTATGAAAACGGCAGAGCCCGAATCTGGCGCCCTAAATATTTCCGACAACATTACCATTGCCACAGCGCTTCAGGTAATCCCCCGCGACCAAATGGATTTAACCATTAAAGAATTTTTTGAAAAAGGTTTTGCAAAAAAAATATACGACATTGATGTAAAAATGGAAGAGGTGTTTGAAGTAGTAAATTTACAAATTCCAAGCGACCGACAATTAAAAAATCTTTCCGGCGGACAGCAAGCCAGAGTCTTATTGGCATCAGCATTAGTCCAAGACCCTGATTTATTATTACTAGACGAGCCAACCAACAATTTAGATAAAGCCGGTATTGCCCACTTAACCGACTTTATTAAAAACTATCCAAAAACAGTAATTGTTATTTCTCACGACGCTGACTTTTTAAATTCGTTTACCGAAGGCGTATTGTACTTAGATGTCTTTTCTAAAAAAGTAGAACAATACACTGGTGACTATTTTACCGTGGTGGCCGAAATTGCTAACCGACTGGAACGTGAACGCATGAAAAACGCCCGGTTGGAAAAAGATATTGCCCGCCGACAAGAACAGGCCAACTTCTTTGCCCAAAAGGGAGGCCACTTGCGCGATGTGTCCAGTAAAATGAAAAAGCAGATTGAAAAACTGGAAGAAGATATTGTGGAAGTAAGGCGCGAAGACAAAACCATTCGTGATTTTAAGATAATTTGCCAAGATGATTCTGGTGGAGATATTTTGACGTTAACTTCAGTGGCTATTTCTAAGAATCATAAATTTATTGATAAAAAAGTAAACATCCGGCTTACTAAACGGGAACGGTTGTTGTTACAGGGGCCGAATGGAATTGGAAAAACTACCTTATTGGAAAAGTTGGCTTCCGGCCACGCCAAAGGCGAACATATAAAACCGGGAACCCAGATTAGTTATTATCGGCAAGATTTTTCTAACCTAGACTTTAATGCCACTGTGTACCAAATTTTACAAAAAGCCATGGAAGACCGCGGAACCGAACAAAATTTACGTGCTCACGCTTCCGGGTTTTTAATTGACGCGGAAATGTTAAAAGCCAAAGTGGGTCAGCTTTCTGAAGGACAAAAGGGATTAGTAGCGTTTGCGGCTATTTCCCTGCAACGACCGGGTTTGTTAATTTTAGACGAGCCAACTAACCACATTAACTTCCGCCACATTCCGGTGATTGCCAAAGCCATTGATGAATTTGAAGGAGCCATGATTTTGGTTAGCCACTCCCACGACTTTGCAAGCCAAGTACATGTTGACCAGACGTTAGACTTAGGAAAATTTTTAGAAAAGTAGTAATAGCGTTATAATAAAACCATGATTATAGATGATGTCGTAATTACCGTCACTGCCGGGAATGGCGGGAACGGGATTGTGCGATTCAATAAAACTAAAATGGCCTTGGGGCCAACAGGCGGATCCGGCGGAAACGGCGGGAGTGTTTTTTTACAAGGAGTTTCTGATTTAACTGCCCTTAAACAATTCCGTTTCAAAAAAGACATTAAAGCTGATGATGGAGAGACTGGCCGAAACCAACTACATGATGGGGCTAATTCAGAAGACACTATTTTATTAATCCCCGTTGGTACGATTGCCAAAAACACCGACAGCGGACAAGTATTTGAAATTACCCAAATAGGTCAAACCGAATTAATTGCCAAGGGCGGACGCGGTGGCAACGGAAATTATTTATTTAGGTCCGCCACCAACACCACGCCTATGGAAGCCGGCAAAGGCAGGCTGGGGGAAACCTTTACGATGCATCTACAATTAAAAATGATTGCCGATGTGGGGTTTATTGGGTTACCCAATGTCGGAAAATCAAGCTTATTAAACGAACTGACCAATGCTTCCGCCAAAGTGGCCAATTACCCCTTCACTACCCTAGAACCGAATTTAGGTGTTTACTATGAACTCATTTTAGCGGATATTCCCGGATTAATTGAAGGAGCGTCTTTAGGCAAAGGATTGGGAATTAAATTTTTAAAACACGTAGAACGCACCAAAGTATTTTTTCATTTAATTTCAGCCGAATCAGAAAACCCATTGCAAGATTACAAAACCGTGCGCACGGAATTGGAAACGTATAATCCCGAATTGTTGCAAAAATCCGAACACCTATTTTTGAGCAAAACCGACGAAGTGGATTCAAAAACCATTGAAAAAATCCAAAAAGAATTTGACGGGATGGGCAAAAACATTGAGCCTATTTCTATTATTAGTCCCGAAAGTTTGCAGGTGGTTAAAAGCCTGTTAAATGACATCATTAAGGAAAAGATTGCTTAAGTATTGACTTATCCACATGTACATGCTATACTAGTCATAGGTTAGATGCTTAAAAAATTGGTCGAGTTTTTATTAATCGCGCTAATCTTAAAAATTTAAAAAACATACATGGAAGGAACAATCAAAAACTTAGTTCAAGATAAAAACTTCGGATTTATTTCCGTTGAAGGCATGGAAAAAGACTTATTTTTTCACGCTAATGAATTAAAAGAAGTAACCTTTTCAGAATTAAAAATCGGTGACAGAGTGTCATTCGAACAAGCTGATTCTCCAAAAGGTCCTAATGCAGTAAACGTAACTAAAATCTAGTTTGCTTATCGCTTAGAAAAAAAACAAGCCCTCACGGGCTTGTTTTTTTATTACTTATTTTATTTACTCCCAATAATTTGTTTTGTTAAAATAATCATCAGCCTTGTCGATGATTTTTTTCATAATAGCAATACATTCTACTGGATATTTTCCAACCGCAGTTTCATCAGAAAGCATCAATGTGTCGGCTCCGTCAAAAACGGCATTGGCCACATCAGTCACTTCAGCGTAGGTTGGGTGAGATTTTTCAACCATCGACAACATCATTTGAGTAGCCACCATAGCTGACTTTTTATGCCAATGAGCATGCCTGATTAACTCTTTTTGCAAAATAGGCAGTTCTTCCAAAGGCATTTCAATACCCAAGTCACCCCGGGCAATCATAATGCCGTCGGACTCTCTAATAATTTTATCAATTGAACCCATGGCAGTTCCCCGTTCTATTTTGGCGATAATTTTTATATCAGGTCCAATAATGTTTCTTAACTTTACAATATCCTGTTCGCTTTGTACAAACGACAATCCCATATAATCCACTTTTTGCTCGGCACCAAATTTAGCGTCAATAATGTCTTTGTCGGTTAGTCCTCCCCCGGATAAATTAGTCATTGGCAAGTTAATTCCTTTCTTACTGGACAAAAGCCCACCTCGTTCAACCGTAGCATAAATTTTTCCGTCTTTAATTTCTGTAATCGTAAGCTCTATAGCTCCGTTAACCAAATAAAACGGATGGCCCACTTCTAAATCATTAATTAAATCCTTGCTATCAATCGGAATACAAGTCTTATCGCCGGCATCGCATTTGTCAAAAGAAAAAGTATATTTTTCGCCTTCTTTCATGTGAATCTCTTCTGGCAATACCCCAACCCTGATCCGCGGACCGCAAAGATCTTGGAATATTTTTACTTCTATTCCCGTTTCTTCTTTTAATTTTTTAAAATTCTCTTTTAACTCTATTAATTGGTCATTTGAAGCATGCGCAAAATTAAGCCTGGCAGTTTCCATACCAGCTAAAGCCATTTGTTTCAATAATTCATAGTCGCCCGATCTTCGGCCAACATTCGCTACAATTTTTGGATTCATGATTTAATATTTTAATAATAATCTTTTACTTTTTTAAGATCTACGTGCCTTCGCAATTTTTCTAATGCTTTTGCCTGAATTTGCCGGATTCTTTCCCGAGTGACACCGAATTCTTCTCCAGTTTCTTCCAGTGTGTGCATAGTACCATCTTCTAAACCAAACCGCATGCCAAGGATTTTTAATTCCCGTAGAGTTAGTTCGCTGGAAATTTGAGCGAACCGCTCCTTTAACAACTTTCTAGCAGCTTCCGTATTTGGGGCTATGGTTTTATCATCTTTAATAAATTCTGCCAAAACGCTGTCTTGTTTATCTTTGTCTTCACCAATTGGCGTTTCAAGTGAAACGGCTTTTTGAGCAATTTTGCGAATATGATGGACCTTATCAACATCTAATCCCATTTCAGCAGCAATATCTTCTGCTAATGGCTCCCTGCCCAATTCTTGCAAAAGAGTTTTTCGCACTTTAGTATATTTTGAAATGGTTTCAATCATATGAACCGGAATTCTGATGGTTCGCGCCTGATCAGCCAACGCGCGGGTAATTGATTGGCGAATCCACCAAGTGGCATAGGTTGAAAATTTATATCCCCGCCGCCAATCAAATTTTTTCACCGCTTTAAAAAGCCCCAAATTTCCTTCTTGAATTAAGTCAAGCATCGTCAAATTTGGAGATCTGCCCACATATTTTTTGGCAATAGAAACCACCAGCCTTAAGTTAGCCAAAGCCAATTTATTTTTTGATTCCTCATCACCGTGCTCAATTTTCTTTGCCAATTCTTTTTCTTCTTTTGCCGATAAAAAGCCCGATCGACCGATTTCACGCAAATACATTTGTATTGGGTCAATTTTTGAAAGCAGTATTTTTTGCTTTTTCTCTTTCTTGCTTTTTAACTGCAAAAATTCTTTCACATCTTTAACCTCTACGCCCCTCTCCTTTAATTCATCGTATACTTTTTCCAATTCATCAACATTGTATTCAATGCTGGGAAGTGCATATAATATTTCTGACGTCGTCAAAAAACCGCGCTCTGACCCCTTTTTTAAAAGAGTATCTACTTGTTCTTTGGTAATCGCAGCACCCTTACGGGTGCTCGACCGAGCACCTCTTTTAGGTGCTCTGGTTTTTCCTTTAACCTTTTTTAAAACCT
>CALRCB010000026.1 GCA_943354455.1 Candidatus Staskawiczbacteria bacterium | reverse complement strand
TATAAAATCCAGGACTAATACTAGTTTCAACTACACTACCATTTATATTTGCTGTGCTACTATAAACTGGTATCGATAACCCTGTACTATAGCTATACAGAAGAACTGTGGGGATGAATGGTAATACATGACCTATATCCGTATACATTCCAACATCGAGTATATGTGAAGTCGTCGGCGGTGGAGGAGGCGTGCCCGGGCAATTATAAGTAATATTTTCCCAAACAGTGTTTATATTATTGTAGTGTATCCAGTTTTGAGGATTGCCAAGTATTTCCCATTGAGAGGTGGCGCCGTTCAAACGACCCTCTACCATATTGTCAATAGAAAGATCGATTTGCCAATACCAAATACCGCCACTGCTAAGATGCCATCTTTCTATTCGCCCACCTTCGTTGTTGTTTTGCCAATCTTGAACTGTGATACCAAGATAGGTGTAATTATTTAAAACAATATAATTATTACCTAAGTTTAAAGTTGTTTGAGGTATGCAAACTGGGGTAGTTGGTGGTATACAGGTGCCATCATCAACAGTAGCATTTGGATTATAATTTGGTGAAAGGGGGTCTGTACAACCAATTGTAAAACAAGTGCCATTATTAAAGGTAGCAGTTGAGTCGTAATTATTGGCAAGTGGATCTGTGCAGCCAGGAATACAGTCAATTGAACAAGTTAAATCAGTTTCACCGCCATTGCAAATTGAATCTCCACAAGTTGGCGGTGTCGTGGGGCAATCGCCAGGGCAACTAGATGGTGTTTCGGTGCCATTGCAAATTGAATCTCCGCAAATGGGGCCGCCACCGCAAGATGGGCTGACTAATTCTATACAAAGACCACCGGGGTTTGAGCCACTTTCAATGTCTTCGTAGGTAAAATTTGAATAAGGTATACTGCAAGTTCCCCTACCATTAGGGTCACGAGTTAGCACAAATGAATATCTGGGGTCGGTTTCGCCGTTACTATTTAAAATTTTAGCCGATAATAGTGGGCGATTTTGAAAAGCAGTTGGCAGTGCGCCAGTTTGCGTTATGGTTTCCGTACTATCGCCCGTGCAATTGGCTTGGGTAAAAAAGCGCACGCCGGGTTTTTCCTCCTCCATTTTAAAAGATTTAGCGTTGGTAATCGGCACCGATATTTGATTTAGTTTTACAAGGTCTATAATACCAGCATCATCGACAAGGTCTTGATAGGAATATAGACACGGTAAGATTTTTAGATTTCCCGAGCCAGTTAAAGGGCTAGCTCCAGTATCGTCTGTATCAGGATCATCATAAAGCCAGATTTTTTCATCAGTTCCTGGTGGCTCACATAGATTAACTAAAATAGTGTTGGCGGGATCTAAAACATTTCCCGCAATATCGTTTTCAGCTTTTGGTGCCGGAGTAAAAATCCAATTTTTTATTAAAGTTTTTGGATCGGCATCGGCATAAGCAACACTAATTTTAAAAGGGTTATAAATAGCTGCTTGTTGGTTTTGTGGAGAAAATCTTGCTAACCAAGCTCCTTGATCTACTCTTGATGTTAATCCCAGCATACCTAAATTTGTAAGGGACGGATTAATAGTTTGCAAAATCACAAAAGAAAACATTAAAAGCACTACTCCACTTAATGACCCAATAATTCGCTCTTTGGCTTCGCCAAATGCACTCGGATCACCGGCCGAAACTAGCATTTTTACCCCCGCATAAACAATCGAAAATACCGCTAAAGCGCCAGCGATTAAAATTGAAAGTTTTAAAAAATAATCAACAAAATTAGGGAATGTTGGGGCATTTTCAATATCTGGAAGTCCAGGAATTGACGGAAATTTAGTCTCTAATGCTAGGGCAGTGTGGGTAAAACTGGCAAACAAAATCACCGCCAAAAAAGCCACCAGAAAAAAACTATATTTTTTAAAATTTATTCGCATTTATTAATTTTAGCATAATCTTTTATTTAATGAAAACAACACTTGTTCACAGCTACTAGGTGCTGACATTAATAAATATTTTTATTCCCAATATCTCAATCCCCAATACAGACGTTTAACGTCTGCAAGGTTTAAGGTAAAGAATCCTCTTTAAGTAAAGATGTTTTTCCTCTTTGCTTGCGGATTGCGGAAGTTACCTCTAAACATTCATTTTTAAAATTTTCATTACTCCCGTAAAAATTTAAAACTTTTTCTGCTTCTTTTTTTGATACTATATCAAATATATTGGAGTTGTATTCTTCGTCGCTAGCCCACACGAGGTGATTTTTATTTTTTGGTATTTCGTGAATTGAATAATTCATATGTACATATGGTTGGATAATTAAAAGGTATTGATCATTGTTAATCAGGTTTGATTTGAAAGTCCCTTGAAAAAGAGACCCGTTGCGGTTATAAATTTCGTTGAAATATTTAGTATAACCACCAAGTAATCGTTTAAAAAACTCCGAAATACCGCCATCTACTTCTTGCTTCAAAAGAAAATGAAAATGATTAGGATTAAAACAGTAACAAACAATTGAAACCAAAGGACTATCTGGTAAATCTACTATTAGATTTTGCAGACGTTTAACGTCTGTAAAATTGGTTGTGGGGTTTGATTGGTGATCGATTACTTCTCTAATACTACCTATGGGTTTTACTGTATTAAATGATTTTACACTTAATATGAAACGATTTAAATTTCGAGAATTCATAAAAATATCTCTCTTGTCTACGCCTCGGTTATAAATATGATAATATTCTCCAGTAACTAGTGGATCTTTTCTCATGATATTTTAAAAGAGTTATCACAATTACAGACTTTTAACGTCTGTAATTAGGCATTTGTTTTATGGGCTTTTAACATTATGCCTATTTATTAATCCTTCATTTCTTTATAAACGATAATAGTGTTTACAGGCCAAACAGTTCCAAGAAAAGGTATTGTTTCAAATATAAAGTTCCAAACAAATGTTTTTAAAGACTTTTTGACTGCTGATATTGATGTTGGTATATTTTTTGTCGAACTTTTTAGATTTTTTGAAACCCCACCACCCTTTATTTGTTTTTTTGTAGTTGGTAGTTTTTTTTCATTTTCTTTGTTCGTACTCCCTATATTCCCACCCTCGATTTCTTTATTTGTTTCTTCTTGTTTAACCTCTGTATCATCCTTCGGGTGTTCATCTTTTTCTTTTGCTGTATTCATGTCGGGTTCTGATCCTAAAGAGCTATGTCTTATCCATAACCATAGACCCATAATAAAAAAAGCTAATCCCTCTACGACATAATTAAGTATTGCGCCAATACCAAATGCGGCAATTAAAAAGGCGCATATAATGCTTGCTAGGTCAAGTAATACAGCGATCGTTAACATTAAAATTCCCTCGGGTGAAGTGAACCCTTTCATAAAATTACTAATTGAAAAATTATATTAATTGCTATGTAAATTTTTCTCAACAATAAACGTAATTACAAATCTTTTACTATTTTAAGTTTTTTTCTGGCTTCTTTAATTTTTTCTACTTCTCCGGGACTAGTGGTAATAATTTGATCTTCGGTGTAGCTGGCTTTGACGCTGATATCCACATGTTTTTTACCAGCAAAAAATAAACCCTCTCCCACGTTAGCTGACAGTAGTAAAGATTTTTCTTGTTCAGTTAAATTAAAAACTTTTTGCACCGATTCAATGCTAGCCGATGATTGTTTTAACAATAACTGTAGTGATGAATTGGTGATAATAGCTTTACCATAACTTGACTTCATAAAATCTTCCACGTCCTGAGTAATAGTGGTAACTCCCAGCCAATATTTTCTACCGCGTTTAACTAAGCCAAACAAAAATGAGGCGCCGTCTTCCGATTGCATTAGCCACCAAGCTTCGTCTACCACTAATATGCGCTTTTTCATTTCACTGCGGATTATATTCCAAATGTAACGCATAACAATAAATAATGCCACGGGTCGCAAAGATTCTTCCATATCGCGGATACCAAAAACAATAAAGTTTTTATCCATAATAATGTTAGTTTTTTGGTTAAAAAAGCTGGCAAAAGTTCCTTGGGTAAATTTTCGTAATCGGCGCGCCAAAGATTCGGCTCCCGTCATACTTTCTAAGATTTGGGCAAAATCAGATAATATTGGAATGTTTTCTTGCCAAGTATTGGGGTTTGAATGTGGAGTAATATCGCGCACAGCGTAAGTTTCGGCCAAAGCTTGATCAATAATACTATCTTCTTCAGCGCTTAAACCGCCAAGCATAATTCTTAGCAATCCCACTAAGTTGATAATGTTAGACCGCAAAATATCTTCTGGATCGTCGTCTGGACCGGGAACTGGCAAATCAAACGGATTAACATGGTTGTCGGATGTTAGTGAAATTTTAAAAAAGTTGCCTCCTACGCCATCGGCTAAAAATTCATATTCGTTTTCTGGGTCTACTACAATAACATCCACGCCCCACATTAAATAGCGTAAAATTTCCAATTTAATGGCGTAGGATTTTCCAGATCCAGACTTGGCAAAAACTACCATATTGGCGTTTTCTAAACTAAAGCGGTCAAATAAAACCAAGGAGTTATTTCGGCGGTTAATGCCGTATAAAATTCCCTCGTTAGAACTTAAGTCAAAAGACACAAATGGAAAAGTGGTAGATAAGGGGTCAGTATCCATTGGCACGTGAACCGATAATGCATCAATTCCATATGGGCTGGTAGAAATAAAGCCTTCTTTTTGCCTAAATAGCGCAGGCTTGATATAAATTAGGCGTGATTCAAAAATTGACCTTAGTGTGGTTTCGGTTTCTTTAATTTCTTCTGCTGTTTTACCAAAAACAGTGATATATAGGCCAAACTGGAACATTTTTTCCTGCGCCGTCATAATTTTATCGCGCAAGTTTTCAATATCCTGGAAACCAGTTTCTAAAGCTGGATCACGAATTAAACCCTTGTTTTGTCGTTCAATTAATTCTGAAGATATTTGGGTAACCTTAGACCGTAGTTTTTTTAAAATTTGAGCACTGTTAACTGGATGAATAAAAAAAGCTATATCCATTGGCACATTCAAATTAATAGCCGATGACATCCAGCCAGTATTTAAAAAGCGGGGATAAGAAAAAATAAAAAAAGATTTAACAATTTTTTCGCCCAAATTAATATGATCCTGGCTAATGCCAATATAGGGAGGCGCGATAATATCTTTAATATTGACGGCTTCTTGTTTAAAAATATCTTCGTCAATATCAACAGTTTTTTTAAAAAAAGGTAAGTTCATAAATTGTCCTACGAATTACGAATCTTGGCGAATTACGAATATTGCTAATCGAAATTA
>CALRCB010000025.1 GCA_943354455.1 Candidatus Staskawiczbacteria bacterium | reverse complement strand
AAATTATTGTTAATGAATATCCGCAGGAAGAAATTCAAAGAATATTAGAAGAATATGGCGAAGAAAAATTTGCAAAGCAAATTGCTAAAGCTATTGTGCGACAAAGAGAAGTGGAAAAGATTGAAACGACGTTTCAACTAAAAGAAATCATAGAAAAAGTTGTTAAAAGTAGTGGTAATATTCACGGCGCCACCCGGTCATTTCAGGCGCTAAGAATTGCCGTAAATGATGAATTGGGTGGTTTGCAAAAAGCGTTACCAAATGCCTTATCAGTATTATCTTCTGGAGGAAGATTGGTAATAATATCATTTCATTCTTTAGAAGATAGGATTGTTAAAAACTTTTTCAAAGATAGCGAAAAAGAAGGAATCGTAAAAATATTAACTAAAAAACCGGTGATGGCTCAAATTGGGGAAGTGTCGCAAAACCCCCGAGCCAGATCAGCAAAATTAAGAGCAATAATAAAAATTTAAGATTATGTCTACAGCAATTTTACGTTTACATTATAAAACCGCAACCCATAAAATAAAGAATAAAATTTCCGCCGTGGCGGCGGTGAGAATAAATTGGAAAGCAGTGTATTCGGCTGCTTTTCTATTCTGTTTGGCGATGTTAGCGTGGTATATTGTGATGGTTAACCAATTGACAAAAGGGGCTTACTTAATTAAAAGTTACAATAAAGATATTCGCACTCTTACCACGGAAAATAAAGTGCTGGAAGCCGGCTTTGCAGAGAGTGAATTTTTTGGTAAAGTTGGTTTAAAAGCCAGGAAATTGAGCTTTGAGAAGACAACCAATGTAATATATCTACAGCTGCTACAGAATTCATTAGCAGAGGCAAAATGAACTGGAGGCTAAAACTATTTTTATCGTTAATTTTCCTTATAGCGGCGATTATCATTGTCTGCTTATTTTATATGCAAGTAGTAAAGTATAAATTTTATCAAGCACAAGCCTTGGGTCAGCAGAGCAATTTTGCCGAAGTTTCCGGATTACGGGGAAAGTTTTTTTTTGAAAATAGTAAAGCAAGTCGTGGAAATTCCGGGTCTGGAGGAATAAAAAGTTTGGCTATCAATAAATATGAATGGCAGGTTTTTGCAACGCCTCAAAAAATTAAAGATAAAGCTAGTTTGACTCCAGTGTTGGCCGGTATTTTGGACATATCGGAAGAATCTGTTAAAAGTAAATTAGAAAAATCCGGTTCTTATGTCGTTATTAAAAAAGAGTTATCTGATACAGAAGTTAATGCGGTAAAAGAGTTGGCAGTTTCGGGACTAAGTTTAGAAGTGCTATCAAGCCGTTATTACCCACAAGAAACAATGCTTGCCCAAGTAACTGGGTTTTTGGGCGGAGACAATACTGGTCAATATGGTTTAGAGGGTTATTATAATGATATTTTACAGGGTAAAGATGGTATTAAAGAAGAAAAAAGGGGGTTTAATATTATCAGTTCTCAAACATCCGAAAATTTAAATGGCTCGGATTTATACTTGACTATTGATTATAATATTCAACTTGAAGCAGAAAATTTATTGAAAGAGGCTCATCAGAATATTGATATAGATTCGGGTCAGATTATTGTAATGAAGCCTGATTCGGGTAGAATTTTGGCCCTAGCCAACTTTCCATCATTTAATGTAAACGAATATTCAAAAGAAAATTTTTTGGTTTTTCAAAATTCGGCCATTCAAAAATTATTTGAACCGGGGTCTGTTTTTAAACCTTTTACTATGGCGATGGTTTTGCAAGAAGGTAAAGTTACTCCAAGTAGTACGTTTATTGATACTGGGTCGGTGAAAATTGGGCCAGATACGGTAAGAAACTTTGACCAAAAAGTATATGGGAAGCGAGATATGTCGGGCATTTTGGAAAAATCTATTAATACTGGAGCTGTTTTTATTGCGCAAAAATTACCTAAGCCAACCTTTATAAATTATTTGAAAAAGTTAGGGTTTGATGACAAAACTGGAATTGATTTGCAGGGAGAGGTATATTCTGAAAATAGTTTGCTGAAAAAGGGGTCGGATTTTGGCTTTGCCACCGCCTCTTTTGGTCAGGGAATTGAAATGACGCCTATTCAACTGGCTAGCGCTTTTTGTATTTTTGCAAACGATGGAAAAATGGTAAAGCCTTATATTGTTGAAAAAATTGTCAATGGTGGAGATAAGAAAAAAACAGAACCAAAAATTTCAGACCAAATTATTTCAGCTGACACTGCTTCGCAAGTTACAAGTATGCTAATTAATGTTGTGGAAAAAGGGTTTGGAGACGGGGCGAAAATTCCCGGCTACTATTTTGGAGGTAAAACCGGAACCGCTCAAGTTGCGTATGAAAATAAAAAGGGATATTATCCAGACAAAACCATCCAAAGCTTTATCGGCTTTGGCCCGGCATTAAGCCCGGAATTTTTAATACTGGTAAAGTTGGATAATCCAAAAGTTCCTAAGTCTTCATTGTCGGCTGTGCCTATTTTTAGAAAATTATCACAATACATTTTGGACTATTGGCAGATACCACCGGATTATGACGTTGACGCTCTCGCCAAATAAAAAAAAGTGATGTAATTGTATCATTTGAGCTAATTCTTTTGGAGAAAAAGGAATGATGCACCTCGCCCACAATTTTTCTGGGGCAAAGGAGGCGGGGTGACGGACTCGTCCGCGCGGGCTTCGGCTTTTTGTTTTGGCGAAATTATTGCGGGCTAATATGAAAAATTCCTATTTATTAATTTTGAACTTTTCTATTTCATAAACAAAATTTTCATCATCGAGTATTTCGTGTTTCAAAAGTGCAGGTTTGAAAACTTGTAAAACATCATTCAATTCTTCATCGGTTAATTTGATGAAAAATTTTGTTTCTTCAGGTACATCCAATCTCCACACTTTAATGTATCCTTTTTTGTCTCCACTACCAACAAAAATATCCAATTCGGCATCATCTTCTCCTTTATACCCGTCAATGCAACCATAGTCGACTGGATAGGTTACGCCTTTGAGTGGATATGAATTCCAAACAGGGTCATTTTCTGTTTCAAATGACTTGTACGAACCCTTTGGGTTCTCAATAATTATTTTGTACTTTGAGTAATCAATCATATCTCTTGTTCGATAATAAATTCATTTCCGTCAATATCAGAAATAATCGCTTCTTTCCAACCCCATGGTTTAGTTTCAATTTGCTGAACAATTTTTGCTCCAAAATCAGAAACTTTTTGTAAAAATTGTTCTAAATTATCGACTTGGAATGATACTTGTTTTCGACCACCTATATATTTTTCCGCCCAATCCTTTGTCCGATAGTCCGCATTTTCTTCGATATTGAATTCAATATCATTAAGTTTTGCCGAAGCGAATGGCCGACGAAATTCATTAAAGTTCATTTCAAGAATTTCCTCATAGAATGGTTTTGATTTATCAAGATCGGCTACGCCGATTAAAATTGATGAAACTTTTATCATGTAATTATTTAAAATGGTTTAAACCTTTTGTAGCCACTTGCAAAAAAGTTAAGTCTCTATCAACACAATACTGCTCATATAATTCTGATTGAATTGGCGTTTATTCCATAAGACGAATTGCTTCTGCCAGAGAAACCCACACAACAATTAAATTTTTCTCGGCTTCATTTTAATCTCCAATAAGAATTGGGTCGAACCCTTGCGGAGTTTTTTTGTCCTTGAAAGAAGCCACAGAATTACAAAGTGGTGACGATTTTTTGGAGTGGAAGCAATTTTTCCAAAAAATCGGCTCTAGCCCTGAAATCAAGGACAAAACAGTTCATATCCATTGGGGCGAACTTTGGGAATTCACGGCTTACGTCGTAGGCGGAAAGGGTTTTGAAGAATTTGATAGCGCGATTTTGGCTTCCGCAAAATCTCTCCTTAGTTTAGAAAACGAAAATGTTTCGATTGGTGACCCTACGGAGAATCGAACTCCGCTTACATCCTTGAGAAGGATGTGTCCTAGCCGATAGACGATAGGGTCAATTAAGTGTAATTTATCATAAAAATAATGTTTTGTCTAAATATCGTTGTGTATGGTATAATATATAAATGGTGAAAGATTTTTTTATAAAATATATTTATCCTACGGCAATTTTTACTGGCAGTATTATTGGAGTTGGTTTTTTATCCTTGCCCTACATTACTCTAAAGGTTGGCATCTGGCCAATGCTTTTTTATTTTATTTTTTTAACTATTGTGGTTATCAGTATTCATATTATTTTCGCTAAAATTAGTTTAAAAACTCCTGATTATAAACGGTTTCCCGGGTTTGTGGGCCACCACTTGGGCAAATTTCCTAAAAAGATTATTTTAGTTTCAGAAACGTGCGGGCTGACCGGCGTGTTGCTGGTGTATTTAATCATTGGCGGAGAATTTTTAACGGTCATATTTAGCCCCATCTTTGGCGGAAATGTATTTACCTATACCATTATCTACCTTGGTACTGCCAGCATTTTTATTTATGTCGGGGCAAAAATTATTTCTCGGATGAATTTCCTGGCTTTATTGGCGCTAGTGGTTATTTTAGGTATTATTTTGGTAAAAGCTTTTGATCATTTGCAACTGGCCAATATTTTTACCGGGCAGGCACTGTTTACTGATTATAAAACCCTATTTTTGCCTTATGGAGCAATCATGTTTTCGCTGTGGGGGTGCGGTTTGATTCCAGAGGTGGAGGAAATGGTTATTGGCAACAAAAAATCACTGAAGAAAATTATTATTGCCGGCACGTTAATTTCTTCGGCATTTTATTTTTCGTTTATTTTGGTGATATTGAGCATTACCGGGGCGGGAACTACCGAGGCCGGGCTGACCGGGCTTACAGGCATATTGCCTTATGGGTTGGTCACCATTGCCCTGTCAATTGGGGCTATCACCACGCTTTTGGCTTTTATTGCCCAGGGGCTTCTGTTAAAAAAGGTGCTTATGTACGATACCCGGGTGCCGGAACTTCCTGCTTGGGCGCTGGTATGTTTTGTGCCATTGGGTTTATTTTTAATGGGTTTTAATTCTTTCATTCCGTTAATATCTTTCATTGGCGGGTTTTTGCTGAGTATTGACGGCATATTGATTTTGCTGATGTACAAAAAAATTGGGGGCAAAAAAATGATTGTCTATCCGTTAATGCTCGTGTTTTTGTTGGGAATGGCGTACGAAATAATTTATTTTGTAAAATAACTAAACTACATGGGTTTTATTTTTTTCATCGTAATATTTCTGGGTTCCTGTTTTTTGCTTGCATGGCTAAGTTCCAGGCTGGTTAAGTCTTTCGTCACCATGGCCCAATATTTGCATTGGAGGGAATTTGTTATTGCCTTTTTTGTGATGTCGATTGCCGCCTCCCTGCCAAACTTCTTTACTGATTTTAATGCCGCGCTTCA
>CALRCB010000024.1 GCA_943354455.1 Candidatus Staskawiczbacteria bacterium | reverse complement strand
GATTTCTTTTAGTTGAAACGTCGTTTCAATCTTTTCCACTTCTCTTTGTCGCACAATAGCTTTAGCAATTTGCTTTGCAAATTTTTCTTCGCCATATTCTTCTAATATTCTTTGAATTTCTTCCTGCGGATATTCATTAACAATAATTTTTGCGGTCAGCGGGTTTTGCAAGTTGTATCTTGAGTCCAGGGGTTCATCTTTTAAAAAACTAAACCCTTTGGTTGATTGTTCCAACTGCCAAGAAGAATACCCCAAGTCCAGCAACATTCCATGTACCGGTGTAAAGCGCAACTTTTCTACAATTTCTTTTACATTCGCATAAGAATCGTGTACCAAGATCACTCTTTCTTTAAATTCCGCCGTTTGCAGTTTGGCATTTTCTATTTGCTGGCTGTCCAAATCAATTCCCAGCACCATTCCATTGGGCGCAATTTTTTCCAACAACAACAAAGTGTGTCCGGCTTGCCCTACGGTCCCATCAATAAAACTTTCGTTGGGTTTTGGGTCTAAACTTTCCAATACTTCTTTTGTAAGAACCGGTTTATGTATCATTATTTTTTCTTAAATTCCCAGTGGTCCTAATTTTGAAACAATTTCTTCCACGCCTTTTTCTGCATCTTTGGTATTATCTGCCCACATTTTTTCATCCCAAATTTCTAATCTATTAGACAATCCGCAAATAACCACATTCTTTTTAAAATGGGCGTAGTCTTTTAAATAATCCGGAATTAATACTCTTCCTAATTTATCTAATGCTATTTCCATGGCACTGGCCAAGTGATGTCTGGTGAACTTTCTTGCCGCAACTTCTGATATTGATAAATTCGCTAACCTTGCAGACACTATTTCCCATTCTTTTTCGGTGTACACTACCAGACAATTTTCAATTCCTTTGGTCACAATCACTTTTGCTCCTAATTCACCCCTAAACTTAATAGGCAACGCCAAACGTTTTTTAATGTCTATCGTATGTTGGTATTGGCCTATTAACATAGTTTTATCCCCTAGTTTGAGTACTTTTCCCACTGTTATCCACTATTATCCACTACATACTATTAATATCCTATTAAAATGCCTGCGTCAACACCTATGCAAATAGGCCTATTTTAAGCTTAAAATAGGCCACTTATCCACAACTGAACTCTCACATTTTTTGTCATTTTTCACATAAATGACAAAAACCCCTATTCCCCACTTTTATGCAACAAAAAACCGCTTCCGCGGTTTTTTGTTATTTTTTTATTTTATCCATAATCTTTTGCTTGATGACCTGGTCAGTTTGGGTGGGTTGTTTAAAAGGGTTCCAGCCTGGGTTCCAGGTATGACTGGCCAGCAATGCCCCGCCGGCAATGATGCAAAGCACAATAATCAACCCTGATATTCCCAAAACCATCTGCAATGTTTTGCTTAGCACCGCTTTGGTTTTTTTTAAAACGGGCTTAATTGGAACGTTATTGTTTTGGATATCCATAATAGATTAACTATTTTTTATATTAATTATTTCAAAATTATCGGGGTTTATTTCAATACTATCTCCTTTCACTATTTTATCAGAAATTAACGCCTCCGCAATGACATTTTCCACCTTGTCCTGCACTACTCTTCTCATTTCCCTGGCTCCAAATTCTGGCTTATATGAAAGTTCAACAATTTTTTCTTTTAAGGCCTTGGTGATAGTAAGATCAATTTCTTTTTCTTTCAACCTTTGTGCAAGGCTTTGCAAACTCAACTGCGCAATATTCATTAAATTTTCTTTGGTCAATGAATGAAACAATACTGCTGCATCAAAACGGTTAATAAATTCCGGCTTGAAAATTCCTCGTTCAAAGAGCGTGTCAAAAATAGTTTTCTTTTCTATGATTTCGGCAGATTCAACTTGTTTGAAAATTATATCGGCGCCGGCGTTTGAAGTGCAGATAATAATGGTATTAGTAAAAATAACTTTCCGGCCCTGCCCATCGGTAATATTTCCCTCATCAAACACCTGCAAAAACAAATTTAAAATGTTTGGGTGGGCTTTTTCTATTTCATCAAGCAGTACCAAAGAAAATGGATTCTCGCGCACCGGCGTAGTTAAAAGCCCCTGTTCTTCTACGGGACTTACTTGTCCAACTAAGCGCGGAATATCACTAATTGACTGGAATTCAGACATATCAAGCCGTATCATTTTTTCTTCTCCGCCAAAATAAATTTCGGCTAAAGATTTTGCGGTTTCGGTTTTACCAACACCGGTAGGTCCTAAGAATAAGAACACTCCCATTGGACGCTTTTTTGAAGATAGTCCTGATCTCGCTCGTCTCATTGCAATAGAAATTTGGGCAACCGCTTTGTCCTGACCAACAATTCTTTGACCAATTAAGTTTTCCAAATTCAATAAAACTGATTTCTCTTTAAATTCCATTTTCCCGATAGGAATTTGGGTTTTATCTGAAATAATTTTGGCAATATGGCTTGGAAGGACTATTTTTTCTTTTAATGCTTTCACATATGATGCCGATTCATCTAACACGTCAATGGCTTTTTTAGGAAAAGGTGTACTTGGAAAATATCTCCCTGTTAAATTTACTATTTCCCTTATGGTAGGATATAATATTAATAGATTATATTTTCGCTCTAATTGCAGAGCCAAATTTTGTAGAATTCTAATAGTTTCCAATTCTGAGACCTCTGAAACCTCAATTTTTCTAAAATAATTCAAAAACGAAGAGTTCTGTTCTATGTTTCGATGGAGTCCATCAAACGAAGTAGTTCCAATAAAGTGAAAATTAGGAAGTGCTATGTATTTTGCCAAAATTCCCGAAACATCACGCTCTCCTGCCTTTTGATTCTTTTGCCCAACAAAGTGATCTAATTGATCGATGACTAAAATAATATTTCCGGCCACTAGTGTTTCTTGAAAAATTTGGTCTAAGATAGTTTCCAATTTTTCGGCATCCTGTATCTGGGAAATTAAAGAAACCATATCAAGCTGAACAACTCGCTTACTATATAATTCTGATAAGCCAGTTTTTAAAAAACACCTTTGAGCCAGCGCTTCCACAATACTTTTTCTACCAATCCCCGGATCTCCAATAATTAATACATTACTTTGGCGAGGACTAACCAATACAATTTCCATCTCATTTATTTCTTTTTGATGTCCAATAATCTCGCCAAATATGTTTTTGCCGGCCGCTTCTGTTAAATCATTTGAAAATTTATCCAAAGTAACGGTAAAACCTGATGAAAAATCCCTACCCAGTGACCCAAACTTGGATAAATTTTCACGTGTCCAAAACTTTCTATTTTTTTCTATTTTTTGTTCTATCGCATCAAGCCACAGGGTAATATCAACAACATCTTTTTCTTTTAAGTCATGCTCAACCAATAATTTTTTAAAAAATGTATCATGTTTTGCAAGAGCACTTAATATCTCTTTTTCTCCAATGTCTTGTTTGCCTCTTCCAACAGCTATTACTACAGCTTCGCTAATAATTTTTTTAAAAGATTCTGAAAAGGAAATATTAAATTTCTGACTTCTTGGTTGGTTTTCCAAATAACTTTTTGCATTATTTTTGAGTCCTACTACATTCATTCCCAATCTATAAATCAACAAGGAACAATCGCTATTTTTAAGCGTAGCATAAAAGAACAATTCAGAAGTTATTTGTGAAAATTTATTTTTTTTAGCTGTATTAATGACCTCTTTGATTATTTTACAGGCATTTAAGCTTAAAAATTCCGCTATATTATATTCGTTACCGCCCTCTAAGCAATCTGCCAAGGTATCGTTAATATGATATTTTTTAATACTTAATTCTGTAAATAAATATATTTCCAAAAATAAAAGAAACAATAGCAGCGCAATAATTGAAATTCTAATCGCCACCGAAAACAATAGTATCTCTAAAAAAGAACCTGCAATTAAAAGTAGCGAAATAACAAATAGATACAAAAATACCCAGCTTAGTATTTTGGCATATTTACATAAGGGAAATTCAATAAAAGCAAGTGCCTTAAAAACTGCTGTCTTTTTAATATCAAAATTAAATTCCTCCATATGGTATAGTGATTAGTGCAATGAATATAAAAGGCATTAAAACCCAACTTAATATAATAATAAAGCCGACAAAAATAATAAAAGCCAACACAAATACACTAAGTATAATCAAAACTATTCTGCAAATTGCACCGATGATTCTGGAAAAAAAATTGGAAATAAACGTACTAAGATACTCTGTTATACTAAAAAATTTAGGATACCCCCAACTATATTTTTTCCACGGGGAAAATAATGTGGCAAGTAATAAGGGAGCGGAAAAAAAATCCAAACTAAATACAATATAATTTCTCCAAATTAATACTAAGAAATTCGGCATTCCTATAAAATGCCAGATAAACCACTGGATGAAAATATTTTTTTGTTTATTGATTTGATTCATTTTTTAATTCTTCAAGTATATCTTCGGGAATTGGAATAGATTCCCCATGCTTTGAAATTCCCGGATACCGCCAGGCACTGATTATTTTTCGCAAATCTTTTATATCATGATACATTAGCCAAATTTCACCCGGAGGAATCATTTTACTTTTCCTCGTTTGCATCAGGGCAGTGCAACCTGGCGCAATCCCCTTTTCTTTCCGTTCCGGCTTATACAACAATTGCATCAACTTACTTTTTGAAAGCCCATACTGGCGCATTTTTATCTTTACGTGTTCAGTCCAAAAGAGTTTTTTATACTTTCCCAACATATTTTATTTTACCATTTTTAACTGATTTGTTGCAACAAAAAACCAGGCACAATACTGCGCCTGGCTTTTTTAAAAAATATCTTATTTAATTTCTACTTTTGCTCCTGCGGCTACGAATTTTTTCACAATTTCATCTGCTTCCTCTTTCTTGACTCCTTCTTTTACTATTTGAGGAGCGGTTGCAGCTGCGTCAACCAAATCTTTTGATTCTTTCAATCCTTTAGCAGTAATATCGCGTACCACTTTAATAACTTCAATTTTTTGAGCTCCTACTTCTTTTAATTCAATATTAAATGAAGTTTTTGCTTCTTCAGCTGGACCAGCGGCGGCAGCTGCAGCTACTGGAGCGGCGGCTGAAACACCAAACTTAGCTTCTAATACTTTTACCAATTCTGCCAATTCTACAATTGACATTTTCTCAACTTCCGAAACCAATTTTTCAAATTTGGCCGGAACTTCTATTTTTTTTGTTTCTTCTTCCATATTATTTTTGAATATTACTAATTTTATCTAATACGCGCACAAAACTTGCCATTGGACTCGCAAGCGATCCGACTAATTTACTCAACAGTTCATTGCGAGTTGGCAAGTTAGCCAGTACCAATGCTTTTTCACGATCAATGAATCTGCCCTCAAAAATTCCACCCAAAATTTTGAAATTTTCATTCACTTTGGTGAATTTGTGACTAATCCTGGCAGGAGCTATTTCATCTTCAATTCCAAATACCAATGCTAATTGGCCCGGAACAATACTTTTAATTTTGTTCCAAAATGAAATGTTTGATTGTCCAAAAGCGATTCTTACCAAGGTTTTTTTGGCAACTTTCAAATTGCATCCGGCTTCTTTTAATTGCTTTCGTAAGCTAAATAAATCTTTTGAATTTACCTTTGAAAAATCAGCAAAAATAACTGACTTTTGTTTGGCAATATTGGCCTTTAAATCGACTAGCACGTATTGTTTTTTTTCTTTTGTAAGCGCCATAGTTTTTCTCTTTTAAATTTAAATTCAATAAAAAAGCCTGCGACCAAGCAGACAGAGTTACACCAATACCAAAATGAGTATTTGTGGTGTGCCTCGATAGGATTTATTTCTTTTGAATACCTATTGTCTGCGGCTTAATCTAATTGGCTTTATACTAATCGATAACC
>CALRCB010000023.1 GCA_943354455.1 Candidatus Staskawiczbacteria bacterium | reverse complement strand
GGGTTGCGGATTGGCTCTCCCTTCAAAATAGCTTCGTAAGTGGTGGCTCTTCCCACAACGTCGTCAGACTTAATAGTCAACATTTCCTGCAACGTGTAAGCGGCGCCATAACCTTCCAGCGCCCATACTTCCATTTCTCCGAACCGTTGTCCTCCAAACTGGGCTTTTCCTCCCAAAGGCTGTTGAGTAATTAGTGAGTAAGGACCAATTGACCGGGCGTGCACCTTGTCGTCCACCATGTGGATCAGTTTCATAATATACATGTATCCAACCGTAATTGGCTTTGGGAAAGAAAGCCCGGTGTGCCCATCGTAAAGCGTGGTTTGACCTGATTCTGGCAATCCCGCTTCTTTCAATTCGCGTTTAATATCTTCTTTATTAGCTCCCAAAAGTGATGGTGAAATAGCCAAATAATTTAATTTTTTAGCAGCCCAGCCCAAGTGAGTTTCCAACACCTGACCCAAGTTCATTCGGGATGGCACTGACAATGGAGAAATAATCAAATCAATGGGAGTTCCATCAGCCATAAATGGCATTTCAGCTTCTGATAAGATTTTTGAAACCACTCCTTTGTTTCCGTGTCGTCCCACTAATTTGTCTCCCACTTTAATGTGCCGTGTTTCAGAAATTTCTACTTGGATTTTTTTGATCACTCCAGGCTCCAGTTTGTGTCCCAAATCTCTGGAGAAAATTTTCACGTTAGTAACCTTTCCGTGTTTTCCGTGTTCCATTCTCAGTGATGTATCTTTTACATCTTTAGCTTTGTCACCAAAAATGGCTCTCAATAACCGTTCTTCCGGAGTTAATTCAGCTTCTCCTTTTGGAGAAATTTTACCAACCAAAATATCATTTGGACCAACCGATGCTCCTACTCGCACCACTCCCTCTTCATCTAAGTCTTTTAATTTTTCTTCTCCCACGTTTGGAATATCTGATGTGATAACTTCAGGGCCCAGTTTGGTTTCCCGCACGTCGCAGGTAAAGTCTTCAATGTGAATAGAGGTAAATTCAAATTCTTTTACCAATTTTTCTGAAATGGTAATCGAATCTTCAAACCCTCCTCCGCGCAATGGCATAATACACATTAAAATGTTTCTGCCCAAAGCTAATCGCCCCTGGTTAATAGAAGCTCCGTCAGCCAACACATCTCCCTTTTTAATTTTTTCACCTTTGGTTACAATCGGTTTTTGATGAAAACAAGAGTATTGGTTGGTTTTAACAAAGGTTTGCAATTCATATTTTTCTTCAACTTTTTTGCCGTTGATAACATATTCTACTTCAATTTTTTGGGCATCAACTTCTTTTATAACACCATCGGCCCGAGCCAAAATAACCTGACCAGAATCACGCGCCACGTTTCTTTCTACTCCCGTTCCAACCAAAGGAGCCTCTGGCCTTATCAAAGGTACGGCTTGCCGTTGCATGTTAGATCCCATTAATGCCCGGGAAGCATCATCGTTTTGCAAAAATGGAATCAATGAAGCAGCGGCAGAAATAAATTGTTTTGAAGAAACATCAGAATACTCTACTTTAGAAATTTGTACTTCAGCTGGCTCTCCCTTTACTCGAGCCTCAACTTTATCGGGCAATACTTCCGGTAAAATTTTTCCTTTATCATCAATTGGCACTGAAGCGGGAACAATCACAAATCGCTCTTCTTCTTGGGCAGATAAATAATGTACTTCGTCAGTAATTCGGCCATTTTTAACTTTGAAATAAGGGGCTTCAATAAATCCATAAGGGTTTACCTTAGCAAATGATGCCAAATGTCCCACCAACCCAACGTTAGGGCCTTCGGGGGTTTCAATAGGACAAATTCTTCCATAGTGAGAAGGTTGTACATCTCGCACCTCAAAGCCGGCTCGTTCTCGAGTCAAACCTCCGGGTCCGGTAGTTGTTAATCTTCTTTTGTGTTCAAGTTCAGCTAATGGATTTTCGTTATCCATAAACTGTGAAAATTGTGAAGATGTGAAAAATTCTTTTACTACTGCCATCAAGGGGCGTGGGTTAATAAGTTGAATAGCAGTTAAAGTTGCCGGATCAAGCGTAGACATTTTGTCTTTAATAATCCTTTCCATTCGCATCAAACCTACTCGCAATCGGTTTTGCAATAATTCTGATAATGTTCTAACTCTTCTGTTTCCCAAATG
Organism: Candidatus Staskawiczbacteria bacterium; assembly: GCA_943354455.1. GTDB lineage: Bacteria > Patescibacteriota > Minisyncoccia > Minisyncoccales > Staskawiczbacteraceae > VGLO01. Next base: position 4,347 of record CALRCB010000023.1, on the reverse strand, counting down.
GTCAACTTGGTCAGCTTTGGCGCTTGGATCATTGTTTAACCTGATCACTTCTCGCATCACTTCAACCAAATCTTCAATCTTTAAGGTTCTTTCTTCTTTATCAATGTCAGATTCTTTTTGGCTTTTGTTTTTCTTAGACGGATCCAAATTTGGAAGTCTCTGCCAAGTTTTCCATCGCCCCACTTTTGATAAATCATATCTATCAAAATTAAAAAACATATTAAAAATCAAATCTTGAGCGGTATCAGGAGTTACTAAATCACCCGGTCGCAACCTTCTATAAATTTCTACCAACGCTTCTTTTTGGTCTTTGCAGGTATCTCTTTTTAGTGTTTCTTTTATATACTTTACTTCTCCGGTATCCACATCAACAAAAGCTTTTTCCATTTTTTCAATCGTTTCCAATCCCAATGCCATCAATAATGTGGTGGCCGGCACTTTTCTTTTTCGGTTAATTTTTACACCGACAAAACCTGATTCCTCGGTTTCAAATTCAAGCCAAGCTCCTCGATTTGGAATAATTTTTGCTCCAAATAAATTTCTGCCTCGTGATAATCTTGAAGTGAAAAAGGCTCCTGGAGACCGGATAAGTTGAGAAACTACCACTCTTTCAACTCCGTTTACTACGAAAGTGCCCCGTTCAGTCATCAATGGAAAATCAGCCAAGAATACTTCCTGTTCTTTAACTTCTTTGGTTTTTTTATTGACTAATCTAACCTTAACTCTTAGGGGAACTTCCAGGGAATCATTATTTTTTCTGGCTTCCAAACCAGTTTTGTAATTTGGCTTACCTAAGTTATAATCTAAAAACCACAGCTCAAATTCTTTGCCGGTGTGATCTAAAATCGGAGATATTTCAGAAAAAAGTTCTTTAATCCTAACATCGGTAAAATCATCCCACGTTTCCCGTTGCATTTGCAAAAGATGAGGGGTTGGAAAAACCAATTTGGATTTTGAAAAGTTCCTAACTTTTTGTATAATCTCCGCCATGAGTAATTTTTAATTTTAGGTTATTAAAAACACAAAATACCCTTTTTCTGGAGGGTATTAAAAAACTATTTTATAAAAACAAAAAATCGGTTTGCATTAAAAATTGACCGTATTAAGGCTTTCGTTTTTTATTTAATAAGAGAGTAAAGTGGCCACTTATTTATTATCTAAATAGAGTATATTCTTTTGCCAAAAAAATGTCAAGGGTTTTTGCTTATTTTAGCATGTTATCTAATTTAAAAGAATCTTTTTTATCTTTATTCCTTTCAGATATTTTTGAAGTAACATCTTTAATATCACTAATAAATTCATTGGTCACCTTGTTATTTGGTCGCTTTTTTAAGTCATTAATAATACTACTTTGTGCCCTTAATGATGCTTCAAAATTAGTTGTCGTAGTTTTTAATTCGTCAATTTTCATTGCCTTCTTATTAATCTTATCAATGTATTTTGAAGCCTTATCGGCGCGAATTTTAAAATTATTGCGTACTTTTGCTTCAAGCTTATCATCCATTTTATTTTTTACAACAAGCTCTGCTGCTTCCTTTAAGCGGATTTCGGTTAAATCAATATTCAATTTTAATTTTGCTTGATCAGAAAACGCCAATACTTCTTGTATCTTTTCATTAAAACCAATCTTTATTGGGTACAAAAAATCCCCCGGAAGCGAAGAGTCAGCTTGCACGCTGGCAATTCCTCCCAAACCCAAAAATAGCAACATTCCCGCCAATGCCACTACCGGAGCCTTTAAACTAAACCACCGCATTAAAATACCTCTTTCTTTAATAGGATTATTTTTCATAAACCTCAAAACTTCCTGATGCATATCATCTTTCTTTTTTTGGTCTAACATGACCTTGTTAGAATTTCTAAAAAATTTCCCGACAGGATCAAGATTCATGGTATTTTAGTTTTATCACTTCTCTTAATTTTTTAAGAGCGTAATTTAATTTTACTGAAACGGCATTGGTTGAAATTTTCAAAACATCGGCAATTTCCGGTGGAGACAATTCATCAATGTATCGCATCACAATCACTTGCCGGTATTTTTCATCTAAACTGTCTAACATTCCCACAATCTCTTTTATTTCAAAGTTATCCGACATAGTGCTTTCTATACTATGTAGACGCATGGAAGCCTCCTTTTCTTTTAAATCATCCATCGCCAAGGTTACTTTTTTACGGCTATGATCAATAATTAAATTAACCGCCACCCGATACAAAAAAGCTTTCAGATTTTTAATTTCTTTACCTTCTATTATATACTTCCAGGTTTTAATGAAAGTTTCTTGAGTTAAATCTTTAGCCAAGTCTTCGTCGTACACTCTAAAATAGCAATGGCGATAAATGGCATCGGCATATTGCTGGTAGGCATCCAAGAATTCTTTTTCATTCATGACTTATTTCTATCATATAGAAACGAATTTTAAAAGATTTCCCAAATCCCTGCGTCTTATAGTATGAAAGGGTAAAAATATTAAAAGTTCTCCTCCAACGTTATTTTCGAAACGTAGCGAACATAATGGAAAAGGAGAATAATCGCAATGTTTAAAAATATTATTAAGAAATTGCTTATTGGAACACTCGCCTTAAGCATAATGTTTGTCGGAGTAGCGTGGGTTCCAGGTTCGGCCCAAGCAAAAGGAAACGATGACTCACATACAAGCTTTCAAATGAATGGAAAAATATTGGGTCAAAACAATAATTCAATAAAAGAAATTATAAAACCGGCACAAAAAACATTAGAACAGGCGGTTCGTGATGCCAAAGAAGATTATAAAGATGCCCAAAAAACTGCTCACACTGACTTAAGGGCTTCAGTAGACGAAAACACCAGTAAAGCTGATCGCATAACGGCAGTAAAAGCATATTTTTCTAAGATACTAGTTGTATTAAAAGCAAAAAACACCGCTATTGAGAATGCATTCCAATCATTCATCAACACCAACTTCAACATTTAGTAGTTCTTTGTCGATAAGGATAAGGCAAAAAAACAACCGGCCCAAGGAGCCTGTTGTTTTTTTGTAAAACATAATTTATTTCATAAAAAAATCCCACCAGAGGTCTTGCGACATAGTGGGGAGTAGTAGGTCTGCTCAGTCCTATATTAGGCGGTAACGCCCTGCGATGAAAAGTATTTGCGCGAGGAGGCACTTGTTGAACAGATGAAATCCGTCATTCAAAAAGTTTCTATTCCCGACGACTGGGCGGAGAATATGCTTGCCGAGCTAGAACGCGAGAAAGCGAGTATTCAAACCGAGGGCGTTTCTTTTGTTCAAAATCTTAAAACCCGAGAAATGGAAGTTGAGCAGAAAGTAGATCGGCTTCTCGATATTTACATCGAGGGCAAGGGAATATCGCCGGACGAGTATCAAGTAAAGAAAGCAAAACTATTGGGCGAGAAAGCCGATATAGACCAAGAAATACGAGATTTTGAACAAAAGGGAAATAATTGGCTCGAACCGATGCGAGAAGTGATTTTATTGAGTAGCCAAGCCAAAATTCTTTTGTCGCAAGGCGACAAAACGCAAATCCGAGCATTTCTCAAAAATGTCGGCTCGAACTTTATGCTGAATTCAAAACGGCTTGAAATTTCCCCGAAAAACGGCTGGCGAGCCCGCGTAGCGGGCGAGCCAATGACTTCATTTCCTAACTGGCGGAGGAGGTGGGACTCGAACCCACGAATCCCTTGCGGGATTATAGTTTTCAAGACTATTGCAATAGCCGCTATGCGACTCCTCCGCTCGTTAATTTATCATAGAATTAAATTAAAATCAAATTGACTTTGCTGGATTTTTATATTAAAATACAAAATATTAGGAGAGGGCGCATAATGGCTGGTGCAAAAGTTTGCTAAACTTTAGCGACGCAAGTTGCTATGTGGGTTCGACTCCCACCCTCTCCGCCAAAATTCGGAATTCAAATTTCCACCGAATCCAAAAGGGTTTCCCACGCGAGGCAAAGCTCAAAAAAGACGGTTCGAGCTCGCATTTCAAAGTTCGAAATAGTGAAGTAAAAATGTTAGTATGTAAATACAATGTTTATAAAAATATACAAAGTAATATCATTCGTACTCCTTGTACTATTTGTCTCTCTATTTACGCTGACTCCGAGCTTGGCTTCCGCGCATCAACCACGAATTACCGAAAGCCGGCTGACGGAAGTGCCAAGTCCAGAAGTTTCTAAGGCGTATTATGGCAAGCTTTCGGGCGAGCCAGATGTGTATGTCATCAATGCGAGCGAGGCGTTTGATTTCTATGTGAACGTTCTGGTGCCCGATATTGCGGGACAGAAGAAAGATGTCTCGGCAATGGTGCTGAAAGATGGCAAACAAATCGCGGTCTTGGACGGCATAAA
>CALRCB010000022.1 GCA_943354455.1 Candidatus Staskawiczbacteria bacterium | reverse complement strand
CTTCATTTTTTCTTTATTCCTGGTGGATTTTTTCAGAACGGGAGCATTTTAAAACAAGATATTCAAGCCAGCATGCAACGGCAAGTGTGGGATTTTTCGGGTTTCTTAAAAGTTTGCTTGGCATTTTGGTATTGCTGGCGTTGCTTTTGGGGGCATCATTTGCCGTGGTTGGGTCTGCCCAGTTTTTTGCTGATAAATTGGGAATTTCTTTGGCCTTGGTGGGAATATTAATTTTGGGGATGGGCAACGCATTTCCAGAAGGTTACTTTGCCATTGTTTCTGCCAGAAAAGAAAAAAATTGGCTGGTGCTGGGGGATTTAATGGGGTCGGTTATTGTGTGTACCACCTTGGTGTTGGGTTTGATTGCATTCTTTTTACCATTTGAAATCAAGGATTTTGATCAGTTTGTCACTGCTAGGATATTTTTAATCATTTCAGCAGTTTTTGCCCTTTTCTTCATCCGAAGCGGTAAAAAAATTACTAAAAAAGAGGGGTTAGTGTTGCTTTTGATATATGTTGTCTTTTTACTGGCAGAAATTTTCATGAGGTAAAAATTGTGTTAATATTATTCTAATGGACTACTCAATTATCTTTTATATTCTAATTATTGTCGGCATTGGGGCGGTGATTTTTCTGCAGATAAAAAGAAGCCCAAAAAATCCGCCAGCTGGCGGAGACAGTGCGATGTTGATGTTGCAACAGCAAATTAATCAAATTTCGCAGGTGTTGGATACTAAATTGGCCGAATCAAATAAAAATTCGCAGTTTCAATTTGCCGAATCTTCAAAAATTATTGGTGATGTGCGAGAAAGGTTGACTAAATTAGACGAAACTAATCGGCAGGTGGTTGGGTTTGCCGACCAGCTTAAAGGTTTGCAAGATATTTTAAAAAACCCAAAACAGCGGGGAATTTTGGGTGAATATTATTTAGAAACGGTGCTTAAAAATGTACTACCTCCAAGCAGTTACCAGATGCAGTACAGTTTTAAAGATGGCACGATTGTGGACGCCGTGGTGTTTGTTGATAAACACATTATCCCGGTTGATTCAAAATTTTCTTTGGAAAATTATAATCGGATGGTTGAGGCTCGCGACCCCAATGAAAAAAAGAAATTTGAAACGGCATTTGTAAATGATTTAAAACTGCGAATTGACGAAACGGCAAAGTATGTAAAACCGGAAGAAAAGACAATGGATTTTTCCTTTATGTTTATTCCATCAGAAGCAGTGTACTATGATTTGTTGATAAATAAAGTTGGAGTAATCGCGCAAGATTCTGATAATTTGATATATTACGCTGGCAAAAAGAAGGTGGTAGTAGTTTCGCCAACATCATTTCTAGCCTATTTGCAAACGGTTTTACAGGGTTTGCGAAACCAAAAAATTTCTGAGCAGGCGCAGACTATTATTAAAGAAGTGGAAAAATTGGGCAAGCATTTGTTTGTGTATTCTGAATATATGCGTCGCTTGGGTGACCACTTGGGTAGCACGGTAAGTTCTTATAATAAGGCAGGTAAGGAATTGGAAAAGATTGATAAAGATGTAGTAAGGCTGACCGAAGGCACTCCAAAGATTAAAATAGGGGAGGTGGATGCGCCCACTATTGACCAATAGCAGTATTTTTGATAAACTGTAATTAATATAAAATTATATGATAGCTGTAATAAAAACCGGTGGAAAACAGTACTTGGTTTCCCCCGGAGATAAAATTAAAGTGGAAAAATTAGAAGCCGAAGAGGGGTCTGAAGTTTTGTTTTCTGAAGTTCTATTATGCGACCAAGACGGAAAATCGCAAATTGGAGCGCCGTTAGTTAAAGGCGCCAGCGTTACCGCCAAGGTAACTAAAAACGGAAAAGGAAAGAAATTGGTTATTTTCAAATATAAACCCAAGAAACGATATAAAAGAAAGATTGGCCATCGCCAAACATTTACCGAAGTTGAAATTTTAGAAATTAAAAATTAAAAATCCGCTTGTTGCGGATTTTTTGTTGGCTCGTTGACAGCGACTATTTAAGAAGGGAGCTTTTTATGGAAGAAGAAACTCGTTGCTTTAGGGGCTCTTTAATCAGGTGTACCCATTGTGGCAACCCGTCGGTGGTAAGGAATCTTAGATCCCAAAATGGCAATTTTTACTGTCGTGGTTGTGATGATGAGCGGGCAAAGGCTTGTGACCCTGGCGATGGCAAAGGTCTTCTGCTAGGGACGAATGTGGAGCTTATGCAAATGGAGTTTGCGTAATAAGTGCAAGGGCCCAAAGAAATTTGGGTCTTTTTTTATTCTGTGCAAGAATGAGAATATGAAATTAGAAAAAGAAATCGGGTGGCTTTTGAAGGAAAAATATTTTGATAAGCCAAGCGAAAAATTTGATACTGATGTAAAACGGTTAAAAGTGGGGGAGCCGTTGGCTTACGTTATTGGCTTCGTTGATTTTTTGGGCTGTAAAATTGATGTATCAAAAAAGCCGTTAATCCCAAGATTGGAAACGGAGTTTTGGGTAAGTAATGTAGTTGAAAGTTTAAAGTTAAAAGTTGAAAGTGGGGATATCCGAGTTTTAGATATTTTTGCCGGGTCTGGTTGTATTGGCGTGGCAGTGTTAAAAAACATTAAAGCATCAAAAGTCACTTTTATTGAAAAAGATAAAAATCTGCTGACACAAATAAAAATTAATTGCAAAATAAATAATATTGATGCGAAAAAATATAAAATAAAGCAATCGGACATTTTTAAAAATGTTAAGGGAAAGTTTGATTATATTTTTTCTAATCCACCTTATATTCCCCTTAATCACAAAAAGAAAATCCAAAAATCGGTATTAGCTTATGAGCCAAAGATGGCATTATTTGGCGGTAAAGACGGACTTTTTTATATTAAAAAATTTCTGGCCATTGCGAAGTACTTTTTAAACAGTGACGGTAAGATATATATGGAATTTGATCCACCGCAAAAAAAAGAATTACAAAATTTACTTTTGGAATATAGTTACAAAACATGGGAGTTTAAAAAAGATCAATATGATAAATTTAGATATGTTATCATCTACAAATAAGTATGATATAATAAATTAACATAAACTATTAAAAATATATGTTTAAAAAAATAAATAAATCAAAAGGATCTATTTCAACCGTTTTCTTAATTTTTGGAGCGGTGTTGTTTGTCGTTATTGTTATTGTATTTGTAATTATTACCGTTAACGCAAAAAAGAATAGCACCGATCAAGCAGATGTTCCTGTCGAGCCAGTTGGACCAGTTTATGAAAAGCAAATTGGTGATGTGCAATTTACTTTTAGATCAGCTCAGAATATCGGCAGCGTATTAGAAAGTAGTAATACAAGATATCAACCGGATTTGGTTACTACGGAAAGATTTATCAAGGTGATTATTGGTGCGAAAAATAAAGGCTTATTAAATGTAAAAAAAGATACCTGGGATATTGGCAATATTGTTGATTCTGAGGGCAGGAATTTTGTCGCGGTAGGCCAAGATTATCGCAATAGCTACTTAGCGGATTCATCTAACCTATGCGGAGTATTGTTAAAACCGGAATTTGAGCTAATTAACTGTGTAAAATATTACGAAGTATCAAAAAAATCAACCGGTTTAAAGGTAGAAATATACACTAGCACTGATGCTCGGTCAAAGAAAAAAGAATCTGGATTTTTAGATTTAATTGTTAATTAACAAAAATATTATGGACATTAACGAAGAAAAAAATAAAGATTTATATAAAGAAGCCCAAGAACTAGCAAAAAAAGAGGGAGTTGAGGATGTGGTTGAGCTAGAAGGTTTTTCCGATAAAGAGCAGTCAGTGGCGCCATCAGATGAGCATGAAAAAATAAAAGCCCAAATTGAAAATATGGTTTTGGGCGATGATGCAAAAATTCAGGTACAAACACATTCTAACGATTTTCAATCTTTGGAAGCTACTGGAAAAATAGAAAAATTATTGCAACTTACTAAACAAAAAGGAGTTATTTTTGCTGTCGCTGTTGCTAAAAAAATGAATGATCCGTATGTCTTAGATACTTTACACGACACGCTAGCAAAAGAAGGATATTATAAAGAATTTATAAAATAAAATCTTTGATTGCGATTAAAGAATTTATAAAATAGTTATGGAAATTATTGTTTACGGCCTTATTGTAGTTTTTTTATTAATGTTGTCTGGGTTTATTATAACCCTGCGCGCAGAACAATCTGAAAAAAAATCAGTGTTTGGGGGATTGGAATCTGTCCTATTTTTGGTTTTGATGCCAAAAAATGAATCAAAAAACGAAGATCAGGCAAAGAAAGAAGAAAAAGTACTGGTCAGTCAAATGGAACAGGTGCTGGCTAATTTTTTGTATTTGAAAAAACCGAAAATGTTTGGCGATCTGCCCAGCGTGGCTTTAGAAATTGCATCGAAAATTGGTGGCAGTGATATTTCTTTTTATGTGTGTGTTCCAAAATACTTGGAAACGGTTTTTGAAAAATATGTTCAGGGAGTATATCCCCGGGCGATTATCGAAAAAACTCCACAAGATTACACAGTATTTGAACCACAGGGACAAACCGCAGGTGCTTATTTGACGCTTGCTGAAAATTATTTATTTCCTGTTAGTACTTATCAAGCCTTAGAAAAAGATCCGTTAAGTACTATTACCAATAATTTAAGCAAAATTTCAGCTAACGAAGGCGCTGCTATTCAATTAATTATCCGGCCATTATCTGGGGTGAATTTGCGTAAAAATGGCGAGAAAGCATTGTTAAAAATACGGGAAGGTCAAAATGCCAGGAAGGCAGTTTCAGAGGCAACGGCTGGGGGATTTTCTACCGCTATGTCGGGAACCTTTAAGAGCGGTCCAAAAACTCAAAAACAAAAAGAGTTGGAAATGGATAAGCCAAAAGAGCAGGGTTTTGACCAAAAGGCATATGACGCAGTGCAACAAAAAATCCAAAAACAGCCATTTGAAACTAATATCCGGTTAGTTGCTTCAGCTCAATCACAAGAACGCGCAGAAGATATTTTAAGCCATTTAATTGGTGCCTTTTCACAATTTTCACTTTCCGCAACTAATAGTTTTGACGCTAAAGAAGTTAAAAAAAATGCGCTCAAAAAATTTATTTATGAATTCAGTTTTCGTATTTTTAATGAAAAGCAAAGTAACATTTTAAACATTGAGGAGTTAGTAAGCATATATCACTTTCCAACGCATTTTACCGAAACCCCTTACATTAGGGGAGTTAAATCAGAAGTAGTGGCTCCGCCAGCTGACTTGCCGGAAACAGGAGTTAATTTGTTGGGAAAAATATTGTTTCGCCAAGAAGAAAAAAAGGTGTACTTTGCTTCGCGCGAAGATAGGCGAAGGCATTTGTATGTAGTTGGACAAACGGGTACGGGAAAATCCGGTTTTTTGCGTGAAATGATCCGCCAAGACATTGCCAATGGAGAAGGGGTGGCGGTAATTGATCCGCACGGAGAACTAGTTGAACATACATTGGCCAATATTCCTAAAAACAGAATTGATGATGTGGTATTATTTGAACCATCTGATACAGAAAGGCCAATGGGATTAAATATGCTTGAATATGATACGCCCGAACAAAAAGATTTTGCCGTACAAGAAATGATTGCCATTTTTTATAAACTATTTCCACCGGAAATTATAGGCCCTATGTTTGAGCACTATATGCGAAATGCCATGTTGGCATTGATGGCTGACAAAGAAAATCCGGGCACATTAGTTGAAATCCCCAAAATGTTTACTGACCCAGAATTTTTAGCCGAACGGTTAACAAAAGTTAAAGACCCGGTGGTAAAAAGTTTTTGGCAAAAAGAATGGGCACAGACAACCGGATCAACCCGGTCTGACATGTTGGGCTACGTGGTTTCAAAAATCGGCCGGTTTATTGAAAATGAAATGATGCGAAATATCATTGGCCAAAGCCATTCGGGTTTTGATTTGACTGATATTATGAATAACAAAAAAATCTTTTTGGCCAATTTATCAAAGGGACAAACCGGCGAAGTGAACAGTTCATTGCTGGGGTTAATTTTAGTTTCCAAAATGCAAATGGCGGCCATGAAGCGCGCTTCAATTAAAGAAGAAGAACGAAAAGACTTTTATTTATACATTGACGAGTTTCAAAACTTTACCACTGACAGCATTTCAACTATTTTATCTGAAGCTAGAAAGTATAAGTTAAATTTGACTATTGCTCATCAGTACATTGCCCAATTAACCGACCCGATTAAAAATTCGGTGTTTGGAAACGTGGGAACGGTTGGGGCATTTCGGGTTGGTACGGAAGATGCGGAATTTTTAGAAAAACAGTTTGAACCGGAATTTTCACGGTTTGATTTGGTAAACCTTGATAACTTTCACTTAATTTTGAAAATGATGTTAAATAATAAAACCTCTACGCCGTTTAAAATGCAAACCCTGCCACCACAAGAGGGAAGACCGCAAATTGTAGACGCCATAAAACAAATTTCAAAACTAAAATATGGCAAGGCAAAGGCAAGTGTGGAAGAAGATATTCTAAAACGGTCATTTACCAGTACCAAGCCCTTGGCCCCCCAAGACCCCGGTCCACTGCCAAAACGATAAAATTTTGCAATT
>CALRCB010000021.1 GCA_943354455.1 Candidatus Staskawiczbacteria bacterium | reverse complement strand
GAAGGCGGGTATGCCCCAATGATTTCTACGGCCGAGCAAGCATTGCTTATGATTAAAGGCGCCATTGGAAATCACGAAGATGTAAAAATTGCTATGGATTGCGCCGCTTCTGAATTTTTCCGAGATGGAAAATACCAACCTGAAGAAGGAAAACAATTAAGCCGGAACGAAATGGTTGAGTTTTACCAAGACTTGGCTAAACGCTTTCCCATTATTTCTATTGAAGATCCATTTGCTGAAGAAGATTGGGAGGGTTTTAAAGAAGTTCACAAAGCTTTGGCCCAAGTGGTTATTATTGGAGACGATTTGACTACCACTAACATTAAAAAGATAAAAGAGGCGGAAACCAAAAAAGCTTGCAACGGAATTATTATCAAATTAAACCAAATTGGTACGGTTAGCGAAACTATTGATGCGGTAAAGTTGGCTCAAAGTTATGGATGGAAAATTATGGTTTCGCACCGGAGCGGGGAGACCATGGACAATTTCATTGCTGACTTGGCAGTTGGGGTGGGGGCTGATTTTATCAAAACCGGAGCCTATACCAAACCGGAAAGAATCGTAAAATACGACCGTTTGCTGGAAATTGAACAAGAGCTGAGTAAAAAGGGTTGACCTTTGTAAATTAATTTGATAACATATATTTACATACAAAATGGATTTAAACGAACCTATAAACAATGTACCGGATTCTGGGGCTGTGCCACAACCGCAACCACAGGATTTAAACAAGATAATAAAAAAGGAGGGAAGGGTCATAGAGGCTTTACCAAACGCCTTTTTTAAGGTAGTATTGGATGATGGAAAGGAGCTTCGCGGATTTTTATCCGGCAAAATGCGCCTAAACCGAATTAAAATTTTGCCCGGAGATAAAGTGACTTTGGAAATGAGTCCCTATGATGACACCAAAGGAAGAATTGTTTACAGATTAAAATAAATATGAAAGTACGGCCATCAGTAAAAGTAATGTGTAATGATTGCAGTGTCGTAAAGCGACAAGGAGTGCTTTATGTTATTTGCAAAAAGAATCCAAAACATAAACAAAGACAAGGTTAAAAATATATGCCAAGAATAGCCGGGGTATCAATCCCAGACAATAAAAGAATCGCCATTGCCATTACCTATATTTACGGAGTGGGCAATTCTTTGAGTAAGAAAATTTTAGCCGAAACAAAAATTGATCCAAATAAAAAGGCTCAAGATTTAACTGCAGAAGAACTGAACTCTTTAAAAGAAGCCATAGAAAAGAATAATAAAATTGAAGGAGATTTACGAAGACAGGTGATGGTGAATATAAAAAGATTGAAAGATATTGGAACTTGGAGGGGCGCAAGACACACTAAAAAATTACCGGTACGAGGACAGAGGACAAAAACTAATACGAGAACCGTTAGAGGAAATGTCAGAAAGACGATGGGTAGTGGAAGGAAGCCGGCAGCAGCGCCAACTTAATTAAAAATTTAAAGAAATAAAATGGGAAAAAAACACGTTAGCGAAGAAAATAAAGAAGAAACAATAAAAGACTCTGAAAAAGTTGATCAAAACCTTAAAAAAGAGGTTAAAGTAAAATCAGCCGACCGGATTACTGAAGCACGGGTATATATTTCTTCTTCATATAATAATACGATTGTGACCCTGACAAATTCAAAGGGAGAAGTTTTGGTTTCAAAGTCAGCCGGAGCAGTTGGATTTAAAGGAGCTAAAAAAGCAACTTCGTTTGCGGCTTCAAAAGTAGCTGAAGCCATTGCCAACATTTGCAAAAAAATTGCCGTAGAAAAACTGGAAGTATATATTAAAGGAGTGGGGGCCGGAAGAGAATCAGCCGTAAGAACCTTAGTTAACCAAGGCTTAAACGTAGTTTCAATTAAAGATATCACGCCAATTCCTCATAATGGAGTACGGCCTAAAAAAGTAAGAAGAGTATAATATGGAAAATACCCAATTTAAAAACGTAAAACCAACCGGAGGCGCGGCTCCTGAAAAGAAAAAAAGAAGAGGCGCGGTTTCTGAATACAAAAAATCTTTAATTGAAAAGCAGACCCTAAAAAGAATGTACGGAATGTCAGAGCGGCAATTTAAAAGATGTGTGAAAGAAACCCTTGAAAAAATGGGACGGGTTGAAAACGTTTCTGATGAGCTGATTAAAACCCTTGAAAAAAGATTTGATAATGTGATTTATCGGTTAGGTTTTGCAAAAAGCCGACCTCATGCACGCCAATTGGTAAGCCACGCTTATTTTTTGGTAAACGGAAAACCGGTAAATATCCCATCATTGCAAATTGAAAAGGAAGATGTGATTGCTTTTAAAGAAAACAAGAAAAAGAAAGCTTTGTTCAAAGCTTTGTCTGAAACCAAAAAATTGGAAACACCGGTCTGGTTGAATTTAAACCACGCAAAACTTGAGTGTAATGTGATTGGCGAACCAAGTTTGGCCGAAGTAAATCCGCCGGTTCAAATTCCATTAATATTCGAATTTTATTCAAGGTAATTAACAAAGTGTTGGGTGTTGGGTGTTCGATAATCGCCAACGGCGTATCTAGCACCTAAAACCCAACGCTTAACATCATATGATTTCACTTCCATTATCCCCAAAGGTAATAAAAAATCCGTCAGCCGACGGAAAGAATAAGGCTATTCTTCAAATAGACGGCCTTTACCCTGGCTATGGCGTTACCGTGGGAAATTCTTTGCGAAGAGTGTTGCTTTCCTCATTAGAAGGAGTTGCCGTTACGGAAGTAAAAATTAAAGGAGTCCCGCATGAATTTTCAACCATCCCAGGAGTTTTAGAAGATATGATCATGATTATTTTGAATCTTAAAAATTTAAGATTCAAAATCCATGAAGGAATAACTCAAAAAGTTGAATTGAAAATAAAGGGAGAAAAAAAAGTTACTGGAGAAGATTTTACCATGTTCCCTCAAATTGAATTGGCTAACCCCGAGCTTCACATTTTAACTACCACCGATAAAAAGACTGAACTTGAAATGGAACTTACCATTGAAAAGGGGATTGGGTATGAACCAAAAGACAAACGAAAGATTAAAAAAGCCGGAGGAGCCGGAACTTCACATTCAGAAATTGGAGCCATTGCCCTTGATGCTATTTTCACACCAATCAAAAACGTAAATTTTCAAGTTGAAAACATGCGGGTTGGAGACAGAACCGACTTTGATAAATTGTCTATTGAAATTGAAACCGATGGAACTATCACTCCAGAAGAAGCTTTTTACCAAGCCGTGGAAATATTAATCAAACACTTTAATATTATATTTGAAGGAAAGGCGTCTGCTTCCCCGGTACAAGAAGAGGAAGAAAGCGTTAATCTAAAGAAAACCGTAAAAAAAGCTAAAAAACCAAATGCGAAAAAGAAATAAAGGAAGAATATTGTCAAGACCAAAAAATCAACGGGAAGCCCTGTTAAAAACCATGGCAACTAGTCTTTTCTTGCACGGTAAAATAAAAACTACCGAAGCTAAGGCAAAAGAATTAAGGTCAGTGGCTGAAAAGTTTATTACACGGGCAAAAGATAATACTATTGCTAACCGAAGGATATTAGCCAAATCATTGTCTCAAAAAACCGTTAAGGATTTAATGGACCAAATTGCCCCAAAATTGAAAGGACGAAAAGGCGGATATACTAGAATTATGAAAATGGGTCCAAGAAAGTCAGATGGAGCCAATATGGTAATAATCGAATTGGTAAATTAATTACAAAACAATGGAAGTAATAAAAAGAGACCAACACGTAATTGACGCAACCGACAGAGTTTTAGGCAGGCTTGCCACCGAAGTTGCGGTTTTATTGCGCGGAAAAAATAAAGTGGGGTTTGAAAATTATAAAGATATTGGCGACTTTGTAACCATTAAAAATGTGGAAGGATTAAAATACACCGGTAAAAAGTTTAACGATAAAATTTATTACCACCATACTCTTTATCTTGGAGGATTGAAAAAAGCTACCATGAAAGAAGTGTATTTAAAAAAAGGACCCCAAGAAATTTTTAGAAAAGCCGTAATGGGAATGTTGACCAAAAACAAATTACGAGCCAGACAAATTAAAAGATTAAAGTTTGCAAACAAGTAATATGGCAAAAATTGAATTAAAAAAAACACCAGTGGTTAAAGAGAAGCCAGTATTAAATACAGTGGTATTGGAACCAAAACCGGTTGTGATAATTGACACTACTGAAGATTTGGATGACCTTAGCCCGGATGATTTTCCTACGGAAAAAGAATTGGCCTCAAAGCCAGACCGTTATTTTGAAGCGATTGGAAGACGCAAAACTGCAACCGCCCGGGTAAGGCTTTTTACCCGAGGAGAAAAGCAATTTGTTATTAATGGAAAAGATTATAAAGAATATTTTCCAATAAAAGGAGACCAGGAAAATGCTACTGCTTCAATGAATAAAATGAAGTGTTTGGATAAGTTTAAGGTTACTGTGATTGTAAAAGGAGGCGGACGAAATGCACAAGCCGAAGCGGTAAGACACGGAACGGCCAGAGTATTGGTAGACTTTAACAATAACTTTAGAAAAAGATTAAGAAAAGCCGGATATTTAACAAGAGACCCAAGAATGCGAGAAAGAAAGAAGTTTGGATTGAAACGTGCCAGAAAAAGTCCACAATGGGCAAAACGATAATAATGAACAAAAAACACCAAATTTGGTGTTTTTTGTTGTAGTAGAAGTGCTATTGACATTTAATTAATAAAATGCTATATATACATTGGTGCTTGTCTGGCAATATAATGAGTCGTTCGACCATTACCAACAAGTCTTTGACAATGGAGTTCCCGTGAAAGTTTTTTTATTGGCCGTGGTTTTTGTTGTTGCAACGTTGATGGCCTCGACCACTCCTGGGCACGCCCAAGACGTCGGGGAAATCAGTAAGAAATTGGGGGTCGTCGCACTGGAACTTAAGGCGTTCGAGCTCAGGATTGAAAAATCTCAAATCGAAGACAAGGCGGCATATTTCACCTTCGGCCGCAAGGAGATGGATCTTCTGGTTGCCAAAGGAGACGGGACACAAGAAGTTAGAGAAAGTCTTAAGAAATTTCTCGAACTTACCAAGGGAGTCAGCTCCTTTATGCCGGAGTTCTATACTAAAGAAATTCGGCCGGTTATGATGAGCGTTTTTCAGAGAGAGTCTCTGCCAAAAAAACCAACCGTTATTCAACAACGGCTTATCAAGGCCGGTGGTGAGAAGTTGGACGTAGGGCAAATGGCTAAAGAAGCCCTTGTGGTGATACAAGAAGAAACGGACCACCTTAAGGATAAGGTTGACAGGCTGAATAAACAGCTAAAAGCGATCCAGACCGCAATTGCGGAACTTGAAAAGGAGAAAAAGTAAGGTCTTTCGGGGCTTTACATGCCTGTGGCATGCTATTTATGCATATCACAGGCTTTTTTATTTATATTGACGTAAAGAAATTAAGATGATAATGTCTTGATAGTTCTACTCCCACGCTTTTTCTCGAGAGGAGAAAAAATGAACTCTATAACATGTCCTACTTGTAGTAGAGAAACATTCGCGCTTGAGATTGGTGGATTTTGCAACAACTGCGGATCTGCTTTGCCTAAATCCAAGGTCATGCCTGCTAACTTCCAACAAAGTTGGGGCACAATGATAGCAGAACACGACTCTTCGCCAGTAGAATTTCATGCAACCGCTGCGAGAGATGGAGCAGGTCAATTTTGCCCCTTATGCGGTGTTACGTTACAAAAGACTGCTAAGGCCCTCTGACTTAACAAAGTCACCGGGCTCTTTTTTTGTGTTAAATTATGGAACAAGTCTTTCTGAAACTAAGGTATTTTTTTCATTCAAAATGTATAACTTTTTGTCTTGTTGGTTAAAGGATATTAATGAAAAAGTTTGCGGTAGTTCAATGCTGTTGACATTGCCCCGCACATCAATTTCGGTGATAACGATTTTGTTTGGTAGACCCACAACAATATAATCATCATTTAACCAATAAGCATCGGTTATTTTTTCGGTAAAATCATTTAGCAAAGCTTTGTTGCCCGGCAATGGCGGATCAATGGTATTTAAATCCAAGTACGAAAGAAATATTTGATAGTCGCTGTAAAATGCTATTTTTTTTCCGTCCGGTGAAAGTTTTATATTAGTAACGGGACTGGAAAAAACTTCAAAAGATTTTGTGGCAATACTAAATTTCATCAACACTGAATTTTCTTTTAAAAATATGTCTTTATTTAACACATACATGGTATGAGTATTTTTCTTGTTAACCTTAATGCTTGTTTGAGTTAACTGTTCAATAATTTTACCCTGTAAATCAGAACGGTATAAAAACCCGTCTAACCCCAGCCAAATAATATTATTATCTGACACCTTATATGCCACGATATTTTTTATTACCACGGTTGCCGGAACGGTTGGTAAAACGGCAACGTATAAATTATTATTTTTAATTATGTAAAGATCTTTTGGTTCCGGCTGATTGAATGGAGATTTGGTGGCATCGGTCAATAATTCAAACCCGATATTTTTTTTAAATAATTGTACATGTTCTAATTTAATAACAGATCTTTCTTGAACATCAAGAGTTTTTTGGTATTCAAAATAATCATCTTTTTTGATTGAGATAGTGTGACTTTCCGGCAAAAGATTTTGCACAAAAACCGTTTGGGAAAAAATCCCCTTAGTGTTAGTTAATTTGCCATCAATAAAAACATCTGTGTCAGATGGTAGTGCGCGCACATAAATTCCTCCGGTTGCCACAATTTTTAGCGTTTTAAAATTCACCCCGTACCCAAGAGAATAAAGGATAATATAAGGCGTGATAATCAAAAACAATAAAGCACAAGCAATAATAATAATAAGTCTGCTTTTTTTAGTCATAAATATGAGTAAGGGAGGAATAAGAAATCACAATTTATTATTCCGACCGCACGATTATTTATATGCTTTGCATATATATTTGTTAAATCCATACTAGCCCAAAAGTGTAATTTAATAAAGGTGTCTTAGGGTATTGACACGGATTTATAAATAGAATAAACTAGTATTTACATGATAAATAAACGAATCCCTGTAAGGTGATTTTTTGTTTATCTTGCACGTTGAAAATTTTAACCTTATTAAAACGCATTTCAAAAGAATGTGTATTCATTGTTACTCAACATAATGTAATAGGGCGCCTGATTAATTTTAAGATGGGTCTTATTTAATCAGGTAACAGGTAAAAAAAGCATATATGTATAGCATACATAACAAGTAAAGTTTACTGGCCAAACAAGTTGTTTGGCTTTAAGCAGTTTTCATAAATATTCTTCAGTCTGCAAACTGAAAATAATATTTATGAAA
>CALRCB010000020.1 GCA_943354455.1 Candidatus Staskawiczbacteria bacterium | reverse complement strand
ATTGATTGGCTGGAGTGGGTGCCTGAAGATGATAGTGTGCGGGTGATTGATTTTAAAACCGGAAAAAATGATGAAGATAAAGATTCGTTGCAGTTGCCGATTTATGCCTTGTTGTTAAATGCGTTACAAAAACGAAAAGTTTCGGGGGCGGCGTATTGGTATGTTGATAGGAATAACGAACCGACGGAAGTGTTGTTGCCCGATATTGTGACTGCAAAAAATAAAGTGTTGGCGGTGGCGATAAAAGTGAAAAATGCGCGGGAAAAAGGAGTGTTTGAATGCCCCAATGGCCCGACTGGATGTTTTGCTTGCAAACCATTTGAGAAAATTTTGCGGGGAGAGGCGTTATTGGTGAAGACGGATGAGGAAAGGAAGACGGAGTTGTATATGATATAAAAAAGTTATTACATGAAACAAAACGAGGCGTTAGACATTTTAAAAATGGGGCAGAATGTGTTTTTGACCGGATCTCCTGGATCGGGTAAAACTTTTTTATTAAACCAATATATTGAGTATTTAAAACAGCATCAAAAAAATGTGGCGGTGACGGCTTCCACCGGAATTGCGGCCACGCATATGAACGGAACCACGATTCATTCTTGGTCCGGCCTTGGAATTAAAGAAACGATTACCGACCCGGAAATACGCCGGTTGATGACCCGAAAATATTTATTAAAAAGAATTAGGGCGGCTAAGGTGTTAATTATTGACGAAGTTTCAATGTTAAAGGCCACCCAGTTTGATGCGTTGGATAAAATTTGCCAGTATTTTAAAACCAGTTTTTTGCCGTTTGGGGGGATGCAGGTAGTGTTGTCGGGTGATTTTTTTCAGTTGCCTCCAATTCAGCGGGAAGGTGGAGAAATTAATTTTATCAACGAATCGGTGGCGTGGAATAATATGGATATTAATGTTTGTTACTTAGACGAACAGCACCGGCAGAAAGATAAAAATTTGTCGCTGTTGCTTGACCATATTCGTGATAATAATATTGAAGTTTCAAAAGAAATTTTGGCCAGCCAAAAAAATAACGGCAATAAATCTGATGACATTGTGACAAAATTATATACCCACAATGTCGATGTTGATAATATTAATAACCTTGAGCTTGGTAAAATTAACGAGGCGGAAGTGGCTTATGAAATGACTTCAATTGGCCAGGCGGAAATTGTGGCGGCGCTGAAAAAAAGCTGTTTGTCGCCCGAAAGATTAGTTTTGAAAAAAGGAGCGCAAGTAATGTTTATAAAAAATAATTTTGATTTGGGCTATGTAAATGGAACGCAGGGCCGGGTGATTGATTTTGATGCTATGCAAATGCCGATTATTCAAACGCTTGGTGGAAAAATTATTAAAGCCGGGCGGGCAAGTTGGACCATTGATAACGATGCTGGAAATGTGGTGGCCGAAATTAACCAATTGCCACTGCGTTTGGCGTGGGCAATTACGGTGCACAAAAGCCAGGGAATGAATTTGGATTCGGCGGAAATTGATTTGTCCCGCTGTTTTATTGAGGGGATGGGCTATGTGGCACTTTCACGGTTAAGCACCTTGGCCGGTTTACGGTTGATTGGTATTAATGATTTGGCATTTTATGTAAATGAAAAGGCCTTGTTGATTGACAAAGAATTTAAACAGCTGTCGCAAAATGCCGTTGAAAGTTTGCAGGCGATGACAGGAGAGAAAATTAAAAAGTTGCAGGAACGGTTCATTTCTTAGTAATAGCTTCCTTGCGTTTTTTGTTTTTTTATGTTAAAAATTAAGACATGCATCGCCCCTTGGAGGAGTAGTACCTCGGCAGTCTCATAAGCTGCAGGCCTCCGTGCAATTCGGAGAGGGGCAACAAATTTTGCGAAGCAAAATTTGAGTTACTAGTTGTTAGTCTTTAGTTATTAGACACAACTGTTGACTCGAAAAGGTTTTGAGTTGTTAGTTTTTACAATTCTATGTATAATTTCGAAAAACTTAAAGCATGGCAGGAAGCTATGAAATTAGCTAAAATGTCTTATGTATTAAGTCAGAAATTACCAAAGGAAGAGAAGTTTGCTCTTATTGATCAGTTAAAACGAGCAGTTACATCTGTTTCTTTAAATATTGCAGAAGGAAGTGGAGTTGGTAGCTCAAAAGTCTTTGCTTCTTTCATTGAAATTTCGATTAGGTCTTTATACGAAACTATTTCAATATTTAAATTAATAGAAAGTTTATTTGGCGTAGATTGTAAAGACGAATTATTGCAATGTGACTTGGTGAGTAAAATTCTGCACGGATTATTAAAGAGTGTGAGGTCTAGCAACTAGTAGCTCAAAACTAATAACTATTTTTGACATAAGTCAAAAATCCGTCGGGGTAGCTCAGTTGGTAAGAGCACAGCATTCATAACGCTGAGGTCGTGGGTTCGACTCCCACCCTCGACACAAAATTTTTATGAAATAAAAATTTTAGTAACTAGTGGTTAGTAATTAGTTGTTAGTCTAAAAACTGATAACTAAAAACTAATAACTATTCGCAGATGCGAATCTGCGGGCGTAGTCCAGCCCGGTTCAAGACGCCTCCCTGTCACGGAGGAGATCGTGGGTTCAAATCCCATCGCCCGCGCAATATGGAGCCACTCGAAAGAGTGGCTTTTGGTTTAAGAAAAAATGTTAAATTAAATAATTTTATGATTTAGGAATTTATTTTTTCTTTAGATTAGTTATCCACTCTTACTTATTTTGCGTGGGTTGATATAATAAATTAAAGGCCGAGTAAAAAAAAGAAAGATAGATAATATATTATATAAAATTATGGCTACAAAAAAGAAAAAGGCCAAAGTGGGCAAGAAGAAAAAGAAATAGTTTCTGTCAAAAAATCGGTTTTATAAATTTTAACCGATTTTTTGATGAAAAATTGCGTTGTTCTTTACCAAAAACCGGGAGGATTTTTTTATGATTAATTACACTCTGTGTCAGTGGTTGGGTCCTAAAAAAGTGCGCCGTCTAGGATTTGTATGGGCAAATACCCAGGAAGACGCATATGAAAAAATAGGAATGACTATTGTAGATGGCGATAATAGAAAGCACCCATATTTAAGGGGTGTTACTTTCTGGTTAGATAGTCGTCTTTTGATAACAGGCGAGTTAAAAGAATTTCGTTCTTCTACTGATTTTATTAGTCGCTTTTCTGAAATTCAAGGAAAAAAATAATACTGTAATTTTGACGTTAGTCGCAATTGCAGTTTTTTATTTTATTATTCGTACAAAAAAATCGCCTTTTTGGAGATTTTTTGTTATAATTCTTTAAGTTGATTTACTTTAAATTAAGCTTATGTCAAAAATAGATTCGCAAAATATTGATCAAAAATTAGTAGCCAGTGAAATATTGCCTTGGCAGACTTTTTCTGTTTCACAAACAATTGAAAAACTTACCACCAATGCTGTTACTGGACTATCTGAAAGTGAGATTCCAGACCGTCAGAAAAAATATGGATTTAATAAGCTTGTTGCTTCTGTTAGTGTCTCGCCATGGATGCTTTTTTTTGATCAATTAAAAAATTCCCTGATTATTATTTTAATGGCCGCAGCAATATTTTCCGGAATTTTAGGCCAAACTGTAGAAGCTATTACCATAGGAATTATTATTTTATTTTCAGTGATACTCGGTTTTATTCAAGAATTTCGTGCCGGCAAAGCCTTAGAAGCGCTATCAAAGCTTGCTTCTCCTAGCGCCTTGGTGTTTCGTAATGGATTTGAATCAGAAGTTCCTGCCATTAATCTTGTTCCTGGAGATATTATTGTTATCTCTACCGGAGATCGTTTTCCGGCTGATGCCAGGTTGATTAAAGCATTAAATTTAAAAGCTGACGAATCTTTGTTAACTGGAGAATCTCTCTCGGTAACTAAGCAGAGCGATATGGTTTTTGGCAAAGATGTTTCTTTGGGTGATCGTCTTAATATGGTGTTTGCTGGCACAACTTGTAGTTATGGCCGTGGTCTTGCGGTGGTTACTAGTATTGGTATGAAAACTGAATTTGGCCGTATCGCTGGGATGCTTGAAAGTGTTAAAAAAGAAGAAACGCCTTTGCAAAAAAATTTAGACAGTTTGGTTAAATCATTAACCAAGATAGCTTTTTTGGTAGTAATGATTATTGTGCTACTCGGAGTGTTTCGGGATCAACCATTATTGGAAATGATTATTTTTGGAATTGCTTTGGCAGTAGCGGTGGTGCCAGAGGCACTTCCTGCAGTAGTGACTATCTCGCTTGCCATTGGTGTGCAAAGAATGATAAAGCGTCACGCATTGGTAAAATATTTACCTGCAGTAGAAACGCTTGGGTGCACTACTATTATATGTTCTGATAAAACTGGTACATTGACTCGCGATGAAATGACGGTGAAGAAAATATTTTTGGATGGAAAAATATTAGAAATTACTGGTAGTGGATATGAACCAATGGGCGAATTTTTATTACAAGGAGAAAAATATCCGCTGACTGATAGTTTGAAATTATTACTGCAATCAGCAGTACTTTCGTCTGATGCCAGTATTTCAGAAAAAGATGGAATTTGGCGGTTGAGCGGGGACTCTACCGAAGGGGCATTGGTGGTGGTTGCAGAAAAAATTGGTATAAGGAAGGAAATTCTTGATGAAAAATTTCCCCGTATTGCTGAAATACCGTTTAGTTCAGAGAGCAAGAAAATGATTACACTGTGCCAGTCAAAAGAAGGGAATATGGCTTGTAGCAAGGGTGCTGTTGAAATGATTTTGCAATCTTGTAATCGTTATATGCAAGATGGAAAAACATTGCCTTTAACCAAAGATATTTTTGAATCTATTATTAATGCCAATCATCATTTTGCCAGCGAGGCCTTGAGAGTTATTGGAGTTGCTTATACTTTTGTAAATGATATTAATTTGGCAGAAAAAGATATGATTTTTCTCGGTCTTTTTGCGATGGCAGACCCAGCCCGGCCCGAAGCAAAATCAGCAATTGAGCGATGTCGGCAAGCCGGAATAAAATTAATGATGATTACTGGAGATCATCCAGCTACTGCTAAAGCAATTGCACAAGAATTAAATATTTTATTAGAAGGCGGGCAGGTGATTACCGGCGCCCAATTATCGAAAATGTCCGATAAGGAAATTGAAGATAGTATTGAAAACATTTCCGTAGCCGCTCGTGTTTCTCCTGAACATAAATTAAAAATTGTGCAGGCCTTACAAAATCGGGGCCATATTGTTGCTATGACTGGAGATGGGATTAACGATGCTCCTGCTATAAAAAAAGCTAATATTGGTATAGCCATGGGGGTTACAGGTACCGATGTTTCCAGGGAAGCGTCTGCCATGATTTTGGTTGACGATAATTTTTCATCTATTGTGGCGGCGGTTGAAGAAGGAAGAATTATTTTTGATAACATCAAAAAATATCTGATGTATGTGCTATCTTCAAATATCGGGGAGATAGGCCTTATAGTTATTGCATCTTTAATAGGGTTGCCACTGCCTCTTTTAGCGGTACAGATTTTATACGTCAATTTGGCCACTGCCGGATTGCCAGCTTTAGCACTTGCCGTTGACCCTCCTTCAAGCGATATTATGAAAAGATCCCCAAGAAAATTGAACCACGGGATTTTTACCCGACCAGTGGTATTATTAATGGTAATAGGCGGTATTTGGTCCGCAATGGTTAATATAAGTTTATTTTCATGGTCTTTAAAAATTGGTCGGAGTTTGCAGGAAAGCATGGCCTTGGTATTTATTTCACTTATCCTCATTCATTTTTTTAAGGCGTATAATTTCCGTTCAGATAGGCATTCTGTTTTGCATCGCCCATTTGCCAATAAATGGTTGAATATGGCAGTTGGTTGGGAATTGGTTATTTTAGTATTAATTATTTACATACCTTTTTTACAAGTACCATTTGAAACCTATTCTTTATCGTTTCATGATTGGTTACTAGTTATTTTTACCGCAGCAACCATCGTGCCGGTACTGGAAATAACCAAATGGCTTTTGCATAAAAAGAAATAATATGAGAGGATTATAAAATAGAAATTAATTTTTATGAATTCATTAACAGAAAATAAAAAACTACAGCATTATTTTTTATTGGTCATTCTTTTGGGGGTACTCATTTTTACTTTTTTTATTTTACGCCCCTTTTTATATGTTATTATTTTGGCGCTGGTGTGCGCTACGATTTTTGAGCCGATGCACCAAAAAATATTACGTTTTTTGGGTGACCGAAAAGGGTTGTCAGCTTTTTTTACCACAATCATCATTATCATTATCATTATCGTACCGTTTATATTTTTAGGAATAAGGGTTCTTGAAGAAGCTAAACAGTTTTTTCCTATTATTAGTAGCGAAAAAGATGTTTTTGCCAATGTTGCCAATAATGTAATTGCCGAACTTCAAAAATATGTTCCATTTCAGCAAAATATTTCCATTGATATTGATCAATATGCTAGGCAGGGATTAGAATGGTTGCTGGGCCACTTTGATAACATATTTGGTAGTGTGTTAAAATTATTATTTAATTTTCTTCTTTTCATTATTATTACCTATTATGTATTTAAAGATGGTTTGAAATTTAAAAAACAAATTATCGATTTGAGTCCTCTGTCTGATAGTGACGACCAAATGATTTTTATAAAGATTAAAACGGCAATTAATTCGGTAATCAGGGGTAGTCTTGTTATAGCATTTATTCAGGGGGCTTTGGCCACGATAGGGTTTGCATTGTTTGGAGTTCCCAATATGATGTTATGGGGAATTGCGGCTACTATTGCATCTTTGATTCCCGGAATTGGAACATCGATTGTGTTAATGCCGGCAGTCTTGTTCCTTTTTTTAACGGGCAACACTTTTTCTGCTTTTTGTCTTTTGGTTTGGGCAGTAGGGGTAGTGGGATTAATAGATAATCTGTTAAGACCAATACTCATCGGCAGACAAATAAAAATTCATTCGTTGATTGTGTTTATTTCTGTTATTGGTGGCATTCTCTTTTTTGGACCAATCGGATTTTTATTGGGGCCACTTACCATAAGCATTCTTTTTTCTCTCTTGGATATTTACACTTCTATGAAAAATAATCGATTAAAATAATAATTAATATATTCTGTTATTTTTCAGAACGTATGTTAATATAAATTATATGAAAGAATTTATTTTTAAAAAATTTCAGCGCTCAAAATTATATTTTAAAGATTTGCATCAAAAAACAATTGTGCGCGCTTGGGGTTTGGCAAAAAGATTAGACCAAAGTCATCGTAGAAATGAAAAGAAAAAATAAAAAAAATATATGAAAATATGCAGTTTCATATTTCCAAAAAATCAAAATTAAGTAATGCTAGGTTGGGGTTTTTAGAAACAAGCCACGGAGTCATTGAGACTCCGTGTTTAGTTCCGGTTGCTACGCAAGGCGTTGTTAAAACATTAACCAGTCAAGAAGCAGAACAAACCAAATCACAAATATTAATTGCCAATACGTTTCACTTACATTTAAA
>CALRCB010000019.1 GCA_943354455.1 Candidatus Staskawiczbacteria bacterium | reverse complement strand
ACAATATTTTTCTTAATAAAAAACGACCTGTTGGCCGAATGTCTTTATTACAGTCATCATACTCGATTGCCGATACTAAGTCAATAGCCATTTACACTTCAAACACCTCACCCTGCACCGGAATATCAACCGACAAATTTGGCAATTCTTTTTTAACTAAATCTTTAAAACCTTCGGCCTGGGGCATTTCGGTGTGCACTAAAAATATATTTTTAAGCCCGTTTACATTTTTGACATAATTTAATAAATCTTTTTGGTCGGCATGCGCTGAAAGTTCATTTAACACCACCACTTTTGCTTTTACAGGGTATTCAACACCAAAAATGCGTACAGGGCTAATTCCTTCAACCAATTTTCTGCCCAGCGTATTTTGCGCCTGATACCCGGTAATTAAAACAATATTATTTGAGTCAGTAATATTATTTTTTAAATGGTGCAAAATCCGCCCGCCTTCACACATCCCCGATCCGGCAATGACCATATAGGGCCCCGGTTTAGTATTAATGCTCTTTGATTCTTCAATGGAGGCCGTGGTGATTAAATTTTTAAATAAAAATGCATGTTCACCTTTTTCTCCAAAATCAGCCCAAAATTCTTCGTCAAAATCAGAAGTATAGGTATTAAAAACCCGAGTAATTTTCTGTGATAACGGACTGTCAACGAAAATCGGCAACGCGGGGATTTGATTTTCATTAATTAATTTGTGCAACACATAAATTAATTCTTGGGTTCGGCCCAAAGAAAACGCCGGTACAATAATTTTGCTGTTATTTTTTATGGCGCCGGTAATAATATTTTTTAAATCATCTTCTAAGTCGGTAACGGGTTTGTGAAGCCTGTTTCCATAAGTGCATTCCATAATAATGGTTTGGGTCTGCTCTGCCACAAATTCCGGGTCACGCAAAATAGGCAAAAAGTGCCGGCCCAGGTCACCGGTAAACACTAAATTTTTCACTTCCCCATTTTCCGTTATTTCCAAAAGCGTAATAGCAGAACCCAAAATATGCCCCGCGTCATAAAATTTAAAACGGACGTTTTTATGTAACTGCGTCCATTCGGGCCTTAACCGAAAATACGGCACGGGTTCAAAATGGGAAAAGGTTTTTTTAACATCTTGCTCGGTATAAAGCGGCTCAATAGGCGCCTGGCCAACGGGCAAATGGTTATTAAAATACAGTGCGTCTTGCTCTTGAATGTTAGCCGAATCTTCTAAAATAAATTTGGCGATGTCGGCGGTTGGCGCAGTGCAATACATTTTTCCCGCAAAACCTTCGCGCACAAATACCGGAATCATTCCGCAGTGGTCTGCATGAGCATGAGAAAGTATCATAGCGTCAACGGTACTGGCATCAAACGGAAATTTCCGGTTCAATTCATTAGCCACATCCCGTTTACCCTGATGCATTCCACAATCCAACAACAATTTAAAACCATCAGTTTCAATTAAATACTTTGACCCAGTCACCGTTTGCGCAGCTCCATAAAATGTTATTTTCATTTTCTATATATGTTAAAACCCAATCCCCGATGCCATCATTTTTTTGGCCAACGTTTTTTGAATATCTTCGCGAACCTTATTTAAGCACTGCTTTACCACTTCCTGCTGGTCTTCAATGCTCAATTCCGGGTTCAATTTTATTTCTTCCACTTCAAAATTTCCGTTCATAGTTATGGACACTCCCCTGTCTTCAAACGTCAATTTCTCACGTTTGAATTCATCTTGCATCTTTTTTAACTCGTGTAATTTTTTTAGGTTGTCGAACATAATTTTTAATTTAAGTGTTCTAAACTATTAATTTTATGTGGTCTGAATTTTTTATCATCAGTAATTTCTATCATAGTAAAGGCAGTATTTTCTGATTTATGAGCTTTATAATTCTCTTCAGTTAACTCCTTTTCTAAAATGTGCAGTAGTAATACTCCTAGCGTGCCACCGTGAGTTACTATTAGTATAGTGTCATCTTGTTTATGTTTTTGTAGTAATTCATGGAAAAATTTAGCCGCCCGTTTTTGCACATCGCCGTAAGATTCCCCTTCTTCCGGGCGAAAATCCGCAAATGGCAGGCCGGTTTGCTTATGCATCTCACGGATAGTATTTTTTGGCAAACCTGACAGTTTTCCCAAATTCTGTTCGCGTAAATCATCAATGTGATCAATTTTTGCCTCTACGTGATAAGCCAAAACCTCTTGTGCCGTATCTATCGCCCGCTTTTGAGGACTGGTATAGGCCTGGGTGATTTTATAATCTTTCAAATGGTGGCCCAATTTTTTGGCCTGAAAAACCCCTTCTTCGGTAAGTAAGGCTTCTGAATCTCGGGCGGCATCCCCACCTTTTAGATTTTCGTTTGTCTGTGCATGTCTTACAATTATGACTTTCATACTAAATATCTAAGTTTTTAACACTCTTGGCGTGCGTTTGGATAAATTTCTTCCTTGGTTCCACTTCTTCTCCCATTAAAATATCAAATGTCTTATCTGTCTGGTGCGCGTCGTCAATTTCCACTTTTAGCAACAATCGGTTTTCCGGGTTCATTGTGGTATCCCAAAGCTGTTCTGAATCCATTTCTCCCAAACCTTTATATCGCTGTAAATTAACGCCGGTTTTACCAATTTCTGCCACAATCTTATCTTTTTCTGCTTCGTTGTATGCATATCTTACGGTTTTACCAAACTGAATTTTGTATAGTGGTGGCTGGGCAATGTAAATGTACCCGGCTTCCATAATGGGCTTAAAATATCGGTAAAACAATGTCAAAAGTAAAGTCCGAATGTGGCTTCCGTCAACGTCGGCATCGGTCATAATAATAATTCTATGATAGCGCAATTTTTCTAAATTAAAATCTTCTGCCACGGCAGTCCCTAGCGCAATAATAATGGCCTTAATTTCTTTTGAAGAAAGCATTTTGTCTAAGCGAGCGCGCTCCACGTTTAAAATTTTACCTTTTAATGGCAGAATAGCCTGAAACCGCCTATCCCGAGCCATTTTAGCGCTACCACCAGCCGAATCTCCCTCTACGATGTATAATTCTGATTCAGCAGGATCTTTTGACAAACAGTCAGACAATTTTCCCGGCAATGCCAAACCTTCTAAAATTCCTTTTCGCAAAACCGTGGCTCTAGCTGCTTTAGCGGCTAAGCGTGCCTTAGTTGCCAAAAGACAATTTTCAATAATGGCCCGTGCGTCGGTTGGATATCGTTCTAAGTAATCAGTCAAGCCTTCCATCACCGCATCTTCCACTGCCCCCTTGGCTTCAGGGTTACCCAATTTAGCTTTGGTTTGGCCTTCAAATTGCGGGTTGCGGATTTTCACTGAAACCACGGCGGTCAAACCTTCGCGCACGTCTTCCCCGGAAAAGTTTTCATCCTTTTCCTTTAAGAATCCTTCGCGCCTGGCATAAGTATTCAAACATCGGGTTAACGCTGACCTGAAACCGGAAATATGAGTTCCGCCTTCTGGTGTATAAATGTTATTGGCAAATGCTTGTTCAGTACATTCCATTTCCTGCGTATACTGAAAAGCAGCTTCTATAGCCACGTTATCTTTCGTAGTGGCCACGGCAAAAATATTAGAATGGCGCGGTGTATTTCCCGAAATTAAATGTTTTACAAATGATCCAACACCACCTTCAAAGTAAAACCCATAATCAGATTCTTCATTCTTTTTTCTTTCATCGCGAAATGTAATTTTCAAACCACGAGTTAAGTAAGCCTGTTGGCGTACGTGGCCCAGAATTTTTTTAGGATCCCATTTTATGTCAGGAAAAATTTGGGGGTCGGCATCAAAGGTAATTTTAGTTCCTGATTTTTTACTATCATCAACTTTTTTTACAGCGCCTTTTGGAGTGCCTCTGAAATATTCTTGTTTGTAAACTCCGCCATCTCGCTCTACCTCGGCTTCCATAAATGTAGAAAGTGCGCACACAACCGAAACTCCAACTCCGTGTAATCCCCCAGAAACTTTATACCCCTCTCCGCCAAACTTTCCTCCCGCATGCAAGGTGGTTAAAACGGTTTCTAAGGTTGACTTGCCGGTGTCAGGGTGCTTTTCTACCGGAATACCCCTCCCATCATCAGAAACACTTACCCGGTTGTCCGGTAAAAGTACAATTTCAACATGTTTGGCGTATCCAGCCATGGCTTCGTCAACAGAATTGTCTACAATTTCCCAAATTAAATGGTGCAAACCATCAAGCCCGGTGGACCCAATATACATTCCAGGGCGCAACCTTACCGGTTCCAACCCTTTTAATACTTGAATGTCTTTTGCGCCATACTCCCCCTCTTTTCTGAATTTCTTTTCGGCAATTTTTTCCATTACCACAGCTTCCTTCGGTTTCTCTTCCACTACTTCAGTTTTTCGCACAGCTTTCGCTTCCCAAGGTTTTGCCTTTGGTTTTTTTGGTTCTTCATCTTTCTCTTTAATATTTAATTTCATTATTATTTGTAAAATTATTACTTTATGTTACCTAATTATAGCATTGAATTCCTCTTTTGTCTTTTCGGTAATTTTGTCGTGAATAACGTTTACTTCTTCATTAGTAAGTGTTTTTTCTAGTGACCGATACACGATGTGAAATGTATAAGATTTTTTGTCAGCCCCAAATTTTTCATCGTTTTCATAGCTATCCATCAATTTTACTTCTTCAATTAAATTTTCCCCCAAGTCGCGTACCAATTCATAATAATTATTCAAATTTAAGCTTTTATCAATAATAAAAGAAATATCCCGTTCAACGGCCGGATATTTACTCACTTCTTTATATTTGCTATTAATATCTTTAAATTGGCTAGTTATTCGCAAGTCGTCTGACCAAAATATTCTAATGTCATTAATGTCCATTTTTATCATTGCCAACCGTTCAATACCAAAAGCAAAAGCCCACCCGTTATATATTGCCGGATCTAAGCCAAAATTTTTCAATACCTGAGTATGCACTAAGCCAGCGCCAGTAATTTCCATCCACTGTTCGTTCCAATTAATTTCTATTTGAATTGAAGGATCGGTGAAAGGAAAAGAATCGGTCAAAAGCCGAAATTCAATGTCATTGCCGAAAATACTTTTCACAGCATCGGCTTGTACTTCTTCCAAATCTTTTTGAGTGATAACTTTTTTATCTTTTTTGCAAATATACAAAAAATCTATTTGATGGAATGCTGGAAAATGTTTTCTGTCAATTTCATCTTTGCGAAATACAATTCCCGTTGACATTAAAGAAACATCGCCTTCTTTTTCTAACTTTTCTTTAATTCCTTCGTGACGCAAATAATATGGCCACATCACGGTCATTTGGGTTCTTAAAATATCTTGCTCGGTTAAATAATAGGTGTCCGTTTCGCGTCGGCTAGGATGATCTTTGGGAGCATTTAGCACATCAAAATTTTCTTCAACGGTAACAATTTTTGGGAAATCAATTACGTCAAAATCGGCAAACCTGGGCAATTGCATTACTTGATCAACCAAAATTTTAATAGGAGAATACTCTTTTTTAGTCAAATCCGGCAGAGCCAAGAGTTTTTTAATCCTTTCTGCGTCCACGTCTTTCCTGGAATCCAAATCGGCAATTAAAGATTTCTCTTTTTCATTATTTATAACAATATTTTGTTTCATATTCTTAAATTTATCCAATAAA
Organism: Candidatus Staskawiczbacteria bacterium; assembly: GCA_943354455.1. GTDB lineage: Bacteria > Patescibacteriota > Minisyncoccia > Minisyncoccales > Staskawiczbacteraceae > VGLO01. The sequence continues at coordinate 2,121 of CALRCB010000019.1, read as the reverse complement.
AGCTAATGCCAGCATTACCAATACTCCGGAAACCAAGGCAAAAATTTGGAATAATGAGTGCTTTAATTCTTTAGTCTTATGAAGTTCGGGAATTAAATCTGCCACGGCAATATAAATAAATCCACCGGCGGCAATTGGCAAAATCCAGATAATTAAACCTTCACTCGTCTGACCCAATATAAATGCAATAATAACGCCAAAAATAGCCGTAAGCCCAGAAAGAAAGTTCAGCCACAAGGCTCGTTTCTTAGAATAACCCGAATGTAGTAATACGGCAAAGTCCCCCACTTCTTGGGGAATTTCATGCAAAATTACAGCGATAGTAGTAGCAATACCGACCGGAATACTTACAATAAAACTGACTCCTATCACAATACCGTCAATTAAATTATGTATCCCGTCTGAAAAAAGCACTAAATTTCCAACTGGTTGAACATGAAGTTGGTGTAAATCTTGTCCATGGTGATGCCAATGGAAAAATTTTTCTATTATAAAAAATATCACCATCCCCAAAATAATCAAAACGCTTATGATGTTGGAATTTAAAGGACCATTTATCGCCTCTGGTATAAGGTGAATAAAAGCATCTCCCAACAATGAACCAACCGCTAAACTGATAAAAATAAAAATATATTTTTTAAAAAAATCCTCTTTAATAGAAAGGACAAAAACTCCAATTAAAGAAATAGCGCTTACTATTAAAACGCTCGAGAATGCATAAACATAAGTTATTATCATATATGATACTATACCAAAAAAACTCAATAAAAAACAGCTCCCGTGGCTGTTTCTTATTTACATTGCTTTGACAATCCCTACTTGGTGACAGGGGTTGGAGCCACAGCTGGCGCCGGTAAAATTAATATATTAAAGCCCTCAGTTTTCCCATTTTCCAATACTTTGATCACAATTTCTAAATTGTCATTGACTTTAATATCGCCAAAGACAGAAGCCTTAGTGATATATCTTGGTTTGCTTACAGGAGATTTTGGATCAATAACCAGTGAGGATATATTAGCATCATTTTTTATCGGCACCGGCTGACTTTCTGTTTGATAAATCAAAGTAATACTCATTCCATCTATTTTTGTCACCATTCCCCGTGCTATAACCGAAGGCACCAACTTAGAACTCAATAATTTTATGGCTTCAGGCATCGAGTCATTTTTGACTCGTGGATTTATTGAAGTTCCATCTCCTTTATACAATATGCCAATTCCAATGCCAAAGACAATAACTAAACCTACTAACAATAATAATCCTATTAAAGCTCTTATATTCATATATATTAAAAATTAATATTATTAAATCATTTTACCTTTTCCAATTTTTATTCGCAAACCTTGGTCTGTGGATAACTGTTTGTGTAGTTTTTTAAACCCCTCTTCAAATTGTTTTTTTACCTTAGTGGCCCGCAACGCGGCAGCGGGGTGAAACATGGGAATAACAAATAAATCGCCCAACTTAAACAGTTTTCCTTGGTCTTTGGTAATCTTTGCCTCGGGTAAAAAATAGTTCATAGAAAATCGGCCAAGCGCAACAATGACTTTTGGATTGATAATTTCTATTTGACGGTCTAAATACGGCCTATAAAGTTCTATTTCTTTTGGCAACGGGTCGCGGTTTTTTGGTGGCCGACGCTTTACAATATTGGTAATATAGACCTGTTCTTCTTTCCAACCCAATTCCCTGATGTATTTTCGCAAAAGCTGCCCCGACCTTCCCACAAACGGCCGCACTAATTCATCTTCCAACTTTCCCGGCGTTTCGCCCACAAAAAGCACCTGACAATTACAATCCCCTTCCCCAAACACCAAATTCGTTTTGAGGGGTAATTTTTTATCCGTCAGCATTTGCTGTTTTAATTTTTCCAGTGCTTCTATTTTATTCATACTTCCATTATTGCATATAGATAGAATAAAAGAACTGCCCTATTCAATAAAGGCAGTTTTGTCGCACAGTATATTATGCCATTTACTTAAAATTCTTATTTGCCAATTCCAACTCCTGCATGGCCGTCGCGGCATCTTTATATCCTTTAATTTCCATGGTTTTATTTCTTTGAATAGCCAACTCTTTTAAAAACTCCCCAAAAATAGTTTTGCAGTCAAAAGGCAAATC
>CALRCB010000018.1 GCA_943354455.1 Candidatus Staskawiczbacteria bacterium | reverse complement strand
GAACGCTTTAAAACTTATGCCACCGCTGATTTAGCCAACGCTCATTTAAAAACTGAAGTTTCCAAACGTGAATTAAATACCGCCGTCATTGAAGCTCCGGGTGATAAAAAAGTCCTTTACATTATTTTGAAAGGAGATGTGTTTGGCTCAATTGAAGCTATTGAGGGAATGTTAAAAAACCTGCCTCAAGACCAAATTGTCTTGAGAATTTTAAAAACCGAAGTGGGCGATATTAACGAAACCGATGTAAAATTAGCAGAATATTCCAAAGCGGTGATTATTGGATTTAGGGTAAAAACTACGGCGGGCGTGATGCAAATTTTAGGCAAAGATAGCACCAAGCGCATAAGAATTAAAACCTTTGATATTATTTATGAATTGATTCAAGAAATCCGCAACGGAATGGAAAAATCTTTGGAAGCTGAAACCGTGCGAAAGGATATTGGAAAAATTAAGGCTTTGATTATTTTCTTTGCCGAAAAAAACCGCCAAATTGTGGGCGGAAAAATCACCGAAGGAGAAATGAAAAAAGGCTTGAAATTAGATGTGATGCGCGGAGTAGAAAAAGTGGGCGGGGGAAGAATTGTTAGTTTACAGAGAAATAAAAAAGATGTAGATTTGTTAAAGAAAGGCGACGAATGTGGAATTATGTTTGAAGGGAATGTGAAAGTGGAAGTCCAAGATATTTTAGTGGCGTATATTGAGGAGCGACAAAAAGGAGTACTCTAATGTCAAATAGACTAGAAAAAGTGAATTCCCTGTTAGCCCAAGAAATCAGCAAAATTATTGCCCGGGATTTTAGTTTTAAAGACTCATTGGTTACGCTGACTCACGTTGATACCAGCCCCAATTTAATTGAAACCAAAGCCTATATTTCGGTGTTGCCCGAAGATAAAACTGACCAGATAATAAAAGTGTTAAACAGTGGAGTGTATGACGTTCAGCAGAAAATAAATAAGCTGGTGAATATGCGCCCGGTTCCCAAAATTAGGTTTATTAAAGATAGGGTTTTAGCCGAGGCTTCTAAGATTGAAGCCATTTTAGAGACATTGAAAAAAGAGCAAAAGTAGCATAAGATAATTATAAATTTGGCCTAGTAGCTAAGTAGTAAAGCAAGGGACTGCAAATCCCTTATACGTGGGTGCGATTCCCGCCTAGGCCTCAAGTTGAGCTTGCCCTGAGTTTATCGAAGGGCCCAGGTGGTGGAATGGTATACACGGAGGACTTAAAATCCTCTGATCGTAAGGTCATGCGGGTTCGACTCCCGCCTTGGGCACAGAAACAAAAAGCCCGCGCATCAGCGCGGGCTTTTTTAATTAACTTTCTACAAACTCTACTTTAGCTGTTGGTCTTCCAAATTTCATAGCTTCTTTTTTACCCAATTCACCAGGGAAGTAAACATCAAACCGATTCACGGTAGAAAAATGGTTTGGACTTCCTGTATCTTGTACAGTAAATATCGTATCACCAAATAAATCAGGGATTCTAATTTTAGTTCCAAAGGGTAAATAGTTATTAGCCACTACTCCTTCCCCATCTTTTAATTCTCTTAAATCAAACCCTGAAGCGGTAATAAAACCTGGTTTTCCAGGAATACCGGTAGTTTCATCCCAAGCGCTTGAATACCCGGTAATCACAGCCTTTTTAATGGTTCTAACCACTTCGTAAGCTTTTTTATCTAACTTACAAATAGTTAATTTTCCATTATGGACAAGGGTATGACTTGCTTCATCTTTATCGTTTTTTATCTCGGCATAAGTGGTCTGTGGAACAGCAATTATAGACAATACCACAACAGACATAGCACCAATAAAAATAGAGCGAAATAATAGCGATTTATTCATAAAATTATGATTAATACTATGCTCACTCATATAGCTTTTAACTAAAAACTCCATTTCTGGAGCGTGCTTCTATATTAGCATATCCAAGCAACCCTGTCAATAGTTAGACCATAATTATACACAGGTGTCAATAACATCAAAAAGCATCAAAAAAGAGTCTACTTCTAGACTCTTTTTTGATGCTTTATTCTCTGAGCGGGTAAGGGGAATCGAACCCCTGTACTTTGATTGGCAACCAAATGCACTACCATTGTGCTATACCCGCAATATTCTAAAATTCTTTTTTATATAAATCAATCCAGGTTAATATTTTCTTTTTCAGGTATTTATTAGTTATAGAAACTGTACAAACACCATATTGTAAACGATGTGTCTTGTGTTTTCCATTAATAATAGTTGGTTTTGTAAAGTTTTCAAGGGGAATTCCGGTGTTTTTAACCCAATAATTTAAACAGTCTTTAATGTTTAAATCCGGGTAAAGGAGCAACCAACCCTTGATTTTTAATTTTTCATAGCAGATTATTTCTAGTAGGAACTTGCGGAATATTTTAATCATTGCAGGATCAGTATTTGTCATTTTTACCCTGCCGTTTTTAAAACTTCTATCTCCTTCACCCCAATATAACATTATTGCGCCTATAAATAATGGGTTGTATTTGTGAATTTCAAATTCTTTTTTTGCTTCATTTTCAGCTTTTTCGTAAGAATCAAGAAGTATTTTTTGTCGACCAAGAACAAATTTTCTTAATCTTTCGCTAGAAACAATCCTTGCCTTATCTGATAATTCTTTCTTGAGATGTTTTGACCAACTAATATTTTTAAACCAAACAAATAATGTTCCTTTTGATACCTTTAAACTTTGCGATATTTCACGATAACTTTTACCGTTTTTCCTCAAAGCGATAGCTTTTGATCGGATTTCTATTTTCATATTGAACCATTGATATATTTTAATGCATTATACCAAAAAGGTTCATATTCTTAAAGTACTCTTGTGGATATCTTTTTAACGTGTGCCGCGGGGGAGAATCGAACTCCCTACCAGGCGCTCTTCAGGCGTCTGCTCTACCAATGAGCTACCACGGCCTTCCCAATAAGGGTCACCCCTTAAGTGTGGGCGCTAAGGGATTCGAACCCCTGACCTCCCCGGTGTAAACGGGATGCTCTAGCCACTGAGCTAAGCGCCCTAATGTCCTCCTGTGCGCGGGACAGGAGTCGAACCTGCATGCCCTTTCGGGCGCTACCACCTCAAGGTAGTGCGTCTGCCGTTTCGCCACCCGCGCCTAAACCGCACTATTCTGTCGCGGTTGGTGTTGGTTCTTCTGGAGTTTCTACTACAACATCTGGTGCAATAGCGGCGGCCAATTCTTTATTCTTTAATTTTCCCTTGGCTCCTTTTGCGGTTCTTAGGTAATACAATTTTGATCTTCGGACTTTGCTTGATTTTACCACTTCTATCTTTTCAAGAGAAGGTGAGTGTACTGGGAAAATTCGTTCCACTCCAACGGCATCAACCACTTTTCTTACAGTTATAGTGCTTGAAATTCCTTTGCCGTGTTTTCGGGCAATAACCACGCCTTCAAAAATTTGGATTCTTTCCTTATCTCCTTCTTTAATTTTTTGGTGTACTTTAACAATATCACCAGGGCGAATATCTGGCATCTTTTTTTCCTGCGCTTTATTGAATGTATCTAATTGAACTGACATATGTTTTTATTATTTCCCCAGATTAATTAATATATTTTTTAAACCGGAGCACTCAATGTTTTGAGTGCTCGGCCGAGCACCTATTTGGTGCTCAGGTCTTCTAATACTTTTTTCAATTCACTTGGTAATTCGGACTCAAACTCCTTTACTTCGCCACTTGGTAGCATTATTTTTAAATATGATGCGTGAAGAAATTGACGTTCCAATCCTTTAGGTGCTGGCGAATCTTTGAATCCATACATTTTGTCTCCTGCAATCGGGTGATGAATGTATGCTAGATGGCATCGGATTTGGTGCTTTCGGCCCGTTTTTATTTGCACTTCCAACAGGGTGTAATCAGCGAATCTTTGGATTACTTTATACTCAGTAATGGCTTCACGCAAATCTTTTTTGCCGGTATATTCCAATGAATGTGCTGCCTGTTTTCGCGGATCAGATTTGGCTCTACCAATTAAGGTGTGAGTAGTGCCATTTTCTTCTTTTACGGCGCCAGTTACCAAAGCTATGTAAATCTTGTCTACCTCTCTATTTTTAAACTGTTTTTGCAAAAAAATCAAGGCTTCAGAGCTTTTTGCCACCAAAATCACACCAGAAGTGTCTTTATCTAGCCGGTGCACAATTCCGTAGCGTGGCGCCTCGCCCACATTTTTTAAGTCAGAATTTTGTTCAATCAGCAAATCTATCAGTGTTTTTTCCGTCGTTTGGCCTTCTGGAAATACCACAATCCCCGCAGGTTTATCTACTACCAAAATATCTAAATCTTCGAAAATTATTTTAAGATTCATACATTTGTGCGCGTTGAGGGAATCGAACCCCCGACTCTTTTTTAATAATTATTGGGCCACCGGAGATAGTTGGTAATTTTCTTGTACCCACTGTAATATTTTTCTGGCATCGGGTTCTAGGTGCTCTGATTTTAACGCGATGATGGCGATGCGGTGGATTTTTTTGTCAGGAGTTTGGAATTTAAATAAAAACACGCCAGTATAACGCGCGGCCAGGGTGAAGCCGACTTTACCACCGATAAAACTTGGGTCGCCGGTAAAAATATTTCGGCTACCAAGTGTCGGAATGTCAAAACCGATGCCACCAAAACTGCGCACCGTTTTGCCGTTGGTGACTTCTAGGATCGGTGACCGGTTATTGACGATGTAGCGGGCCAGCGAAAAAAGGTCTTGGGCTGTGGACATATTATTTTTCTCGGGATTCTCTTTGTTGTCTAAGCCGTGGGGATTAAAAAATATGGTGTTGTTCATCAATATGTGCGTGGATTTTTCGTTCATCAGTTGGATAGTTTTTTGTGGCCCCAAAAAACCGCTCAGGGCTTCTGCCGCATCGTTGGATGATGGTAATAGGAGCGGGTAGAGTAGCTCCACCACCCTTAAATTGTCCCCAATCCGCAGTTGCGGGGTTTCCCCGTAGGTGTCAATCATATGTTGAGTGATGGTAATTGACCTTCGCAAATCAATATTTTCGGTGACCACCAGCGCTGTCATCAGCTTGGTTATCGATGCTATGGGCAGTACTTCTTTCGCATTTTTTTGAACCAATTCAAAACCAGAATCTAAGTCAGCCACAAGGTAGCTTTGTGCACTTACATCTGGATCTGTTAAAGATTTTTTATCCGGCCAGGCATACGGTTGGTTTTCTTTATCAATTACCAATACCGGCATGCCGATGAGTGCGAATTCGTATAAGGTTTTTGAGTTTTCATCGGAAAGCTGGATGCAACCGCCGGTTTCGTCGGTGATGCGCTTTTCTCCTCCTTCAAAAAATGGCAGGCCGTGGAAATAATATTTTCCGTAGTAGTTCATTCCATAGGGCATATATGCCTCAGCAATACCGGAGAAGCTGGCTTCGTTGCCAGACAAGATTTTGTAAACCCCGGCTGCCGAACCTCCCCAGCTCTGCGGGTCGCCTAGTAGAAAAATAGGCAAGGTGTTTGAAAGTTGGCCGTCCTGGTAAAGTTGCACTTCTTTTGTGGAAAGATTAGCCACGATAAAACTTTGCTTAGTCGCTAATAGATCATTTTTAATGTCGGGCAGTGATTTGATATGGACTGGTGGTAGGGTTATTGAAACCTTCTGCACTTCGGTGGTCGTGTTAGTTTTTACAACCGTGTGCTCCGAAAAAGCCCGGATGATTTTAGCATTAAAAACAAAAGCTCCAAGGCTATAAACCCCGGTAATCACCAAAAAAATTACGATGGTGAAAATTAAATACTTCTTCATGGTGCGCGACGAGGGAATTGAACCCCCGACCCTTTACACGTCAAGTAAATGCTCTACCACTGAGCTAGTCGCGCCTCAATGCTAAAAATGTGCTCCCACTAGGATTCGAACCTAGGACCTGCCCGATATAAGCGGGATGCTCTGCCGCTGAGCTATGGGAGCGGATCGCGCGCCCGCGGGCGCGCGATATATTAATTCTTAATTTCTTTCGTTTTAATTCCCATGATTTTTTCAAATTCTTCTCGTTCTATGGTTTCTTTTTCAATCAATATTTTGGCAATTTTTTCCAATAAAGGTTTTCTTCTTTTTACAATTTCTGTTGCTTTCTTTTCGGCGCTTTTTAATAATTCTTCAATTTCTTTATCAATTTTTTCAGCTACTTTTTCGGAATAATTATCTTGGTCTGGGATTTCTCGGCCCATAAATACCATTTCTTCTTTAGCGCCAAAGACAATCGGTCCCAATGATCCCATTCCCCATTCTTTTACAATTTTTCTGGCTAAGCTTGATGCTTTTTCCAAATCATTTGAGGCTCCAGTGGTCATTTCGCCAAACATTAACCGCTCGGCACACATTCCTCCCATCAAGGTAGCTATCTCGGCCATAAATTGGGTTTTTGTCCTTAATTTATTATCTTCAGATTGGACTTGAAAGGTGTATCCGCCAGCGGTTCCGCGAGAGATAATAGAAATTTTGCGCACTGGGTCGGTGCCAGGAATTGAACTTGAAACCAAGGCGTGACCGGCTTCGTGGTAGGCCACAATTTCTTTTTCTTTTTTAGATAACAAATGGCTTTTTCTTTCAGGTCCCAATAACACTTTTTCAATGGCTTCCAAAAAGTCTTTTTGAAACACTTGAGTTTTATTGGTTCGGGCAGCTAACAGAGCCGCTTCATTGGCGACGTTTGCCAAATCAGCGCCGGAAAATCCGGGAGTTCTTTCTGCAATTTCTTTGAAATTAATATTTGAAGCCAGTGGTTTGCTTTTTGAATGAATTTGCAAAATGGCTTCCCTGTCATGCACATCTGGTGGGTCTAAAATAATTTTTCGGTCAAATCGGCCTGGGCGCAAAAGGGCCGGATCTAAAATGTCTCCGCGGTTGGTGGCGGCAATTACAATCACCCCGGATTCTTTTTCAAAACCGTCCATTTCCACCAAAATCATATTTAAGGTTTGTTCACGTTCATCGTGGCCTCCGCCGATGCCCGCTCCCCGGTGTCGTCCAATGGCGTCTAATTCGTCAATGAAAATAATTGAGGGGGCTGCTTTTTTAGCGGTTGAAAATAAATCGCGCACCCGGGCTGATCCAACTCCCACAAACATTTCCACAAATTCTGAACCAGAAATACTGAAAAATGGAACATTGGCTTCACCGGCCACTGCTCTGGCTAACAAGGTTTTTCCCACTCCGGCGCTTCCCAATAACAAAACTCCTCGGGGAATTTTTGCCCCCATAGCTAAATACTTTTTTGGAAACTTTAAAAAGTCTACAATTTCAGTTAATTCTTCTTTGGCTTCTTTTAATCCGGCTGCATCTTTAAAAGTTACTTTTTCTTTATTGTTTGGGTCAGCGCCAAAAATTTTCGCTTTTGAACGGGTAAAGTCCATTACTTGGCCAGCACCTGACTTGGCTTGACGAAGCATAGTCCACAAGAAAAAGCCGATTAATAATAATGGTAAAATTCCATAAATTAATGCCGGCAAAAGCCAAGACCAAACGCTTTCTTTTACCGATTCGGCACTGATTTCAATTTTTTGAAGTTTTGTTTGATCGGCTCCTAATTTAGTTAACACATCAGATAAAACTGAATTGGATTCTTTCATGGAATCAGCATTTTTATCATCGGTATAAGTTACTAAAATGTTTTCGCCCGAAACGGTAATTTTTTTAACTTTATCGGCATTAATATCAGTTACAATTTGGGAAAGTGATACTTTGGCGGGCTCTTGGGCAGGTAAATAAAATAAACTGAAAACTCCGCCTAGGGCCACCAGGATTAAAATGACAAAGACAAAGTTTTTAAGTAGGGGATTTAATTTCATTTAAAATATATTTTTATTTTTTATGGAGTCATAGTAGCATTATT
>CALRCB010000017.1 GCA_943354455.1 Candidatus Staskawiczbacteria bacterium | reverse complement strand
AAGCCTATCTCAGTTCGGATTGAGGGCTGAAACTCGCCCTCATGAAGCTGGAATCGCTAGTAATCGCCAATCAGCTACGTGGCGATGAATACGTTCCTGAGTCTTGTACTCACCGCCCGTCAAGCCAAGCAAGCTGGGGATAGCCGAAGTTCCATGCAAATGGGCCTAAGCTAGATTCAGTAAGAAGGGCTAAGTCGTAACAAGGCACGGGTAGCGGAAGCTGTTCGTGGATCATTTTTTTAAAAGTGTTGATCTAGTTTGAAATATAAAATTTGTATTTTAAGCTATGCGTTTAGCGCGGATTCGGCAGAAAATCCGGCTGTTCGAAGCAACTTTAAGTAACTAAATACCTTATCATTTAAAAGGCGCGCCCGCGGGCGCGCCTTTTAGTCACTTGAAATTTTGTCAAAAAAAACATATAATAAGATAAAAAATGGCACAATATTTTACCAAAGAAGGGCTCCAAAAACTAAAAGATGAATTGAAAGAATTAAAGGAAGTTAAAATTCCTGAGAATATTAAGTTGATAAAATATGCCGCCGCAGAGGGGGATTTAAAGGAAAATGCCGGTTATCACGATGCGCGCGAACGAAAAACGTGGCTGTTGCGCCGAATGGCAGAATTAGAAAGCGCCATTAACGACGCCGTTATTTTAGAAAAAACGGTTTCTGATAAAGTGCAAATAAGTTGTGCGGTAGAAATTTTATTAGATGGAGAAAAGGAAGCCTATGAAATGGTGGATCCGGGTGAAGCGGATATTTTGAAAAATAAATTATCGTATCAGTCACCATTGGGAACTTTGCTGATGAACCGGAAAGTGGGGGATGAATTCAATTACGAAATCCGTGATAGAAAAATGAAAGTGAAAATACTTTCAATTAAATAATTAAAAGAGTATAATGTTTTAATACATTAGGGCCCTTGGTATATTGGTAGCACACCTCATTTGCAATGAGGAGAGGCGGGTTCGATTCCCGCAGGGTCCACATTTTTAGATTTGGGAGTTCCGAGGATTTTTGGACCGCGGAGCCCGCATGCTTTTCATTGATTTCGTAGAGCCAATTCCACGGTTTTGCAAACGAAACGTTAAGACGGCCCCCATACTAACAGTTAGGGGGTCTTTTTTTACATTAGGGCGAAAATAGGGCAGGGGACTTGACAAGGTTTTATAATATGATATAATAAACATATAGGGTGAATATACGGTATTTATAGCCTATATTCGTGCTCTTATTCCAAATCATTAGTTAATACAGAAAAAGCTGACTTAGTTTATATGACTGAAGTACACTGGATTAGTGATTTGAAATAAGAGTGGGGCGGAGTGTCTGTCCTCTCTTATCCTGAAAAGAAGTCCTCACCGGACTTCACGGAACACAAGGAAAAGTCATGTTGTTACAGCAAACTCGTCGAACTGTTTCTCGGGACGGCTGGACTGGTACACAAGGCAGAGTGGACTCGCCACTGCCTTACGACTGGACTGAAGCCGAAATGGAGTTAAAGGAGAAATCCTATGACTCCGACAAATCTGGTGTGATTTATACGCCACGATTTGTCCGAGACACCTTCGAATGGGCGCAGACAGTCTTTGGCGATCAAGCCAAATTCATGACTGTTGTCGAGATTGCCGAGTATTGGTTTGAATTCGCCTGATTCGCATCTGGGCGAAAAAAACAAAGCAGTTCTCAACTGCAAAAATGAGATTTTATAGAGAGGTCTAAAAAACCTCTCTTTTTTCTTGAAAAAAAACCAATAAAATGGTTAAATAACACCATGAGTTTAAGTATTGGAATTGTTGGGTTGCCAAATGTGGGCAAGTCCACCTTATTTAAAACCTTAACTAAAAAGGAAGTATTAATTGCTAATTATCCTTTTGCTACCATAGACCCCAGTGTTGGGGTCGTTTTGGTTCCTGATGATCGCATTGATAAGTTGGGTGAATTTTCAAAATCTGCTAAAAAGATTTACGCCACCGTGGACTTTGTTGATATTGCCGGCTTAGTAAAAGGAGCCAGTGAAGGGGAGGGGCTAGGTAATAAGTTTCTGGCTAACATTCGGGAAACCGACGCCATTGTGTATGTACTGCGGGCTTTTGGCAACGCTGATATTATTAATACCCAGACAGAAATTAACCCGTTGAAAGATAAAGAAATTTTAGATGTGGAATTAATTTTGAAAGATTTGGAAACGGCAAATAAACGAATTGACGGGTTGGCGGGGGATGTGCGGGCAGGGAAAAAGGAAGCTGTCAAAGAGAATGAAGTATTAAAAAAAGCCCAAGTCTTTTTACAAGAACAAAAAGTGCTGGTTGACCAAGTTTGGGAAAAACCGGATGCAGAAATTTTAGAGCAATATCAATTGTTAACTTTTAAACCCAGATTGTATTTATTAAATGGTAAACCGAAAGAGGTTTCGCCGGAAGTTTTAGCGCAATTAAAAAACTATGTGATTTTAGACATTGCTGGGGAATATGAATCAGAGGGACTAAATAAAGAAGAACGGGTTGGCCTTGGGTTTGCAGAACTATCTGGTACCGACATTTTAATTAAAAAAAGTTATGAACTATTAGGTTTGCAAACCTTTTTAACTACGGGGGAAGATGAAACACGGGCTTGGACTATTCATAAGGGAGACAAGGCTCCGCAGGCGGCCGGAGTAATTCACAGTGATTTTGAACAAAAGTTTGTGAAAGCGGAAGTGGTTTTTTGGGAAGATTTATTGAAAGCCGGCAGTTATGCCAACGCCCGCCAAACGGGTTTAATTAGAACGGAAGGAAAGGAATACGTGGTAAAAGATGGCGATGTGATTGAGTTTAAGCATGGATAATTTTCGCTCGCTAGCTTTCACTCTTTCAGCACGGCACTCATTTTCATATGAATAAGTATATATATGAAAATGGCGCCTAGCGCTCGGCGCGACAACGCGCTCCTGCGCGTGTGCTGAACTCACAAAACTAGCTCGCTTATTTAAACGCTTCAGACATAGTCTGAAGCGTTTGTTTTGTAATAAAAAACCAGTTGTTGGGGCAACTGGTTAAATCTATTTGAGACCGATTAGTGCGACGACGGTCAAGTTCCTATGGCGCGGATTCATGAACTTTTTGATATCTTCGCTCACCGGGAACCCTCCTTTTAAGACAAAGAGGTCACAATTATGTATTCCCAGTAGTCCTGATCCGCTTTCACCAGGGAAAGATTCGCGATCAAGTACGAAGTAATTTCCACCCAAAGAATCCGTGATGACCCCGATCATCGAAAGTTCTTCTCCTGTTGCAAGAGACTTGGTAACCAGAAGAGGTTGTTTCATGGGTCGCACACTAAACTCTTCAAGTCCATGAAAGCCTGATTTGTAGTTTGAAAAACCCGTAATCAGGGTTTCTGGGCCAGGTATGCAGATTGCCACGTCTTCTTTGATCCTGGTTATGGGTTGTGCGCTCTGAAGAGGAAAGAAGTCACTGGAAAATGGTTGCAGTAACTGGTAGTACCACTGTTTCTGCTCACCCTTGGGAAAGAGATGTGCTGCAGTCACTAACCATTTGTGATTTCCGTGTTTGCCTAGGATGAGGGTTCCACTACCTCTCCAATTCGTCTTGTCATCAGTGAGGTGGACGGGAACAAGATCTGGACGAATACGATTTGGTAAAAGATTAGCCATCAGATACTTGTACGCCGTTTCCGTTGGATGCATGACGTGATCTCCGTTAAAGGAAGAAACAATTGTTAACGAGCCGCATATTATAATATAATACGCTTTAAATAATTTGTCAAATAGGATTTGTAAAAAAAGCCCTGCGAAATAATCACAAGGCATTAGCACCTTTTTGGAAGATTGGTATATTTTTCTCCCAAATAAATATGGGTAGTGAAAGATTTTTTATGTTGAGCTACCACTCTTGTAAGCTCAATCAATTTAACCCAGTCTTGCCTCATTCGCCCACACCTAATATCTTTCTCTTCTTGTTTCCGGAAACGGAAAAGCAGGCAGCGGGCCCGGTACATGGCCGTGGCGTTGGTATTTGCCCGAATGTAGGAATAATAAAAATTACAGGTGGAGTAGTTTTCGAACTTTACGAAAAACTCCAATTGATACCATCTCATAGCATTTCTCCGCGGGTTTGTGGGGCTATGCGTCGGCAATCGCACAATCATCGGAGCAATACATCGGTATCCAGTTAGGCGCAATGGGCTTTCTGCAATGCCAGAGAAGGCAAACCCTTCCCTGGGGATGTGTAGATGGGGTCAACCATCCACGATTTTCACATTCCTTGCATCCAGGCCCGCCACAAAGGTCACACTGTACCGAATCTTTCGGGTACGATTTGTCTTTGGGAATGTCCATGGTTGCCTCCAGTAAGATGCGGTGGGTCAAAATCATTTTCAGAAAGAATTCCAAACTGGAAAAATTCTATTGATCCAATTTTAATCCGAGAATCTTCTTCTTGTTTTATTTCTAGTTCAGCCATGATGACCTCAAAAAAACTTTGATAATCTTCTTTCTTCATTTGGCCTGGGTGATTGCACCGGGTTACCTCCATCTCGTGTGTCCAGGTTACTGAAACGTGAAACATGGTACGGACTCCGTTGTGAGAGATCAGGTCTTTTCAAAGTTCTAAAAATATGATAGTATATAAATAACAAATTGTCAAACTAGGAACATGCCCCAGTACAACAGCGAAGCTGTGTACGGGGCTACCCTGTAGAGAATTTTGACTTGTTGCGGATGAATTAAATTTACACGTCAGTTGAGTATAGTAATAAATATATAAAATAAATTAACCAGGGAATTTAAAAGAATTAATAAGCAAATTTAATTCGTCAAAATTCTTCTACTCGGGGTGGAATTCATTATAAAAAATATTCAAGAAAGTACTAATAATTTAATGCGTCGCCTGGGGTACCAGCCTGCTTATTTTCAAAAGGCGGGGGAAGTTTCTATTGTGCGACCTTTGGCTCGACAAGACTATCCGCGGTTTCATTTGTACATTAAACCCTCCTTCGCCAAGGCTTCGGAAGGGCTGGTCAAGGGCAATGATTATGTATTTAGTCTTCACCTTGACCAGAAAAAACCTTCTTACGAAGGTCAAACTGGGCACAGTGGAGATTATGATGGTGAAGTGGTTGAAAATGAAGCCGAAAGAATAAAAAATTTACTGGAAATTTAGAAGTCCCGCAAAATAATTTCGCGGGACTTGACCAGATGTTAGTCTGGTTTTGGAGAGGAAATTTCTTTCCACCCCGTGACTTTGAGGCGGCCTTCAAAGAGGTCGTTGGTGAGCTCACCGGCATCAACCCAGGCGTTGTCGTGATCGTCGTGTTCCTCATAGTCCACCACATCAAGAGTTACCTTCCCAGATTCTACGCATCCTTCGTCATTGGGGTCCTTGCTGGCAATAGCAAAGGTAATTTTCCATCTTTTTTGTAGGGTGGCGATTGATGGGAAGTTGATGACTTCAAAAATTCTTCCCACTAAACGCCCACGTTCTTTAGAGAACAGGTGGAAAACTAATCGCATGGCGTTTCCTCCTCTCGGAAACTTAGTAAGGGCTAATTTACTCATAACACATATATGTCAAATATAAAAGTACTCTACGAAGATAATCACTCAATAGCTGTTTTTAAACCGGCGGGGATTTTGAGCCAAGAAGATAAAACTGGCGATCAAAGTTTATTTGATCAAGTTAAAATATATTTAAAAGAAAAATATCATAAACCCGGAAATGTGTTTTTGGGGTTGGTGCATAGGTTAGACCGGCCGGTGTGTGGGATTATGTTGTTTGCTAAAACCAGCAAAGGCGCATCGCGGTTGTCAGAACAATTCAGAAACCACCAAGTAGAAAAAACGTATCAGGCGATTGTGATTGGCAAACCGGCGCAAAATAAGGGAGTGCTGATAAATAAATTAGGCAAAGACGAAAAATTACACAAAGCCAAAGAATATGCTGATGGCCAAGAAGCCAAGCTTTTTTACGAAATAGTAAAGTCTAATGATAAATATTCTTTGTTAAAAATAAAAATTGAGGGGGGAAAGTTTCACCAAATTAGGTCACAGTTATCCATTGCTGGGATGCCCATTTTGGGTGACTTAAAATACAAAGCCAAGGAGCCTATGCCCGATAAGAATATAGCTTTGTGTGCCACTAATATGTCGTTTAGAATGCCAACAGGAGAAGAAGTGATTAATTTATCAGTGGATATTCCCAAAGAGTGGGTGGAATATGTCAAATAGTTATCCACACCTAAGACTTGCTTTATATAATTGATACATGAGATAATATATTTAATAATATTATTAAATAATTATTAAATATATGTTCAATAGTGATTGGTCATTGTCAGTTATCCAACCATTTTTGCAAAATATGTTAGGATTTGTCGGAAACTTAGTGTTAGCTATCGTAGTTTTTATTATCGGCTATTTGATTTCAATTGCCGTTGGTAGGGTAATTGCAGAAATTTTAAAGTCTATCAGGTTTAATAGACTTTTTGAAAAAGAGGGTTGGACCAAAGCTTTGCAACGAGCAAATGTAAGGGTAAATCCAGCTGAATTTATTGGAGCTATTTTTAAATGGGTTTTTGTTATATTGTCATTATTGCTTGCCGTAGATATATTACAACTTACGGCATTTAGCGCTATTTTAATGAGATTGTTAGATTATCTACCAAATGTGATTATGGCTTCCTTAATTTTTGTGGTTGCAGTAATTATTTCTGACATTATTGAAAAATTAGTAAGAGTGACAGTAGAAAGAATGAAAGTGGGATATGGACACATTGCCTCTTCTACTATTAAATGGGCTATCTGGATTTTTACCATTTTCTTAATGCTAGAACAGCTTTTACCAAACAGCTTATTGGTAGAAACATTATATATGGCTATTGTGTGGGGAGCGGTTGGTGCTTTGGCTTTGGGAACCGCCATTGCCATTGGCTTGGGCGGAAAAGACACTGCCAGCGAATTTATCAAAGATTTGGCAAAGAAAATTGACCAGTAAGAAACAATTTGCTTATGGACAGGCGTCGCCTTTGGGCGACGCCTGTTTTAATCTTAATATGACTATTGCTAAAAATTAAATTAAGTGATAAGATAGGCTTAATTCAAAAATCAAATTTTAAATTATAAAACATGGCAGTTCCAAGACATAGACATACCAGAGCAAGCGTAGGACAGCGCCGGATGCATATTTTTATCACTCCCGCCACCTTAACGACTTGCCCAAAATGCAGTGCTAAAGTAAGGCCTCATACCATTTGCAAAAAGTGCGGTTTTTATAAAGGAAAAGAAGTGATTAATGTATTGGGAAAACTTACCAAGAAAGAACGAAAAGTAAAAGAAAAAGAAATACAAAAAAACGAAAAAGAACACAAACATGATTCGGCCGTGCCGGATTTAACAAATGGCAAGTAGACACTTATCACGTTCAATCGTAATGCAAAGCTTGTATGAGTGGGATTTTTATGGCAGAAAAGAAGGTGCGTTAGATGAAGTGCTAGAAAGGAATATTACTGATTTTGGCCCGGGATTGGAAAATTTGGAATTTGTCCGCCAGCTGGCCCACGGAGTGGTAAAGCACATGATAGAAATTGACAATATTATTGAAAAGGCGGCTCCAGAATGGCCAATAGCACAAATACCGATTATTGATAGAAATGTGCTTAGAATCGGCCTTTTTGAGCTTTTATACAGCAATAAAGAAGAAGTTCCGCCCAAGGTTGCCATTAACGAAGCGATAGAATTGGCGAAGAATTTTTCAGGCCAGATTTCAGGAAAATTTATCAATGGAGTATTAGGAACCGTATTTAAACAACTAGAACAAAAAGAGTAATGAAGAATTTTGATTTATTCGAAAAAAAGTTAGGTTTATCATTTAATAATAAAGACCTTTTGACGCAAGCGTTTGTCCACCGGTCTTACTTGAATGAAAATCCGGAATTCGGGCTTGACCAAAATGAACGGTTAGAATTTTTGGGAGACGCGGTGCTGGAATTAGTAGTAACCGAAGAACTTTACAAGCAGTACCCAGAAAAAGCCGAAGGAGAGTTAACTAATTGGCGCGCTGCCCTGGTTAATGCTAAAATGCTTACGCGCGTTGCTGAAGAATTGGGGTTTAATGACTTTTTATTATTAAGCCGGGGAGAAACCAAAGAATTGGGCAAAGCACGTCAGTATATTTTAGCCAATACCTTTGAGTCATTGGTTGGGGCATTGTATTTAGATTCAGGGTATAAAGATTGCGACGTCTTTATTAAAAAGTATTTAATAAAACATTTGTCTGATATTATTGCCACTGGGTCTTATAAAGATGCCAAGTCACATTTTCAAGAACAGGCGCAAGATAAAGATGGTATCACTCCAGTATATAAAATTTTAAAAGAGTGGGGGCCAGACCATAAAAAGAAATTTACCGTTGGGGTATATTTAAAAGAGACATTGGTAACCGAGGGTGAGGGTTATTCAAAACAAGAAGCCGAAGAAGAAGCCGCCAAGAAAGCTTTAGAAGTTAAAAATTGGAATTAATTAAAAAAATTAAAATATAAAATGCTTACAATACGATTAACAAGAAAAGGTAAAAAGAATCAGCCATTTTTCAGAATAGTGGTGATTGATAAACGAAGGTCTTCTAAAGGGGGACGTGCGGTTGAAGAATTGGGATACGTAAATCCGTTGACCAAGAAAAATTCTATTGATAAAGAACGGGCTTTGTATTGGTTGGGGGTTGGGGCAAAAGCGACTCCAAGAATCCATAACCTATTTGTTTCAGAAAAGGTGATTGACGCTCCAAAAATCAATACGTTCAAGATAACTAAAAAAGCTAAAGCTGCCGCTGCTGTGCCAGTGGCACCGGTTGCCGAAACTCCTAAGGCCGAAGCACCTGCTGAGACACCTGCGCCAGTAGAGGCTCC
>CALRCB010000016.1 GCA_943354455.1 Candidatus Staskawiczbacteria bacterium | reverse complement strand
TAGACGCCATAAAACAAATTTCAAAACTAAAATATGGCAAGGCAAAGGCAAGTGTGGAAGAAGATATTCTAAAACGGTCATTTACCAGTACCAAGCCCTTGGCCCCCCAAGACCCCGGTCCACTGCCAAAACGATAAAATTTTGCAATTCAAAAGGCGCCCCGCGGGGCGCCTTTTGAATTATATAAACTACTCACTACCAACTACAAATTACTCACTTGCTCGCTTAACGTATTCTCCTAATTCGGTGTTTACTTCAATCATATCTCCTTCTTCAATGAAAAGGGGAACTTGGATAACCGCGCCTGATTCCAAAATGGCTTCTTTAGTTCCGCCCTGGGCCCGGTCGCCTTTAACTCCCGGCGCCGATTCTTTCACTTTTAAGGTAACTTTAATGGGGGCTACTACGGTAATAATTTTTTCGTTAAAGATAATGCCGGTAACCATTGAATTTGGTTGGTAAAATTTGGCTTGTTTGCCTAATTTATTCTCATCAAATGAAAATCGTTTTGAAGGGTCTTTTTCTTCGCAGAAAAAATATTGCCCTTTGGCGGAATACAAAAATTTAATATTCTTTTTTTCTAAATCGGCTTCGTCAAACATGTCACCTTGCTGAAAGTTTTTTTCTTGAAAACTTCCGGTGATTAAATTTTTCATTTTGGTTTGTACTACCGGCCGGCGTTGAGCCATTTTAACCAAAAGAGCGTCAACCACTTCCCATGGTTGGCCTTCAAAAATAAACTGGGTACCTTTTTTTAAGTCTGTGTGTGAAAGCATAGTATTTTATTTTTTAAATTTTTATTTAACTTCTCGCCACTCAATGTTCTTTTCCTTATCCGCGTATTCAAGCCATTCACCATGAACAATTACATACCACTTTTTCTTGGTTTCTGAATAAATCATCGGATCATTTTTGTAAAATGGTTTTTTGACAATTTCTTTTGGCTTTAATTTGTCTAGTTCCAGCCATTTTTTGAATATCGTTTCAATAGTGTAATCTAATTTCCGGCTGGTGGCCCAACTGGCTACGGTATCAATGGCTTTTTTGGAAAGCTCAATTGATCCGGCCAATTCCAGTAATTGTTTGGCAGGTTTGGTGAATCGGGAATAGATTATCTTCCTTTTTTTAGCATTTTCTTTCAATTCTTGCAAGGATAAACCCTTTGATTTGAAAAAATGGGTGATAATTTGGCGGATGGCGGTTTCTTCTTGCAACTTTTCAAAATCTTTAATTTTTCCCAGCCCCATAGCCCGTTTGGCGGATTTTATGTATTCTTCTATTCTTTTAGCACTGCCCTCGCCTATACCTTTTATCTCTTTTAACCCTTTAAGGCCATTTTCTTCGTAAATTCCAAACACATTTTCAGTTAGTGACTCCAAAATCCGTCCCGCTTTACGGTAGCCGTTAATCCGAAACACCGAGTCTCCCTTTATTTCTAAAAGCCCGGCTATGTCATTAAATATTTTGGCAATTTCCTTATTCATCGGCTTTATGATAGCATTTTTTTTGTAAAAAAAAGAGCTCGAACTGGGTGTTCGAACTCGGCTTCTTTGCTTTTAGACGAAGCATAGAAACATAGAGTTGTCTTTGGTTACCTCGTCGAGGCACTGATGATGGGCTTCCTGTCGGTTACGGGCGGGCATGTGAAATGCTCGCGTGAACATACCGCCATCATTTTGTTACCGAACGGTAATTAAATAGGTGCGCAAGGAGAACTCCTTTTTGAGAAGCGACAATCAAGATGGGTAAGGTACGAATTAATTATATCACCTACGAAAATGTGTGTCAATGGTGAAAATGGCTCCAATTTTTGATAAGCTAAATTATGAATAAAAAACATAGAACTTTTATTGCTATTAACTTGCCGGGGGATGTAAAAAAGGCTTTGGCGGGTTACCAAAAAAAGTGGGCCGATGTTCCGGCAAAGTGGACCGACTTGGACAATTTGCATATTACCTTGGTTTTTTTAGGGGATTTAACTGATATTGAATTAGGTGAAGTTTGCTTGGCAGTAAAAGAGGTTGCCAAAAACCACCAAGCTTTTAATCTAAATTTAAACAAAGTAGCTTATGGCCCAACCGATAAAATTCCGCCGCGCTATATTTGGGCAGGGGGAGAAGAAAGTAACGAAGCGATTTTATTGAAACGGGATTTAGACAATGCGTTGTCTGAAATTGTCCGGTTTTCACTGGACGAAAAAACATTTAATTTGCATATTACCTTGGCCAGAATTAATTCTATGGCCTGGCGGGCAATTGAACCGGAAGAACGCACCGAAGTAAATGAAATAATTGAATTGCCATTTACCGTAGAATCAATTGAAGTGATGGAAAGCGAATTGACCAGGCTCGGCCCGCGATATACTATTATTGAATCACATACGTTAAATTAATCTAAAAATTCATTATGCGAATTCACTTTATCGGTATTGGGGGAATAGGGGTGTCGGCATTGGCACAGTACTATTTACAAAAAGGGTATGAAATTTCAGGCTCTGATTTAGCGCCTTCCGAAATTACCGATTTTTTAAAAAATAAAGGAGTGCAAATTTTAATTGGCAATCAAGCGGAGCATATTCAAGAGAGTGTTGATTTAGTGATATATAGCCCAGCCGTTAAACCGGATAATCCGGAATTTTTATCTGCAAAAAATAAGGGAATAAAACTGCAAAGTTATCCGGAAGCTTTGGGTCAATTAACCCGCGAATATACTACGATTGCCATTTCCGGAAGCCATGGAAAAAGCACTACCACGGCCATGACAGCATTGGCCTTAATAGCAGGTGGTATTGACCCAACCGTAATTGTGGGTACTAAATTAAAAGAGTTTGGTAATAGTAATTTTAGGATGGGCAAAAGCAAGTATTTAGTAATTGAGGCGTGTGAATATGATGGCTCATTTTTAGAATACTCACCAAAAATTGCCGTTATTACGAATGTTGATAAAGAGCATATTGATTATTTTAAAACATTTGCGAATGTAAAAAAAGCGTTTAGAGATTTTGCAAAAAAAGTGCCGGCAGATGGTTTTTTGATAACGGAAAAGAATTTGCCAATGAAAGAGGCAAAAAACCTGAAACTACAAGTTCCCGGCCAGCACAATATTTTAAATGCACTGTCGGCACTTTCAGTTGCCCGATTATTAGGGGTGAAAGATGGTATTTCTTTTAAAGCGCTTTCAGAATTTACCGGAACTTGGCGCCGGTTTGAGATTACAAAAACAGAGCCTTATACCGTTGTAAGTGACTATGGGCACCATCCAAATGAAATTCTAGCAACCTTAACCGCGGCGCGGGAAAAATACCCGGATAAAAAGATTTGGGTTATTTTTCAGCCTCACCAATATCAGCGAACGTATTATTTATTGAAAGATTTTATTAAAGTGTTTAGAAACCTAAAAATAGATAATATTATTATTACCGACATTTACGATGTGGCTGGTCGCGAAGAAAAAAATATTAACCAAAAAATAAATTCAGAACTGTTGGTTAAAAAAATTAATAAAAAACAGGTGCAGTATATGTCCTTGGCTAATGCTGAAAAATTCGTGAAAAAAAATATTAAAAGTGGAGAAGTATTAATTATTATGGGCGCGGGCGATATTTATAAATTAGTAGAAAAATTCTAAAAAAAGGTGGCAAAGACTGGGCTTTGCCACATAGTGGTTAATGAGTTTTCTTTCCTGGACGGTGTCTGCCTCTGGCGCCGATTGCAATCTGGCGTAGTTTCGTTCTTGAAACATTATTCGGATTAACTGGTTTTGTTTTGCTCTCCTCTCCCTTTCTTCTTTTGGTAAATAAATTTTTACGCACTTTGCTTTTACCTTTTAGCATGTCATCTGTCGTGGAAGGCATAATCCAGTCCTTTTCAAATAGCTTTGAGCTACTCTGGTAAAAACTATTACCATCAAATGCTCAATATTATGTTACTATGTTAATGTATAAAGTCAATGGTTTTATTTTTTTTAGTAAAATAGTACAATACTCTAATGGAAAAAAATACTGAAGAAAAAATTAACGAAACTTTGACCCGCGGAGTTGATGAAATAATTGATGCGGTAAGTTTGGCCAAGAAGTTAAAATCCGGCAAAAGGCTTAGGATAAAGCTTGGCATTGACCCAACCAGCCCAAATATTCATTTGGGTAGGTCAATTCCATTACTCAAGCTTCGCGATTTTCAAGAACTTGGTCACAAGGCGGTTTTAATCATTGGAGATTTTACTGCAGTTATCGGAGACACTTCAGACAAAGAAAGCGAACGGCCGATGCTTGATGCAAGAACGATAAAATTGAACATGAGAAACTATGTTGCCCAGGCCGGAAAAATTTTAGATATGCGAAAGTGTGAAGTAAAATATAATTCTAAGTGGCTGAAAAAATTGAGATTTTTAGATATTGCCAATATGGCCAATTTATTTAGCCTTCACGAGTTTGGCGCCAGGGAAGTAATTGCTAAACGAATGGAGGCCGGCAAGCGCGTTTCTTACCTTGAAATGATGTATCCTTTGCTTCAAGGGTATGATTCGGTAATGGTCAAGGCGGATGTTGAGCTGGGCGGAACTGACCAGAGATTTAATTTATTGACCGGGCGGGACTTGCAACGGTTTTACAAGCAACAGCCTCAAGATATTATGACCAACCCTTTAATTGAGGGGTTAGATGGGCGAAAAATGAGTTCCAGTTGGGGTAATACCATAAACTTACTTGATAGTGCCGATGAAATGTTTGGCAAAACCATGTCACTGAAAGATGAATTTATTATAAAATATTTTATGTTTGTGACTCGGGTGCCGATGGAGAAAATAAACCAAATCAAGGAAATGCAAAATCCACGGGACCAAAAAGTAATGTTGGCCAAAGAAATTGTAACCATGTACCATGGACAAAAAGAAGCCGACCGGGCGGAAGAACAATTTAATAAAGTTTTCAGAGACAAAGAAGCGCCTGAAGATATGCCGGTGTTTGAAACCAGTAACACAACTTACCCGATATTAGATTTGCTGTTTGATTCAAAATTGGCCGAATCAAAAAATGATGCCAGACGTGTGGTGGAAGGAGGGGGAGTGAGTGTTAGTAATGTAAAAGTTATTGATTGGAAAGCACAAATAACTATTGAGAATGACACGGTAGTACAGTTTGGAAAGCGAAAATTTATAAAAATTAAATTGAAATAATAACAACAAGTTATTTTTGTAATTAAAAATTATGATAAAAATACCGTTCTATCCTTTTAAAATTATAATTCTCTTTATCTTATTCACCATTGTTGTTGCGGGATCTGCTATTGTTGATGAACAAATGGCATGTGCGGTTGGTAGGGCTTCTGCGGGTGCGAGTATGTGTGGGATTGCATCTTTTTTTGCAATAATATTTGGTAGCGGGATAATTATAGGTTTAGTATTGCTATATGCACTATCGTGGCGACTATGGAATTACCCCCTGCCTAAAAAAATCATGTCCATCGTATGTGCTATATCGTTTGGACTTCTGTCAACTTTTTTTATAGTTTCGTTTGGTTTAAATTTAATCTTGAAAGATTTATTAGTTCTGAGTACTATCTTAACGTTACTATTTTATTTACTTTCTATATTTGTAAAACAAAAAAACTTTGAAAATGGAAAATAAAAAACAGATTTTAACTCCAAAATTAGCTCAAAAAATCCAAGACGGGATTTTTAAAAAGATGACAGCCGTTCAAAAGATTAATATGGTTGGCCAATTCTTTGAGCTCGGTAAAAAATTAAATTCATTAAACGATAGAAGAAAAAATGGAAATAACGGCGTTTCTCATAAAAATAGTTAAGATATTAGACCATTTAAAAATACCTTACGCTATTACCGGAGGAATGGCAGTTTCGGTGTGGGGGAGGGTGCGCACTACCGCAGATGTTGATATTATTGTTGAATTTACTCCGGAAGATATTAGCGGTTTGGCCAAAGAATTATTGCAATTTGATAAAGATGTATATGTGTCAGAAGAAGCAATAGCACAGGCACTGGAACACAAGGGAGAATTTAATTTTGTTGATCCAAATACGGGACTGAAGGCGGATTTCTGGGTTGTAAAAGATTATTTTAATGAGCAGGAAATAAAGCGGGCAATTGCTAAAGATTTTTATGGTTATAACATTAATTTTGTGTGTCCCGAAGATTTGATTTTAAGTAAACTCTTGTGGTATAAAATGACAGAATCGACCCGCCAGCTTGAAGATATAGAATCAGTATTAAGTATTTCAGAAGTTAATTTGGAGCAAGTTAGGGACTTGGCGCAAAAACAAGGGACGCTGGATATATTAGAAATATTAATTAAAAAAGCGGAAGAAAAATAATATGGAAAGGATTTTAATTAGCGAAGTTGCAAAGCAGGTTAGCCAAAAAGTAAAGGTGGCGGGGTTTGTGAATGTCCGCCGGGCTCATGGGAAAATTTTGTTTATTGATTTGCGCGACCGCAGTGGAATTTTGCAGTGCGTGTTTTTGCCAAATAATAAAGAATCTTATGACGCTTCGCAAGAATTGCGGACCGAATGGGTGGTGGAGTTGGTGGGTGAAGTGGTTGCCCGGCCCGAAAAAATGGTAAACGCCAATATTGAAACCGGTACGGTTGAACTTTCTGTTGAACAGTTAACGGTTTTGTCAAAAGCCCAGACTCTGCCATTTGATGTTACCACTGATGGAATGGAAATTAACGAAGAAATACGGATGAAATACCGATATTTGGATTTGCGTCGACCAAGGTTGCAAAGGAATCTTATTATGCGACATAAAGTTTCGCAATTTGCCCGCAACTTTTTAACTAACGAAGGATTTATTGAAATAGAAACACCAACCTTAACCAAGTCTACGCCAGAAGGTGCGCGGGACTTTGTGGTGCCTTCACGGCTTCACCCGGGAAAATTTTATGCCCTGCCTCAAAGCCCTCAGCAGTATAAACAGCTTTTTATGATTGCCGGAATTGAAAAATATTTTCAATTGGCCAGGTGTCTTCGTGATGAAGACCCAAGAGGGGATCGTCAAACTGAACATACCCAAATTGATATTGAAATGAGTTTTGTGAAAAGAGAAGATGTAATGGAATTGTATGAACGGATGATGACTCAATTAGTAACCACATTGTTTCCGGAAAAGAAAATCCAGCAATCGCCTTGGCCTAGAATTCCATTTAAAGAATCCATGGAAAAATATGGAAACGATAAACCGGATTTTCGGGAAGATAAAAATGATCCGAATTTACTGGCTTTTTGCTGGGTTATTGATTTTCCTTTTTTTGAAAAAACGGAAGAGGGCGGATGGACATTTACCCACAACCCTTTTTCGGCGCCAACTCCCGAATGTATGCAGGATTTAATGGATAAAAAAAATATTGGGGATATTATGACTAGCCAGTACGACCCAGTATTGAACGGTTGGGAGATGGCCAGTGGAAGCATTCGGAATAATACACCTGAAGCCATTGAAAAAGTGTTTGAAATTATGGGGTATGAAAAGGAAGAAATCCATAAACAGTTCGGACATATGTTGGAAGCTTACAGCTTTGGCGCGCCTCCTCACGGAGGGTTTGGGTCTGGGATTGACCGGATTGTGGCGCTATTGCTCGGTGAACCAAATATTAGAGAAGTAATTGCCTTTCCAAAAACGGGAGACGGCCGGGATTTGATGATGGACGCACCAAGCGAAATTTACCCAAAACAGTTAAAAGAGTTACATATTGATATTGCCGGTAAAAAAACCGGTCGTTAAAAAGAAAAAAGTGTAATGGTAAATTATCAAAAAATAGTCAGAGGTATTTCATTATCTTTTCTGTTTGTGGCAGTAACGATAGTGGTTTTTTGCGGTGTGCAATGGTTTTCAGATAGCATGGAAAGCTTATTAATCAATAGAGGTGTCATATCGCCGGCCAGCTTGGAGACTTCAATTAATCAGGTGAGTGCCATTGTTAATGATCCAGCGGTTTTTGATAAAAATATTTTTCCAATTCGTAAATGGCAAGTTGAAAATGTGGTTTTGCAGGCTAAATCAGGACTGTCAGTTGAAATTGGAGATAATAATTCAAAAATATTATTCAATCAAAATTCCGAAGTTAGGCTTCCAATCGCCAGTTTGACTAAATTAATGACAGCAATGGTGGTGCTTTCTCATTACGATTTATCGGCAAAGGTTACTATGGGTCCAATGGCAATGGCGCAAATTGGAGAGCAGGGAGATTTGAAATTAGGGCAAGAATTTACGGTAAAAAATTTACTGTATACCACTTTAATGGAGTCTAATAATCGCTCGGCATATGCGCTTTCAGAAGTATTGGGTAATGAGGAATTTATTGGTTTAATGAATCAAGATGCTAAAAATTTGGGCATGACTAACACCAATTTTCAAGACGTTACTGGCTTGGATCCGAGCTCTTATTCTACAGCAAAAGATTTGGTAATTGTAACCCAGTATTTATTTAAAAATTATCCACTATTTAATGAAATAATACGCCAAAAAGAGTATAATCTTTATCTATACGATGGAATTTTTCATCATAAAGCTGTAAATACCAATATACTGTTGGGGGAAAATAATATTTTTGGTGGAAAGACAGGCTTTACAAAGGTGGCTCAAGGTTGTTTTATGATATTACAAGAAAGTCCGCAAGAAAAAAGCTATATTATTAGCATTTTGCTTGGGTCGCAAGATCGGTTTTTAGAAATGAAAAAATTAATTGACTGGCTTGGTATGGCCTACCAGTGGCAGTAATAATATATAAATATGTTAACAGTGACATTTTTGACATTTAGCGTTATTAAAATTTTGGGAATTTCTGCCATAGCTTCAATTATTGCTATGTTGTGGAGTCCTCTGTTAATAAATTTTTTATATAAACATAAATTGTGGAAAAAAACGGCCGGTAAAAAAGCTATTAGTGGTGAAGACGCGGTTGTTTTTAATTCACTTCATAAGGTCAGGGAAACCAGCGTACCACGAATGGGCGGAATGTTAATTTGGGTGACCACCGTTGGTACCGTATTTTTTTTCTATGCCCTTTCTTTCATTTTTCCGCATAGCGTATTTGCCGAGCTTAATTTTTTATCACGTAGTCAAACCTGGTTGCCATTGTTTACGTTAATTATTGCATCACTACTTGGTTTGTTAGATGATGTGCTGGTGGTATCTTCATTGGGCGGTTATATTGGCGGGGGACTGTCGTTTAAAAAACGTCTTTTAGTAGTAGCACTTTTGGGGTTGGCAGGAGGCTGGTGGTTTTATGCAAAGCTGGGGTTTGATGTAATTAGCATTCCTTTACTGGGGGATTTTTCGGTAGGTATTTTTTACATTCCAATTTTTATTATTGTGATGATTGCCTGTTGGTCGGGGGGAATTATTGACGGGATTGATGGATTGTCAGGCGGAGTGTTTGCTTCAATGTTTGGCGCATTTTCTATTATTGCTTTTTCGCAGGGTAAAGTGGATTTGGCAACATTTTGTGCCGTAATTACTGGAACGCTCTTTGCTTTTTTGTGGTTTAATATTCCACCGGCGCGATTTTATATGTCAGAAGTAGGCACGGTGGGCTTGACCACCACCTTATCAGTAGTGGCATTTTTAACAGATTCGGTGGCGGTATTGCCAATTATTGGAGGATTATTGGTATTAGAAGTAGGCTCGGTTATCTTGCAATTATTATCAAAAAAATTCAGGCACAAAAAGATTTTTCGGTCTACCCCAATTCATCATCACTTTGAAGCCATTGGCTGGCCGGCGAGCAAAGTTACCATGCGTTTTTGG
>CALRCB010000015.1 GCA_943354455.1 Candidatus Staskawiczbacteria bacterium | reverse complement strand
ATTGTAACTAAAGCCGCCATTAAAGAAATGATGGTTCCGGCGTTAATTCCAGTTATTGCGCCAATTTTGGTGGGAGTATTTTTGGGAGTAGAAGCGCTGGGAGGATTGTTAATTGGAGCCACCGTAACCGGGCTCTTCGTGGGCATTTCTATGACCACCGGAGGCGCCGCTTGGGATAATGCTAAAAAGTACATTGAGCTAGGAAACTTGGGCGGAAAGGGCAGTTTTGCCCACGCAGCAGCAGTTACCGGAGACACCGTCGGCGACCCATACAAAGACACTGCAGGCCCTGCCATCAACCCAATGATTAAGGTTTTGAATATCGTTGCTTTGCTGATTGTAGCGTTTTTAGTGTAAAATATTATGAAAAAATATCTTGCAGTTATCATTTTGGTTGTTGCGCTAATTGTTTTGGGGGCTATTGCTGTTGGGGTAATGGGCTTTAATAATAGCAAAACAGTTTTTGCAAAAGCGCTCAAAGAAAATAATCCTGCCCTCTGTGAAACTATTCGCGTAATACCAGGAATGCATATTGAGGATATCCCGGAGATATTTATGTATGTGCTGTTTGCGATACCTGACAAAACCCATGGAGCCCGAGTTGGATGTTATATGAACATAGCCAAGCAAACTAATAGTGTTAAAGCATGTGATCTGATAAACTCCACATATGCCGGAGATTGTTATATCCAACTGGTAATGGAGGAAGTAAGGAGTAAATATTACACGGAATCTAATGGCAATGGCAGTTGTCAGGATAGGACTGGTTTCCCGCCCATAGACCAAGAGGCGTGTTTTACCGCATATTACGACAGGATTGCTCCTGAAGTTATAGGTCAATTTAAAAGTGTATGCGAGCAAGCAGTTGACTCTTCCAGAAAAGATTTATGCTATCAGGGTGCAATGTTTCAAATGAAACAGGATGAAAACAGGTTTGCCAAATCTTTTATTGCCCTATGCGACAACATACAAGGCAAAGATTCTAAAGAATTTTGTCTAAGTCTAGGCACCCAGTAAGGTTTGCTTAGCAAGGACTTGCTTAGCAAGTGGAAATGGGAAATGGTGGGAAATGGGGACAGCCACCATTAAAATAAATTTATGGATATAGAAAACGAAATTAATTTAATAAAAGAAAGAAACCAAAAAGTGGAAGCGGACAAGGCGTGGGAAACGAGTGCCTTTCGAATTGCCTCTTTGGTAGTTATGACGTATATCGTAACTTCTATTGTTTTCTACGCTATTGGAGTGAATAATTTTTTAGTGAGCGCGCTAATTCCCACCGTAGGTTATTATTTATCAACATTATCCATACCGTTTTTAAAAAAGTGGTGGATAGAAAAAATATATAAAAAGTAAGTTAGAAATTAATTGATTTTTAAGAGATATATAGTAGTATAGAAATATGACCACTAAATCATTGCAACAAAAAACAAATAAATTAGAAAGGGAGCTGGAGCTTTTGCGTTCTTTTGTGATTGGCCAATTTGGTGGCGACCCCGAAGGAGAATATAACCCGAAATTTGTGAAAGAAATACTAAAAGCCGCCAAAGAAAAACCAAAATACGAATTTAAAGATGGCAAGTCTTTCTTAAAACAAATACGCGGAAAATAATGGCATGGTAAGAGTTTATTATAGCGACCACTTTGAAAAACAGGCCAAAAAACTTACCGAAAAACAGCAGGTCAAATTAGCGATGACTATTGTTTTATTAAAAGAAAATCCCTTTAACTCTCGACTTAAAACTAAGCCTTTGGCTGGGAAATTTATTGGTATTTATTCGTTTCGTATTGAGCGCAACTTCAGGGCGCTTTTTAAGTTTTTATCTCCCAATGAAATTCTTCTTTTTAAGGTTGGCGATAGAAAAGATATTTATCGTTAAAGTAAATAAAAAATATGAAAACAGAAATTAAAAAACTACCAAAATCTGAGATAGAAATACAATTTGAGCTAACGGCTGAAGAGTTTGAAAAACATTTCCAAAAGGCTTTAGAGCACTTAAAAAGCCATGTAAAAGTGGACGGGTTTCGCAAGGGCAAAGTGCCGGCGAAAATGGTTGAAGAAAAGGTAAAACCGGAAGAATTACTTATGGAAGCCGGTGATATTGCCGTAAAAGCCGTGTACCCAAAGTTTGTAGAAGAAAATAAACTAGAACCCGTTGGCGACCCGGAGGTGCAAATCACCAAAATTGCCAAGGGCAACGAATTTTTGTTTACGGTAAAAGTGGCCGTGTTGCCGGAAATCACGTTGCCTGACTACAAAGAAATTGCCGGCCAAATAAAAGCGGGCAGTATTGAGGTAACCGAAGGGGAAATCCAAGAAACAATAGACTATTTGCAAAAAAGCCGAGCCAAATTTACGACAGAAGACCGGCCGGCAAAAGATAAAGACTTTGTAGAAATTGAATACTCAAACAAAGACATCAACGGCGGAAAAGCAATCAAAGACCGATTTATTTTAGGCAATGGGGGATTTTTACAAGACTTTGAACAAAATTTAATTGGAATGAAAGCCGGGGAAGAAAAGGAATTTAAGGCTAAGTTCCCAGATAATACGCCACGGAAAGATTTGGCCGGAAAAAACGCTGATTTTAAAGTGAAAATGTTGTCAGTCCAAAAAATGGAATTGGCGCCGGTGGATGACGAATTTGCCAAGAACCTGGGCGCTTTTGATACTTTGGTGGCCTTAAAAGAAAATTTGAAAGAAGGCATTACCTTAGAAAAAACCGAATCAGAAAAACAGCGAAGCCGGGCCGAAATGTTAGATAAAATCAGTACCAAAATTGATTTTGACATACCGGAAAAAATGATCAGCTATGAGCAAGACCGCTTGCTAGACGAATTAAAAGTGCAGGTAAACAACAAATTTGGCACTTCGTTTGAAAATTATTTAGCTTCGGTTAAAAAAACCGAAGAAGAAATTAAGGCTACTTATAAATTAGAAGCCGAAAAACGAATTAAAAACTTTTTGGTTTTGCGGGAAATTGGCAAAGCTGAAAATGTGAAAGTGACCGACCAAGAAGTGGCCGAAGACCTGCCAAGGTTAACCAAAAATTACACCCAAGAAGAATTAAAGCAAATTGACATTAGGCAGTTAACAGAGTATAGTAAAGGTGCGTTATTTAACGAAAAAGTGTTTAAACAACTAGAAACTTTTTCTAAAAAATAAAAAAATGAATTATAAAAAAATATTTTTAGGTATAGTTATTTTTGGCTTTTTGTTTACTAATGTGGGAGTAGCTAAAGCTGTCGATAATTCAGCAACAATCCAACAATTAATTGCACAAATTGCAAGTTTGCAGGCTCAATTAATTCGACTTCAAGCTCAGCAAGGAGTAAATCCAACATGGTGCCACACCTTTAATATTAATTTGGGGATCGGATCATTTGGTTCTGATTTCGACGCCCTAATTATGGTTTTAGATAAAGAAAATATATCTGAATTTAATTTTACTAATAGACCAACTCAATACGATGAAATAATAGCCGGAGCGGTAAGTGCCCTACAGCAAAAATATGCTTCCGAGATATTAACTCCTAATGGTTTAAGATATCCAACTGGCTATGTTGGTAGATCTACAAGGGCAAAATTAAATGCATTATATGGATGTGGAATAACAAATCCACCCGCTCCTTCATGGATCAAAATTACCAGTAGTGAAAAAACTAACTCCTTAACGCCTACGATCTATGGAACTACAAATAATCTGACTCAAGTTGGTATTGTTTTGGCCAGTAGCTCTGGTGACAAAGCATACGGAAGTGGCTTAATTCCAGTTATCAATGGCACTTGGTCTGTGACCGTATCACCAGCAATTACTAATGGATACTATACAGTTTATGTGTATGATGCAAATAATAATAAATTAGCAACAGGATACCTTAATGTTGATTCTTCAGCTTCCGCAACGCCATCAATTTCCTCCGCCACTCCCCAGCCGGTTCAAGTTGGGTCATCGCTTACGGTTTACTTTTCAAATGGCGGCAATACCGGCAGTGTTATTTTAAAGACCCTTGATGGATTAAAATCATGGCATATTCCATATACTACGGGTACAGTTTACAGTGGATTTACTTATTATGACGGTAATAAGATCACCCTTACAGTTCCATCTATGATTGGAAGAGGGCAACTTCCTGAAAATTCTGGTTATGAAGCGCCAATTCCCGTAGCATCAGGAACCTATAACTTGTTTGTGTATTCAATATATACATTCGGAGCATCGTATGTTTCAGGATCATCGGTCA
The DNA here is from genome assembly GCA_943354455.1 of Candidatus Staskawiczbacteria bacterium. Taxonomy (GTDB): domain Bacteria; phylum Patescibacteriota; class Minisyncoccia; order Minisyncoccales; family Staskawiczbacteraceae; genus VGLO01. The sequence goes on along the minus strand of CALRCB010000015.1, from coordinate 5,549 downwards.
CGAAGACAGCAACGAGCCATGCGTTTCCGATTACCATAAATACTCAGCCATCTATTAATATAGTTTCCCCAAATTCAGCAAAGCCCTGTTACGTTAGTGATTACTGCAATATTATTTGGACATCTTCGGGTATAGGCAGTTATCCAATACAAGTTGATTTGCTCAATTCATCTGGAATATACATAAAAACCATTGTTGCTAATTTATCCAATGCTGGCAGTTATCTTTGGTTAATTGATCCAACAATCTCAACTGGTAATTATATGGTGTCAGTAGCAACACAGACTCCGGAGTGGGCATTAGATAGTGCCCTGGGCAAAAGCGGAGTGTTTACTGTTATTAACTCCAATCGATAATTAAAAAATTTAGTATTATTTAAAAATTACCCTGCCACTTTATAATCTTTTTATAAGTAAAGGATTATGAGGTGGCAGGGTAAATAGTGTTAAATAAAATCATGCCAATAGTACCAACTATTGTAGAAAAATCACAACGCGGTGAGCGCGTATACGACATATTTTCAAGGCTTTTAGAAGAGCGGATTGTTTTTTTGGCGGGCCCAGTTACCGATATGAACGCAAACGTGGTAATTGCCCAGATGTTGTATCTGGTTTCAAAAGACCCTAAAAAAGACATTAAGCTTTACATCAACAGCCCTGGCGGTTCGGTTACCGCGGGCTTAGCTATTTATGACACGATGCAGTTTATCAAATGCCCTGTCTCAACCATTTGCATAGGGCTTGCAGCTTCCATGGGAGCGGTTTTATTAGCGGCTGGCACCAAAGGCAAACGGTTTGCCCTGCCAAATGCTGAAATTATGCTTCACCAAGTTGCCGGCGGAATGCAAGGACAAGCGGCAGATATTGAAATTACTGCAAAGCAGATTATAAAAATCAAGGGAAAAATCAACGAGATTTTGGCCAGCCACACCGGCCAGCCCAAAGATGTTGTTGAAAAAGACACTGACCGAGATTTTTATTTAACTGCCGATGAAGCCAAAACTTACGGCTTAATTGACGAAGTCATCTCAGGGAAATAGCTTTTATCTAAAACTCTCGAAAATATATTGTATACGCAACTCGCCATGTTGGATGAGTTTTTTTGTTTGCGAATAACGTAATTTTATGCGCAAACAAAAAGTCTTAATATAAACAAATTAAATAAATAATATGGACCAAATAATTATAATTGCTTTAGCAGGCATTGTATCGCTTGTGCTGGGTGTTTTAATTGGGTATTACATCCGCCAATCATTAGCTAAAAAACGGGCAGGTACACTGGAGGCCAAACTTACCAAAAAAGTGCAGGATACAAAAGAAGAAACTGCCAAATTGGTAAAAGAAGCTGAAAGTAAATCTTCCCAAATTTTGGAAAGCACCCAGAAAGAGGTTGATGAGCGAAGACGGGAGTTTTTAAAAGCCCAACAACTTATTTTAGACCGGGAAAAATTACTTGAAGAAAAAATCACCGGTTTTGATAAAAAAGAAGTTGAGCTTGGACAAAAAGTAGAAACCCTAAAAGGAGAAAAAGAAAGCTTAGATAAATTAAGGCTAGAAGCCGAAACCAAGCTGGAAAAAGTGGCTAGTCTTAGCCGAGAAGACGCTAAAAAAGAATTGTTGGCGCTGGTAGAAAAAGATTCAGAAAAGGATATTATGGAACGGATTAAAAAGTTAGAACAAACCGGCCAAGATGCCCTTGCCATTAAGGCGCGAGAAATTGTCACTCTGGCCATTCAAAAGTGTGCCGTAAACCATACCTTAGAATTAAGTACTACTACTATTCATTTAGCCAGTGAAGATATTAAGGGCAGAATCATTGGAAAAGAAGGACGCAACATTAAAGCCTTTGAGAAAATTACTGGAGTAGAAGTGTTGATTGATGATACTCCAGATTCAGTAGTTATTTCATGTTTTAACCCAGTGAGAAGACAAATTGCTTCAATGGCGCTTAATAAGTTAATTCAAGACGGCAGAATCCAACCAGCCAAAATTGAAGAAAAAGTAGAAGAAGCCAAACAAGAAATTACCAAAATTATCAAAGATGCGGGAGAAAAATGCTTGTATGATATGAACATTTTAGGCGTGCAAGATAAATTAGTACAAATTTTGGGCAGGTTGTATTATAGGACTAGCTATGGCCAAAATGTGTTGCAGCACTCAATGGAGGTGGCATTAATTGCTGAAACTATTGCTGAAGAATTGGGAGTAAATTCCCCATTGGCCAAGCGCGCCGGGCTGTTCCACGACATTGGCAAGGCACTGGACCAACAAATGGAAGGAAGCCACATTGATATTGGTATTAAGGTACTGGAAAAGTTTGGTGAAAAAGAGGGGGTTGTGCATGCTATGAGAAGCCACCATGGAGATTTTCCGGTTGATTCAGTAGAGGGGGCGATTGTCATTGTGGCTGACGCCATTTCTGCCAGCCGACCAGGAGCTAGAAAAGATTCAGTAGAAAATTATTTGCAACGATTAAAAGCCCTAGAAGATATTGCCAATAAATTTGAGGGAATTGACCGGGCATATGCCATTCAAGCCGGCCGGGAAATCAGGGTATTTGTGAAAGCCGATAAGGTGGACGACTTGGCCGTGCAAAAAATGGCTCGCCAAATGGCAACTAACATTGAAGAAGAGTTAAAGTACCCGGGAGAAATTAAAGTGACGGTTATCAGAGAAAATCGGGTAGTTGAATATGCTCGCTAGTTGGCAGTGAGTAGAAACAAAATAGCGGCGCCCATCGGGGCGCCGCTATTTTGTTATTATTTATGGTTTATATTTTATATACGTCCCAACCGGAACACCTTCGTAAGGATTTCTAGCTCCCAAAACTTGAAAATGAAGATGGCGCCCTGTTGCTTTTCCTGTTTGACCCATTAAAGCTATTCTGTCTCCCGTATTAACCCTATCTCCAGATTTAACAAATACCGTTTCAAGGTGACCATAGTAAGTAACCGTGCCATTTGAGTGCAAAATAGTGATATAATTGCCCATTCCAAAATTATATTTTCCGTTAAATACAGCTCTTTGTACCGCCCCTGAAGCGGCGGCATAAATAGAAGTACCCGCTTTATTGGCAATATCCACACCGTTTTCAAAATGGAGTCCTTGAGTAATAACACCTTCAGTTGGATGAATATAATAATTTCCAGCCACAGGAACTTGAATATTTATTTGAGGTAACGCTTTTGAAGGCAAAACTCCATTTGGGACAATTAATATGTCTCCAATAAAAATATCGCTCTCATTAATAAGGTTATTATAAGCGACGATATCTTCTATTTTTGATTTATAAATTTTGGAAATTTGACTTATAGTGTCACCGTTTTTGACTACGTGCACCAATCCATCAACCGGCAAAATTGTAATCGTTTGGCCAACTTTTAATGTTCCAGTTGAAGAAAGGTCATTGACGCTACGAATAGTTTTTGGCAAAAGACCATACATTTTAGCCACCGAATCAACCGTGTCGCCAATTTGTATTGTATAATCAACCACTTCTTTTCGCATTTCGTCACTACCACCAAAAATGTCTCCCAAAGTTTGAGCAGTAAGTACACTAGGGGTAGAAACGGCATGAAGCGAATTATCACCAATTTTTAGGTCAGGAGTTTCAAGAGCTAATTCTTTATTTTGGCTAAAAAACAAACCATCGCTAGCTATATTATTGGTATCATTTAAAAATGCTCTGCTGGAAAAAATAACATTGACAGCTTTAGAATAGCTATCCTCTGCCAAACTGTCAGAAGAAACAAACAACAATCCCAGCAAAACAACTGAGGTAAGCCCAAAGTAAAAAAAGGGATTCTGGTGAAATTCTTTCATTGGTGTTTTATTAAATTTTGATCCCAAATTTGTAAACAAAGTATTGTATTAAATCTACCAATTTTAAGGCACTTAGTCAAGCAGTTATCCCCAGGCCATTTAATATGATATAATCATTAAAATGGACTTAACTTCTATAAAAAACGTAAAAGATTTACTGGAGAAATATGGAGCCAAACCTTCAAAGGGATTGGGCCAAAATTTTTTAGTACACGGGCTGACACTTGCCAAAATTATTGAGGCCGGACAGGTTAATTCCAGTGATACGGTTTTAGAAATCGGCCCGGGAATTGGAACCTTAACCCGGGAACTGGCTAAACATGCCAAACAGGTGATTGCCATAGAAAAAGACAGCATGATGGTTAAAATTTTAAAAGAAACACTGAAAGACTGCCCCAATGTAAAGGTAATCCACGGTGACGCTTTAACTCACAACTACTCACTACTCACTACCAACTACAAACTCGTCGCCAATCTGCCCTATTATATAGCCTCGCCGGTTATTAGAAAATTTTTAGAAACCAGTCATCGACCAGAGCAAATGGTTTTAATGGTTCAAAAAGAGGTGGCTCAGCGAATTTGCGCCAATCCTCCAGACATGAGCATTTTGGCAATTTCGGTGCAGTTTTATGCCACAGCGAAAGTTATGTTTAGTGTAAACAAAGAAAAATTCTGGCCTTCACCCAAAATTGATTCGGCCATTATAAAAATCGCGCCACATAACGCTGGACTTACCGTGCCAGCTGAATTATTTTTTACTATTGTCAAAGCCGGGTTTTCTCACCCCCGCAAACAACTGGCCAACAATTTTTCCATGACATTAAAAAGAAGCCGGGAAGATGTAGAGACGTGGCTTTCAAAAAATAACCTACAACCAAACCAGCGAGCAGAAACCTTGTCAATCCAGAACTGGATTGATTTAGTGAGTAGTTTTAGTGAAAGTGAGTAGTTGGTAGTGAGTAGCTGGTAACGAGAAGTAAACTAGCAAAACTAGCAAGGAACTAGCAAGGACAGTCCTTGCTAGGTGGCAACAGAGTTGGTATTATTAATACATGCTGCGAAAAGATCCATTTATTACCGGAGAATATTATCATATTTATAATAGGGGTATTGATAAGCGAGTCATTTTTAAATCTAAAAAAGATTACGAGCGTTTCGTGATGCTTTTATATATTGCTAATTCTAATAGCGACTCTTTTCATCTTGATAATTTAATTAACCGACAAAATAAAAAATTTAATGAAATTTTGTCTTTAGGAAAAAATAACCCGTTGGTATCGATAGGATCGTGGTGCCTTATGCCAAATCATTTTCATTTACTGGTTAAACAAGAAATTGATGGAGGTATTACTAAATTTATGAGAAAAATCGGTACAGGATATTCAATGTTTTTTAATATTAAATATGAAAGAAGTGGGTCACTTTTTGGCGGACCATTTAAGTCAAAGCTCATTGGCATTGATGATGATTATATGAAACATTTATTTGGATATACTCACATTAATCCGATAGAGATACATTTTCCGAACTGGAAAGAGAGGGTTAATAATTCGCCTGAAGATATGAAAAAATTTATTGATTCATATCCGTATTCTAGCTATATGGATTACACGGGCGTAGATAGAGTAGAAAAAAATATTATCAATATAGAAAATTTTCCAGAGTATTTTAAGGACAGTAATTCTTTTGAAGATTTTATTAAAAGTTATTTTACTGAATTGTAGTTAA
>CALRCB010000014.1 GCA_943354455.1 Candidatus Staskawiczbacteria bacterium | reverse complement strand
AACACTCCTTTTTCCCGCGCATTTTTCACTTTTATCGCCACCGCCAACACTTTATTTTTTGCAGTCACAATATCGGGCAACAACACTTCCGTCGGTTCGTTATTCCTATCAACATACCAATACGCCGCCCCCGAAACTTTCCGTTTTTGCAACGCATTTAACAGCAAAGCATAAATCGGCAACTGCAACGAATCTTTATCTTCATCATTTTTTCCCGTTTTAAAATCAATCACCCGCACGCTATCATCTTCAGGCACCCACTCCAGCCAATCAATTTTGCCTGACAAAATAATATTATCATCTTCAGACAAATAAAAATTCGGTGGCATATTATTAGCAGACTCCCTTAATTTCACCGCCAGTTTTGCCAACGGCCCCGGGTTTTCATTTACCCTTTCGATCATGCGCTTAGCCCGCGCCTTCGCTTCCCGTTCTTCTTCGGCATTTTTAAACCCGCCCACTTTCCCGGACACCTTCGCCCAATTTTCTTCAAACGTTTCCAGTAATGATTTTTTAAACCGGTCCTCCGTTTTATATTTTAAAAGCCCTTCCAACGTTTCGTGCACCGCAATCCCCAAAGACAAGTGCTGGTTTACCACATTTATCTTATGGCCCTTGGGGTTTTTGTATACATTATGGAGGAAGTAAGCCCGCGGACATTTAAGGAAATCCCCAATTGAGGAATGACTCACCCACACGGCTTTGTATTTATCTGGAGGCATAGTTTTGTTTATTATCTACTTAATTACGTACCTAATTTTGCCTTTTTCTCCAACAAAATGCAAATATGCAATAGCATATTTTCTTCGCCGCTTGACGATAAAAATTTGTGAATCTTTATCGCCTTCGCTTGCTCGAAAATCAAAAACACCTCGAAAGGTGCTTTCTTCTCAGACGATTAAGACATCCCCCTTCGTTAAAGCTTCGGTGGGACAAAGCCATCCCTCTTTTACAACAAATATATAACATCTTTTCTTTCGACTACTACCTTCCAACCCTCCTTCTTCGCCTTTTCGTGCAATTTAGAATTTGGATTGAAACAGATTGGCCTGTCAACAATACTTAGCATTGGAATATCGCCATCAGAATCACCCACGGCCACTGACCCTTTTAAAGTTAAATTTTCCGCCTCGATAGCTCGTTGTAAAATAACGGCCTTATTATTAATTTGGTCTAAGTATAAAGTTTTGCCAGTGAATTTGCCTTGCTGATTAACTTCATGAACCCGGCCGTAGACTTTATCAAACCCCAAGTTTTTGGCAAATTGAAACACCAATTCACGCGGTGAATGGGAAATGGCCAGCATAAAATATCCCCTTCCCTTTAACTCTTTTACCAAATCACGAGTATATCGGTACACTTTATTTTTTTTAAGGGCCACTACTTTTTTGGCCACACGGGCAAAATCTTTCTGACTAATTTTTACTAAATTTTTATCAAATGCGCGTACCACGTCACCAATATATTTTTCGTACGAATCTTTTCGGTTATGCCAATTTTTATAAGACTGTGCATACACTTTTTTTATACTTTCTGGAAACAAACCCTCCGCAATTAAAGCATCTGTTACTTCAATTAACAGGCTAGACCTGAAAATAGTCCCGTCAATATCAAAAATAGCTACTTTCTGTTGCATACTTCTATATTACTATTAAACACTATTCCCCGCCACAAAACCCGTGGTCCAACAAAGTTGTAAACTGTAACCGCCTGATGGCCGGTCAATGTTTAACACATCGCCTACTAAATATAAATTAGGAATTTTGCGAGACTGCATAGTTTTAAAATTCACTTCCGGCAACGCCACTCCGCCAGATGAAACCACTGCTTTATCTGCCCCAAGTAAATGAGAAATATTTAACGGAATTGCTTTTACCAAAAGCGCCAGTTTTTTACGGGCATCAGCACTGACCAAATTATTTTTTGTATCGCCATTAATGTCAGCAATTTTTAGGAGCGCGTCAGTCAATGCCGAAGACACAATGTCACTTAACACATTTTTAATTTTTTTGTTGGGCTCACCAGCTAATAATTCCTGGAGTTGTTTTTTAAAAGCTCCGGCGTCTTGCGATGGAAACAAATCAAGCTCTGCGGTTACCTGGCCATATTTTAACAGTTCCCCAATTTCTTTACTCATGTTCAACACCAACGGCCCGGTCATGCCAAAATGGGTAAACATCATACTGCCTTTGTTCATGGCCTGCTTTTGATTATTTTGAAACGTGGTCAATTTTACATCCTTTAACGTTACTCCGCCTAGCTTTTTTGCCCAGGTGTCAGACAGCGCAACCGGAACCAAGGCAAAATCATTTTCAATAATGGTGTGGCCAAGGTTTTTAAGCCAATTAAAGCCTTCTCCCGTTGAACCGGTTTCAGGCCGGGAAATTCCACCGGTAGCCAAGATACACGAGGCGGCGATAATATCGCCGCCGTTTTTATTTTTAATTACAATATTTTTTGTTTTCGTATCAACCGAAAGCTCGGCCACTTCAACGCCAGTTTGCACCTCAACTTTTCCTTCGCGCATATATTTTACCAGCACATCAAAGACTGATTTGGCGCTGTCAGTTACCGGAAAAATTCGCCCCTCGTTTTCTTCTTTAGTTTCCAATCCACGCGAATTAAAAAATTCTAAAGTATCTTTCGCGCTAAATTGCGCAAACGCAGAAAAAAGGAACTGATCATTTCCTTTATATTTTGAAAGCATGGCGCGGACTTCTGTTTTATTATTAGTTACATTGCACCTGCCTCCGCCGGTAATTAATAATTTTTTACCAAGGCCCGGATTTTTTTCCAACAACAAAACAGATCGCCCATTCTCAGCCGCCCTGCCGGCCGACATCATCCCCGCCGGCCCCCCGCCAATTACCACAACATCATATATATTTTGCATATTATGACCTGAAAATTTCTAAAAACGTTTTTGCGGGAATATTCACACTTCCCTTTTCTTTCATCAGCTTTTTTCCTTTTTTCTGTTTTTCTAATAATTTTTTCTTTCGTGATTTGTCTCCACCATACAAATAATCCGTCACGTCTTTTCGGCGGGCTGAAATGGTTTCACGGGCAATTACTTTGCCCCCAATAATCGCTTGGATAGCCACGGTAAATTGCTGTTGAGGTAATGCTTCTTTTAATTTTTCCACCAAACGTTTGCCTTCTGGGTATGCATCCCCATCTGCCACCACCCGTGAAAACGCCTCTTCTTTTTTACCGGCAATATAAATTTCCAGTTTTACCAATTTAGCCGGGCGGTACCCAAGCATTTGATAATTTAAAGACGCATAGCCTTGGCTGATTGATTTTATTTTATCATATAAATTGGCTACAATGGCACGCAACGGAGCTTCGTATAAAATAATTGACCGTTCAACCGACAAATAATTAGTGTCTAAATAATTTCCCTGCACGTCTTTTAACATATCCATTAATTTACCCAGATAACTGGCAGGGGCAATAATCTCAAGCCGGACCCAAGGCTCTTCCATAGATTCAATATTCGTTTGGTCAGGCCAATCAGAGGCCGAATACACCAATTCTTCCTGCGCTTTTCTGTTAACCACTTTGTAAATAACGCTGGGGGTGGAAATAACCAACCCCAAATTAAATTCGCGTTCTAATCTTTCTGAAATAATTTCTACGTGAAGCGTTCCCAAAAATCCGCAGCGAAAACCCCGGCCCAGTGCCTCTTTCATTTCCGGTTCATACACCAATGCCGGGTCTTGCAGTTTTAATTTTGACAGCGCCACTTTTAACACATCAAATTCTTCCGGGTCTTCCGGGTAAAAACTGGCAAACACCATGGGGTTTGGTTCGCTGTATCCTTCCAGCGGAGTTGGAATCACTTCGTTTGGCGCCGGCAGTTTAACAATAGTATCACCCACGCGCACCTTTCCCGGTTCTTTGATTCCCGTGGCAATGTAGCCGATTTCGCCGGCCATTAAGGTTTTTTGCGCAGTCAATGGTGGCAAAAAATATCCAAGCTCTTTAATTTCAGCCTGCAATTTTGGCGCTACTAATAATATTTTTTCTCTATCAGAAATTTGCCCGTCAATGACCCGCACCAAGGCTAACACCCCTTTAAATGAATCATAGGTTGAATCAAAAATAAGAGCACGAAACGGTTTTTGTGTTGCATCAGGATTTTTTACAGCCGGCGAAGGCACTTTTTCAATAACCGCCTGCAACACTTGTTCAACGTTTAATCCGTTTTTTGCAGAAATTTTAATTACCTCTTCCGGAGAAATCTTAAGCACGTTGGCCAACTCTTCCACCGATTCTTCAATTTTGGCGGCAGGCATATCAATTTTATTTATCACCGGAATAATTACCAAGTTTTGTTTTTTAGCCAATTCAATGTTTGCCAGCGTTTGGGCTTGAATTCCCTGCGTTGCATCAACCAATAAAACCGCCCCCTCAACTGCCGCCAAAGACCGTGAAACTTCATAGGAAAAATCCACGTGCCCAGGCGTATCTACCAAATTTAAAATATAATCTTTTCCCAAATAATTATATTGCATTCGCACCGGTTTTAATTTTATCGTAATTCCCTTTTCTTTTTCCAATTCCATAGAATCCAAAAACTGCGCTGTAATTTTTTTCGTTTCTACTGTTTTCGTCAAATCCAAAAGCCGGTCAGATAATGTTGACTTTCCATGGTCAATGTGCGCGATTATTGCAAAATTTCTAATATTTTCCTGCGACATTTATTTTTTAAACAACCCCTTAATCTTTGTTAGTTCTTCGGTTTTTAACATGAAAGCGATGATAATATAACAAATTAATCCGGCGAGTGCCGATAATATTAACTGCAAAAATACTCCCAAGGTGGTTTGTAAATTTACGATATTATAATACACCAGGCCATTGCGGATCAGTAATATTACAACTCCCATTACACTACCAGAAATAATAATTTTATAAAGGGACTTGGCAACTTGGCTAAGGTGAAAAATGCGTAATTTTTTGTGGACAAAAAATAATAACAGTAGTGCCTCGCAAATGGCGGTGATGGTAAACGCCAGCGCCAAACCCACTACGCTGATATTTTGGACCGTTTGCATTTTTAAAATAACGTGTAAAAAATCTGAAAACGCATTGGTAAAGCTTAAAAGCCAAATGAAAAGAAAGCTCATTGAAATGTTAAACGCCACCGTTGCCCCACTGATAATGGCCGGAATTTTTGTGTTATGGGCGGCGTAAAATGTTTTTGATAAAAGGAAAATTAACCCTTGGGCAAACAACCCCAAGCTAAAAATTCCAAGACAGGCGGCGGCCAGACGCGTATCCATCCAGGTAACTTTTCCGGTTCCATAAAAAACCCTGATGATCTGGGCTCTTAGTAAAAAGATCTCAATACTAATAGGAATGCTTAAAAATAATATCTGGGAAAATGCGCTGTTAAATTTACGCTTAAAGTCATGTATATCTTCTCTGGAAAAAGCTTTTGACATTGCCGGAAAAATAACCGTTGAAAGTGAAGCCGCAATGGCATTAATCAACAACGAAGATAAATTATGAGCCACTGTAAAAACGGCTATGGACCCTGACATTAATGTGGAAGCAATAGCAGTAACGGTTATGGTATTTAACTGGCCGGCGCCAAGACCCAGAGACCTTGGCAACATTAATTTGAAAGTTTTCTTAATTCCCGGACTTTTTAAATCAAATACCGGCCGATATTTAAAACCAGAATGCAAAAAGGCCGGAATTTGAATTAATAAATGAAGCAATGCTCCAAACACTACACCAAAAGCCAAACCAACTAATCCGAATTTTGGTACAAAAAATAAAATGCCAATAATAATTCCCACATTATACATGATGGGAGCCAGTGCAGTTACCAAAAACCGGTGAAATACTTGCAAAATACCACTAATAATTGAGCTGGTACCCAAGATAATGGGGCTTAAAAACATAATCCGCATTAACATTACGGTCATTTCTTTTTTCTCAGGCGAAAACCCGGGAGCAATCAAATGGATTAATAGCGGGGCAAAAATAATTGATATTAATGAAGCGACAATTAAAAACGACAGAAAAATATTCAGTAAGTTATTAATGTAATGCCACGCTTCATCTTTTGATCGAACCAAATAACTATTAAATATAGGAATAATGGCGGCAGAAATGGCCCCAAAAATTAAAATCAATGCTATAAAATCGGGAATAGTAAACGCCGAGTAATATGCGTCCAGTTCATTGCTCAAACCAAACCTACCAGCTAAAAGGCGGTCACGAAAGATTCCCAACAGTGCCGATAACAAATAAGACCCCGCCAAAATAAGCGAGGCAAAGCTGATACTTTTAGTTTGAGTGTTGAGTAAGTTCATCTAATATATGTTAAGCTTTTTTAATGCATTTTACAAACTTGACAATGACCTAAAAAACTGATAGGATATAGATGTCTTAGCAAGATGCGTGATTGCTCTTTACGAAAGTAGAGGGAGGAAAGTCCGAACACTCCCGAGTACCATTATGGTGCTTGGTAAAATAATAGCGGCTAACGGCCGTCCACCGTAAGGTGCGAGGTGCGAACAGTAACGCCAAGGCCGAAAGGCTAAGGAGTCCGCAAGGACTAGGTTTGCAGAAATGCAAATATGAAACGGCTAAATCCTTATTGGGCGCAAGAACAAAGCTGAAAAGGATCTCATAATCTTTCTTCAGTTAAAAGTAGTTCGCCAGAGCCACATAGTAATATGTGGCCCAGATAGATAATCACATAACACAGAATTCGGCTTATAGTCTTGCTAATACAACAAAAAACCGATGGTCGACATCGGTTTTTTGTTGTATTAGTTTTTCCTCACGAACCTCTATGAAATCCTAAGTCCGCAGGATTGGCTCCGCCGGAAATTAACATTATCCGCCCTTTTTTATTTTCAAATTCTTGACGTAGTTTTTTTACCTCGCCTGCCAACAAAACCGTTTCCACTCCAACTTCTTTTTTAATATACCCCAAAGACCAATATTCAATTACTAATTTACTATCGCCAAATATACTATCAATATTTTCTTTTAAAGCAACTTGCAAAGCATATTTGCAGGCCAGTAATTCCCCAAAATTATTAGTAGAATCTTTAGGCGCAAAATGATGACCTTTAGCATTTATTTCTTCTTTTGGAAGGACTTTATGCAATAAACTTTGGCCCTTATTATCAGTTACGTTTATTTCAGTCCCATTTCCCGCGCCGGTACCAGAATCAAAATATATGCCCGGTTCAACCGCCATAGTTTTTAAAGAATAATTCGCCCCTGCGTCTAGCCACAGTTGCGCGGTTTCTTTTGATTGAAAACTTTTAAACCGAGCTTGTTTGCCAGCAACTATTTTTTGACATTCCGCCCAAGTATCAACAATACCCTTTTTAGTGTTTTCAATAATGTAGGCGTAATATTTTCTCGCAGCCATTTAATTTTTTAAACTATTAAAATGCTCTTTTAATTTTTTCTCAAACTTTGCCAAATCTTCATTCTTAATCCTAAACCCTGATGCCTGAGGATGCCCGCCATAAGTAATCAAAAAATCTTTGCAGGTTTTCATGGCTTCGACCGAATTTAATTCTTTCGTGGATCTTACCGATCCCGCAGATTCGTTATCCATTTTTTTAAAAATAAAGGTCGGCTTTTGGTATTTTGAATATAAAATAGACGCTACGGGCCCAGCCAACGTTAATTTCCACGCCGGGTCGCCTTCAAAAATAATTGCTTCGTCTTTTTTTTGCGAAATTCTTCGCTCAACTTCTTGGGCTATTTGCTGGATTTTCAGTTGTTTATAGTTTACCTTTGCAATTAAATCTTGTGCCAATTCTTCCGCTTTATTTTTTGAAGATTCAATTAACAAATCAAAAGCTGAATTTTTAAAATCAATACTTTCGGCGGCATTTAACGCCTGAATTATTTTATAAAATCCACCCGAGACTATTTCTCCTTCACCTAAAATATCAAAAAATGCGCGAAGCCCGGGCCGAAAAGTATGTTTTAATGATCTTAGCCCCTCTTCAATAAACATTTTATTGTCACCAATTTGCGGTACCATATCTGAAATGGTTGCCAGCGCCGCCAACTCCAAAAAACTTTTTCGCAATTGCGCCGACATGTCGCTGCCCAATAATTCTTCAGCCAACTTAAACGTAATGCCTACATTAGCTAAATGCCTGGAGTCGGACTGGTCATCTGCTTGAGCCGGATCAATAACAATTTCTGCATTAGGAATACCATCTAAAATTTGATGGTGATCAACAATAATTACTTTAAAGCCATATTCATTTAATACATCCACGGCAGCTTGATTGCTGATTCCCAAATCCAGGGTAATAAAAAGACACGGCGGAACAGTTTTTAAATATTCCAGTGCACGTTTATTAACGCCATAGCCATCATCTTCACGATTGGGAAATAAAACCATTTCCACACTGCCGCCTAGATTTTTTATGGCTTCCTGCAAAATAGTGGTTGAGCAAATTCCATCGGCGTCCGAATCACCGTAAATAATAATTTTTTCGTTATTTTTTACGGCCAATTTTATTCTGTCAGAAGCTTCGGCTAAATTTTTAATCTTTTTCATGTATTTATAATTTTTACCACTCCGTTATTCGCGTCAACTTCCACTAAATCACCATCTTTAAGGACTTTCGTGGCGATTTTTGTGCCAATAATGCATGGAATTTTTAACTCCCTAGAAACAATCGCAGCATGGCAAGTAATACCACCCTCATCAGTAATAATGGCAATTGCTTTTTTCATCAATGGAACATATTCTGGTCGTGTCATGCCGGCAACCAAAATCTCCCCCTCCACAAAATTTTCTGCTAAAGCGGCGTTCATAACAATTCTTACTTTTCCCTGTATTTTACCAACACAACCAATTTGACCCCTAATTTCATTTACTTGATTTGACGTTATTTTAGTTTGTTCTTGCAGATATATATCGTTAATTTGTTCCTTAATTTTTTTAAAATCAATATATTCTTTTTCAGTATTCCCATCTTCGTCAATAAACATCGCAAAACTAGCTTTTCTTTGCATTAATTCTTTAGCATGTTCGGATAGATATGCTTTTCCTTTTTCTAATTCTGCTATTGTATAATATTTAATATATTCCGGCGCGATGTCAACAGATTTAAATAATTCTTCTGTGATACGCCACATAATAGTAAAACCACGGAAAAAATAATTTTTGCGTCTATCCCGAAGCTCAATAATAGTTTGCAAATAATCAACAAGAAGTTGTTGATGTGACGGAAGATTTCGATACCAAGATTGTAAATCTTGCTGCGCGATAACTAAATTTTTTTGCTCCTCTTTTATTTTTTCTTCAGCTAGTGCAATAGTCGTAATTTTCGAATAACGATCTTGTAACATATCATGAACTTCTTTGAGTGATTTCACATCAAAATACGAAGCACTAATATATTGACATCGTTCTACTAATCTGGCTGAATTTTCTTTTGCAATAACGCCGTGTAAAAAATCAAGGAGTTGCGCTTTATCGAATGAAATAAAATTAGAATGAGTTCCCTTCTCCCATAATTCATCCAATTCTTTTCTGGTAAGAGAATTATGGGCTTTTTGTAATTCTTCCCAACACAATTCTTTGTCAAAATAAAATGAAAACCAAACTGCCGCATTTTGATCCCAGATTTGATCGCGAATCTGCATAATAAGAGGGACTGCTTTTTCCCACGAAATTCCCTCAATAGATTGATAGGTATATTCTTTATATAACGCATCCATCAATTTTTCAGCTTTATAAAATGCTTCTTTGCGCTCATTAAGCAGAGACGGATTTTTTAAGTAGCGTTGAAAAAACGCTCT
>CALRCB010000013.1 GCA_943354455.1 Candidatus Staskawiczbacteria bacterium | reverse complement strand
ATTTCAAAACCATATTCGGTGTTTGAATAGGTTTTCCAATTTGCAGTTTCAGTATCCGAATTTTGGACATCAGTTACTGGAATTTTTGATTTTTGCATCCACAAAAACGCTCCGCCCAAAATAACGGCTACCAATACAATAATTCCAATGATGATTAAAGCTTTTTTCATAATTATGAGTAAGAAAGGAATAGGAAAACGCATTTTCATATTCCGACCGCACGATTAATTATATGCTTTGCATATATATTTTACTTGCTATTGACAAGACATTTTAATTTGCTATAATTGGTTTAACGCTGATAGCTCATACAATATGAGTTACAAATCAGGTACCGCAAAAAGAGTTTCTTGAAAAAGGAGCTCTTTTTGTTTATAATGTATATGTGGACCCGGGCTCGTGGTGTATGAAGTAACATATCAGTGTTGGTACCTGATGAAACGAGTGCAAATCTCGTCGGGTCCACGTAAAACAGTCTTTTATTAACTATAAAGGGCTTTTTTATTATAATACAATTTTTATACCTCAATTACCACCGGTAATATCATTGGTCTCCTCTCCGTCTTAGCAAATAGAAAATCTCCGATTTTGTTGCGAATTTCGTCTTTTACGTAAGAATAATTTTCGGTTTTTCCGTGGCCGGCTGATTTGCTAACAATTTCAATTACCTTTTTTCGGGTCTGGGTTAACAAATCTTTTGATTCCCGCAAATAAACGAATCCGCGGGAAACAATATCTGGACTGCCGATTACTTGCCCAGTTGTTTTATTAATTACAGCCACAATCATAAACATCCCGTCTTGGGCCAACATTTGCCGGTCGCGAAGTACAATTTCACCCACATCTCCTACGCCAAGTCCGTCAACAAACACATAATTAGTTGGCACTTTTTCTTTTAACACTTGTGCCCCCGCTACGCCTTTTTCAAACGTCATAATGCTTCCGTTGTCAGGCACAATTACTTTGTCTTTTCCCCAGCCCATGCCCCAAGCAATTCGGGCGCACTCTTTAAGCATAAAATGGTTGCCATACACCGGAATTAAATAATCCGGTTTCACTTCAGCCAACATTTGTTTGATACCTTCAATGTTGGTGTGTCCTGAAGCGTGCACGTTCATAATGTCATTGTGGTACACGTTATCAGACAGGCGGTAAATGTTGTCTTTTACTCTTTGTACGGTGCGTTCGTTTCCCGGAATTACTGAAGATGAGAAGATAATGGTGTCATCTTTTTTGATGGTAATGTATTTGTGGTTGCCAGCAATAATTCTTGGCAAGGCGGCCATTTCTTCGCCCTGGGCGCCAGTACAAATAACAATGACTTTATTGTCAGCATAGTCTTTAATGCGATCTATAGAAATAACAACATCTTTTGGTACTTTAATGTAACCCAGTTGTGTTGCTAACTCGATATTCATTTTCATGGAAAAACCGTCTAGCGCCACTTTTTTATTGGTGGTAGCGGCAAATTCCATAATCTGCTTGATTCTTTCAATTTGGCTGGAAAACGTGGCAATAATAGTTCTTCCTGGCGCGCCACCGATGAGTTTATTGATATTGCCCATCATCTCTTTTTCAGTTATTGGTGTTTTAGTTACGATGGCTCCCAAAGCTTCCAGCATCAAAATAGTTGGTATTCCTGGTTTTTTTAAATTAGCCAATTGGTCGTAATGGATAACATCACGTCCGGTTGGGTCTTTTTCAATGGTCCAATCTCCCGGATGGATTACGGTTGCGGCCGGAGTTTCTAAAACAACTCCCACAGCGTCCATAATGGCGTGGTCAATTTGGAAAAATGACAAGGCAAAATTTCCCAAAGAATGCTTTTCATCCAGTGATTTTATATAAGTAGTTTGTAATTTTTTGGAACTGCCTTTTTCAAAGTCTTCCATTCGGTGTTTTATCATTTCCATGGTTAAGGGCCGGCCCAAAACTGGCGGATAATTTAATTTTTTCAGCAATATTGGCGCCGCTCCAATGTGGTCCAAGTGGCCGTGGGAAAAGATAATGGCTTTGATATTTTTTTCCTTACCCACTAAATATTCGGTGTTTGGGATAACATAATCAATTCCAGGCATGTCTTCTTCTGGGAATTGCAGACCCATGTCTAAAACCACAATGTCTTGATTGTATTCAAACACGGTCATGTTTCGGCCCACTTCTTCCATTCCTCCCAGCGGAATGATGCGCAAAGTGTTTGGCTTGGCCGGAGTTAATTCTATTTTCGGTTCAAACCCTTGCATCGGCGTTCTTTTTGCCTGATGCGGGTTATAATTTCTTTTTGCTTTTTGCATACTTTTTGTTTTTTTTATCGCTACGTTTTTGAGTTCACGTAAGCGAATTAGTTTAGTTTATTTTTGTTTTTGAGTTTACACTGAGTGAGCATGGTGAGTCGAAGGGTGCCCGGGACAGGAGTCGAACCTGCAAGCCTTTCGGCATACGTACCTGAAACGTACGAGTTTCCCAATTTCTCCACCCGGGCAGGGGCTACTTTTTCAACAGTCTTTTGAAATCTTCAACAATTTGTACTTGGGTTGGGTCAATTTTTTGCAGCAAAGCTAGGTGATACGAAACCCAATCGCCAAGCAACAGGGCGGAAAAGATTTTAAATAAGTCACTGCCTTCTTTCACTTTAACGATTTGGGCGTTTGCGCCATTTTTCTTAATTAATTTTGCGGTCAATTCCATGCGTTCTTTGATTCTTGGGTGGTCTTTTTGATCTTGCAAGATAATGGCAAAAAAGTTTTTAGTGCCAATTTTTTTTAGCCCGGCGTACCCCACCATTTCATTGTGGTTTAATTCCGGGAAGTAATTGTAAAAAGCGGGAATTTTGGCGTTTTCGTTAAACTTAATTTTCCAAATGCGCGCTACGTCTTTTAAATTGCTTGAACTATATACAACCGGAATTTTTTTGAATAATTTTTTGGCCAAGGAAATTCCTTCTTTTTCTTGGGACAGGTTAACGGCTTTTAATTTTTCTGCCAGGCCCCCAAATTCCATAGAAGTTTTTTGTAATAATTCGCAATTTTCCAACACTTTTGCCATGGAAGAAAAAATGTATCCAGTAGCATAGCGCGGCTGAATTCCACTTGGAATTTTCACAAAGGGAATGCTATTTTTTGTGCAAAGTGCCTCAATTTCTCCGCCCGAAGCCATTCCCACAATTTTTACCCCTTTTCGCAGTGCGTCTTTCAGGCCAGAAATTGTTTCTTCGGTGTTGCCCGAATAAGAAATGCAAATAACTAAGCTATTTTCATCGGCCTTATGACTCAATCCATAATCTTTATGGATAAAAATTGGCACTTTGGTTTTGTCTAAGTTTGCCAAAATGTGGGCTGGCAGAGCAGACCCGCCCATTCCACAAATAATAATATTGCTAAAATCCCCCTTTACTTTTGTATAGTTTGCTAATTTTAAACCGGCTGTTAATTGGTCTGGTGATTGCAAAATAACTTGTCGCAAATTGAATTTGTCTATTTTATTGTTGACTATTTCCATACTCTTTTGGTTTTTAAGAACCAATTGTTAATATTAATAAAACGCTTTGCTGGGTCGGCGATTTTTTTAGTATCTATGCCTAAAACTTTTATCGATGCAAAGTAGATATAGTTTGGATTATACAAAAATAAAGCAGGAGCATCTTTTAGTAAAATATCTTGTATCTTTTCCAAACTCTGCGCTTTTTTGATTTCATCTGAATTCTGGCGCGCATCTTTCAATAATTTATCAATGTCTTTGTTTTCATATAGTGAAAGGTTCAAGCCAGGGTCTTGTTTTTGGGATGAATACCAGAATGGGTACAAATCTGGCTCCATTCCCAATGTTTCACCATACAATAGTGCATCGTAACTTCGGTTTTTAATAATGGGTTTTAAATCGGCAATATTTACAGCGTTAATTTCAACCAACACGCCAACAGTTGCCCAATAGTTTTTCAACAAATTTGCCACTTGGACTAATTGAGACTGATTTACGGTAACCAGCGTGAATTTTAATTGCTGTATATTATTTGAAGCTGGCACACATAATTCATTTAATTTTCGGCGAGTACTAGTACCTGTTTCACCGGTTGGCTTTAAGTCTGAAAAATAGTTTTTTTGGAATTCTGTTATTGCGTTTTCAGTGGCAGTGCCGTAAGTCCCATTAGTTTCATCTTTTAATAAATCAGCAAATTTTTTTTCAGGTAAATGAGTCAAGCATGATTGAAGCTGGGCTACTTCAGGCCCCTTGGATCCTAATTTAAGGTAGTCTTTAAATTGAAAAGCCGGTTTTTTGGTGGTGATTTTTTCTCTTATACTATCGGCGTTTTTTTTAAATCCGGTTTTATCTAAAAGAGTATCGGCTTCTTTAATATCAAATTCATACAAGTTGGTCGGCTCTTTAAAGCCATAAAAATCGGATAAAATAGGAGAATCAACTTTTACAATACTATCGGGATTAGTACTTATTTTTTGTACCAATTCATCTTTGTTTACAGAATAGGTCATTGCTTTTCGTATATTAGCGTCGGCAAAAATGGATGATTTTTGATTGTTGAAAAATACGGCAAAATACCTCGGCAAAGTAAAAGAATATGTTTTAAATTGTTTGGTTTTTATTTTTTCAAAAGTGCCTGTGGCAAATCCATCAATGGTTCTTGTCTTGGCGGACCTGATTAAATCATCGGTTTTTTCAAAGAATTTAACATTTATGCTAGCAATGAAAGAAGTTTTGTTATAATATTTACGGTTTGATGATAAATTCAAGCTTTGTATAAATCCGGAGTTATCTTGACTAAGGCCTGAAAATTCAAATGGTCCCGAGCCAATGGGTTGCAAATTATAAGACGAAAGGGTGAAATTTTCCGGTAGGATATTTACCCAAATGTGTTTTGGAATTATTTTTAAAGTACAGTTCTCCAAAAAAGAATTATAAGATTGTTTTAAAGTTAGTTTAACTGATTTGTCAGATAATTTTTCCGCGTTCACGTCTATCCAGTTGGCCCTAAGTGGGCTTTTATAATCTGAATTTTGAATGGTTTTTATGGTAAATATCACATCATCGGCGGTAAGTGGTCTGCGGTCGTGCCACACAATATTGTCTTTTAATATGAAAGTGTAGGTTTTTTCATCTGGAGAAAGGGTATAGCTGCTGGCCAAATCGGTTACGATGTTTCCGTTATTATCATAAGTCATTAGGCCCGAAAATACTAAATCAATCAATGTACGGTCAATATCATTGGTTTCACCGTAAATGGGATTGATAAATCTTGGTTGGCCAACAATTCCTTCAGTATATTCTCCACCAAAAGCAGGAGTAACAATAGTGTTACTTATATAAAAATTTATTACCAAGAACCCAAAAGAGGTGACTAGTAATGCGAAAAAAACTAAAAGAGTTTTCTTTTCTTTTCTTTGTAGTACTTTAAAAATTTGTTTCCATTGAGCAAAACTCGGAAATTTAAAATTCATGAGTTTGGTGCAAAATTAGATTAAAAGTCCCGCAATACCTAAAATGATAAAGAGAGCTGATACTACAATAGTAGCGTAATATAGTTTCTTTTGTATTCCACGGCGAGATGAGTAAGATTCCCCGCCTCCACTGCCACCAAAGCCGGCCCCTAAGGCTGTTCCTCTTTGCTGTACGGCTATTAAAATAATTAAAATTACTGAAATGGCAATTTGGGAAAAAAACAAAATTTGGTGTGTATCTATCATAAAAAGTTAATTGTTAATTAGTTTCTTTTATAAATATTTTTGAAAAAACAATATTAAGTACCCAAATAATTAAGGTGGTCCATAATAAGGGGTGTAAAAATGGCGCACTAAATTCTGTAAAAATATAATCTACCACCCAAATTAAAAACATATTTACCGCAAATCCAAATAATCCCAAGGTGATAATTCGCAATGGTAAAGTAATTACATTTAAAATTGGTTTTACAAAATAATTAAGTAAGCCTAAGATGATTCCTAGGAGAATAAATAATTTCCATGTTTCTGACAAGTTTATTCCGTAAAAGTTTGAGCCAGAATAAGCGGTTACCGTAACTCCGGTAACAAATATTGTTGCCAACCACAAACCAACCCCAGCGCTAATCATTTGATAGAGAAGACGTTTCATTAAATTGATAATAGCAGAGTTTTGTAAAAATATCAATTCCTATTGTAATAAAGCCTTTTTTCTTAACTTCTTATGATAAGTGATGGCAAAGCGGTGGGCTTCGTCATCTAAGTGCACAATTAGGTTATAAATTTCTTGGGGCAAGGCCTTTAGGGGGATTTTTTCTTTTTGGCTTTCCATAAGCAGTTCCCGCTTGCCTTTGGCAATAGAAATGATTTTTATTTTTTGGGCATCCGCAAATCCGGCTTTGCTTTTTATTCCAATATTTAATTGGGCGATTCCGCCATCAATTAACATTACCTGTGGATATCCCCATTCTGGGTGGGCAAGTCGGCGTGTTAATACTTCGTTAAGCATAGCAATGTCATTGGGCTTATTTTCAATTTTTATCCTGAATTTTTTGTATTGGCTTTTATCTGGCGCCCCATTTACAAAAACCACCATGGACCCCACGGCTTGGGTACCTTGAATATTAGAAATATCATAGCACTCAATTTTTGAAATCGGCGCTTTTAACTGTAAAATTTCTTTTAATACTTTCTCCGTTTTCACCCACTTATTTAGCAAGGACTGTCCTTGCACAAGTTTGGAATTTTCGATAACACTGGTATGCGCCATTACCTGTTCTAAATCAGAAATTTTATCTCGGATTTTTAAAGCTTCTTCATAATTATTTTTTTCTGATAAATCCGCCATTTCTTTTCTTAAAGAATATAACACGGCTTTACGCTTGCCTTCTAAAATCAATGACAATTTTTTTATATTTTTTTTGTACTCCACTAAATTTGGTTTTGCGCCCGGGCAAAGCCCCAAGTTACACCACTGGCAATTATTTTTCGGGTGTTTAATGGTTGTGTAGTAGGGGAATACTTTTCGTAAGAATTTTAAAGTTTTTTTTAAGGCATTTCCTTCGGTAAAGGGGCCGATGTATTTAGCATTTGGGTATTTTTTCTGGTGACAGATATAAATGATAGGACATTTTTTTCCCTCCACAGCCACATAAAAGTAATTTTTATCATCGCGCCAAACGGCGTTAAACTTTGGCTGGTATTTTTTAATTAAACTGGCTTCCAGTACTAGAGCTTCAATTTCTGACTTCGTTTCTATGAACCCAATTTTTTCCACACTTTCTATATATAGGTCATCTTTATACGTTGGCTGGAAAAAGTGATTTTTCACCCGGTCTTTAATATTTATGGATTTTCCGATGTAAATTACCTCATTTTTTAACCAAAAGGAATACACCCCCGCAGTTTTTGGGAGCTTTTCCGTATCACTTTTCAATATAAAACTGAATATATTCATTTCTATATAATACTACAATAAAGATAACAATCTGGCAACTTTATTTTTCTTGCACAAGCAATACTATTTATACACATATTTTGCAGTGGTTGTATTTTAAAATTATGATATAATAAAAAAACGTTTATTTGTATTTTAGATGAAACTTAAAAAATATTTTAATTATCAGGTAGAATCTATTCAAATTTCTCAAGAAAAAAAGGCTTTACCGCAAGTCGATTTTGTCAAACCAAAAAAGCCATATTTTCATCTTCCTTTTCGCCTTTCTAAAAAGAAATTGGTAATTCTTGCTATTGTTGTCTCTTTTATCGTTTTTTCCGTTAATTTCTTATTTTTAAAACCGACTATGCGTTCTTTGACAATCAAAGATGCTAACATTAATCAAACTTCTTTAGCGGTAGTTGGAAAACCTATTAAATATGCCGTGCTTGTAAAAAAATCTTCCATTACCAACCAGCATCACTTTATTGAAATTCCTAAGAATGCCTCAAATGTCACTTTTAAAATTGTTACTAAAGACCAAGCTAATAAAATAATCTCTTCAGATCCAAATCAAACCAACTATATTTCACTGCAAGAAAAACATCAATTAGCCTTGGCTATTCAAAAAACTTCTCTTGCTAAAAATTCTAGTCCAGTTCCAAAAAAACAAGGCATTGTCTTTGGCATTTTTTCGGGCATAAAGAATTTTTTTACCGCCAACATTATCGGTGTTCCGGCCGAAATTGAAGAAATTGCTCCAATAGAAACTCCAATAGAAACTCCAATAGAAACTCCAATAGATCAATCTAGTCAACCAATAGAGACTATTAAAACACAAGGTGCCATTTTTGTGAATTTGTCTGATCAGGTGCCTGTGGATCCTCAACCTGAGGGGGTGACTGAACAACCAGTTCAAGAACAGCCAGTTCAAGAAGAGCCGACCCAAGATAAAATTGAAGCAGTTTTTGAATCACCAAAAGAAATTCCAGCCAAAGAGCTGGTTGAGCTTCCAGTCCAAAAGGCCGAGCCAGAAGACCAAGAATATGTTCAAATTGATTACCAAATTCCGGCTTCGGTAATTACCGAGCAAGACACCGTTAAAGGAAAAGAAGTCACGGTTTCAGCTCCTAATGAAGACCCGAAAAACCCATTAACTAATGTGTTGGCTTTTACTAAAATTCCAGAAATATTTAATGTGGGCCAGGAAGGTAAAATTAAAGTTAAATGGAAAAACAATAATAATGAAAATATGCTGTTTAATGCCTATGACACCAATGACAATGGAAAGTTGGATTATATAGAATGGACTGTTCCGCATTTATCTGAACAAACTTTTTATATTATTTTTATTTCCAAAGCCCTTCACCTTGATAAAAACAAAGAAATTATCAATGATATTTCTGAGCAGGTGCGTGACCGCGACCAAATATATCAAGCCATAGAAAACAATCAGTGGGTGCGAGCTACCTTTGCCACCGTTCTTGATAATACTAAAGATATCACTTTATATGCCAAATCGACTGATGAAAGTCAGCCGGCCACAATAGAAGTCTACCCAGTTGACCAAAATGGAAATATTGCCACTGACCCAATTGCCACATTTTTCCCAATTGGCCAAGATAAAAAATATAGAATTCTTCTTACTAATTTACAAAATCCCACTGACACATTTGATTTGAAAGTTGCGGGGTCCGACCCAGCAATTGGGGTAGAAATTGACCAAATCATTGATCCGGGGTTTGCGTGCGAAACAACCGGTCTTGGTGGCACTGTTAACTGGAGCGACCCAAATCAATGGACAAATTGTAATAGCAGTTATCCGGGTTCGTCTGGAAATGGAAATAGCGACACAGTAAAAATTGGCTTTGGTTTTACTATGACTCTTGATGTAACTCCTATTACCATAGCTTCATTTACATTTAATTCCTTTGCATTATCGGGTAGCACCCTGATACTAAATGGCAATACTCTTAATGTAAGTGGTGCGCTTGATCTTACTACTCCAAGTAGTTTTATGAATAGTGAGACTAATGAAATTGCTGTTGGAACCGGTACTTTGGCGGTAACAGGCCTTATTACTATTTATGGTAGTAATTCTGCGGGGGGACAAATAGGTAAAATTTCGGCAAGTACCGGAACTCTTACTGCTTCCACTGGCATTAGCTTTTCATCCAATGATGAAGCTTATGCTCAATTAACCACTACGAGTACCGCTACGATAAATTTGGCGGGTGCGATTGGTTCGGGCGGAACACTTTCCATAAATTCGGCAAGCACTCTGGTTTCAACTGGCACGAGCTCAATAACTGGCGCCTACACATTTGGTAAACTTACAGTATCAAGCGGAACTCTTTCCCTGGGAGCCGTAGCAGTTACCTTTGCCGGCATTACCTCAATTTCCGGTACCCTTAATTCGGCAACTGGTTCTACCGGAACCAAAACCTTCACCGGCGCCGTCACCGTAAACTCGGGAGGCACTTTTGATATGTCGGGCCAAAACCCGGTAGTGGCTCTTGGTGCAGGGCTTACTCAAAGTAGTTCGAACTCGGTTAACCTTGGTAGCGGTTCCAGCGACTTAATAGGAAATCTAGCGGGCTCGGGGACTGGAGGAATTATCTGGGGAGGTGCGATGACAGTTTCCAGTGGCACTACCACCAATAACTATACAGGTGGCACAGTTTTAGTAACATCAACTTTAACTCTCACAGGTAATTGGGCACAGGGTAATGGCTCTACATTACAGCTTAATAATGGTACTCCTATTTCCGGAGCAGGTACTTTCAGCGCCTCCACTGCTACTAACACAGTAACCTATTCTTCTTCTTCACCTACAACTATTAAAGACCCTGATGGGGGCACACT
>CALRCB010000012.1 GCA_943354455.1 Candidatus Staskawiczbacteria bacterium | reverse complement strand
GCTCAGTCACCACAATAAAAGATTGATTTTCCGAACTAACATTAAGATAGGGTGATGTCGGCAATCCAGGATAATAGGGTTCAAAATATTTTCTAAGATGAATACCCGACCCATGAATAAAGGGCGAACAATTCTGAACCGGTGGATACATAACATCACCGTTCAAAGCATCTAGAAATTTATTTAAAACAATAGACATACTTATTTTATAATTTTAACAATTCCCTTATCCGCATCCACTTCCACCAAATCACCATCTTTCAGCACTTTGGTTGCGATTTTCGTTCCGACAATTCCAGTAATTTTAAACTCTCTGCAAAAAATAGAGGCATGTGCCAAAACACTACCTTCATCAGTAATAATTGCTTTTGCTCTTTTATACACATTATTGTACTTCGGTAGAGTTGACGGTACTACCAAAATTTCACCCTCTTTTAATTCTTCTATTGTATCGTAATCACTAATCACATGGCATTTTCCTATTACCTTTCCAGTTCCAAACACTGTTTTACCCTTAATTTCACCAGTGAAGTTTTCGGAAGGGTGATATTTACTCTCATTATCATGGATTGCTTGCAGTATTACCTCCGTATCCGGACCTGTTAAAATTTCTACGTTTGGCAAATAGTTAACGATGGTCAGCAATTTACGCTTTTTAATTAATTCGCTAGGTCGCTTACCTCCCTCCATTAATTCTATAATCTCTAATGCAGTTAAACACTTAAGATCTTCGACAGTTACATCTTCTAATTTTTTAACTATTTTTTTACAAAGTAACTCAAATCTAGTTTCAAATAAACCAAATGCCGATTCGTATTTTTTACGAATAACATAAATTTCGTCTGGCACTTCGGACGTTTTTTCAAACGCTGTTACAAATGAATCAGTTCTATGTAAAATCAAAATTTGATAAGGAATGAGCTGGTTGATAGTTTTTGATAAATTTTCAATAAAAGATTTACCGAAATTTTCCTGAACTTCAATTTGTTGGTAAATTCCCAGTATTTTCTCACAAGCTAAAGAATAGTTATGAAAAATTTCATCTTTAATAGATGTATCTTTAGCAATATTATCGGCAATATTTTTAAGATACACCTCATTATCTTGCTCTAGACGATAATAACAACATACATTATTTTTGAAAGTCATCATTGCAAACGTAAGTCCTCCATTGCCGTATTTTGGTTGGTTCGCTACCGTATGCGTATCGCCCATGGAAGAAAGAAAAAACACACTATAGTCCCGTTCAAAGTGTTTAAATAATGGTCCCGAATTAATTCTATCCAAGATATATTTTTTAGTATTCATTTTTTATTTTTCAGCTTTTATAATAGTTAATGGAGTTGGTATTTCTTCAACCCTATCATATTTTTCGCGATCATTAAGAGCAATATCAACAGAAATTAACGTAGATACATGTCCAATGCCAAAAAAATAGGTTTTGTAATCACCATCTGGGTATCTTTTTTTAAAGGATTCGATTTGCCCTTTAATTTGGTCTGCCCTTTTTCTAAAAACAGAATCGGGATTGGCAAGATCTTGGTTGGCTAATTTAAATACGATTTCCTGTTCTTTGGGATGAGTTTTTTCGCCACCACTTTGCTTAAAATATTCTTTAAGCGATGGATCGCTTTTAGCCTCTTCTCTATCTTTAAATTTTTTCCAGAGATCAAGAAATCCCTTAGCCTCACCAGGTAAATTTGAAATGCTTTCATCTTGATTAGCTACTTCTGGTGATTCCCAAATTGACCCAGTAACTATATGTTTATCGGGATTTTCAAGTCCCAATCGCGTCAGTTCCATACTCAAGAGAGCACAAGTCATCCTGGTCCTAGGGAAATCCGTTGAAGCAAAAAGTAAAAGTGCCTTATCGGGAAGTTTTTCAAAAATATCAACTGCCATTTTTTCAATCAAAGGCAGGTTTTCGTAAGTAATTTCTGGATCAACACCTTCATCCAATGTTGCACAAGCTTCTTTCCATTTATTTTGTTGATCTACTGTCAGACCAGACTCTTCAATAGATAAACGATCCACCCCAGCCTCCATTTTATTGCCATGACGTATAAAAGAAAAATTTTCCATAAAAATTTATTTTAAAATTTTAACGATTCCATTATCCGCATCCACTTCCACCTCATCTCCTGTTTTGAGAATTCTCGTCACATCTTTTACTGCAATTACGCATGGTTTTTTAAGCTCTCTTCCAACGATTGCTGCATGAGAAGTAATTCCGCCCATACCCGTAACAATTGCCGATGCCATGCGCATCAATGGCACAAATGATGGTGTGGTTTCTGCGGCAACCAAAATTTCGCCCGGTTCAAAAGAACTAAATTCTTTTGCCTGACTAATGATTCTTACTTTTCCCCGAGCTTTTCCGGGCGAAGCACCAATGCCTTTTAAAGTGTCTGAGTGTTCATTCCGATTAATTACCGGAATAAATCTAGCTTTTATCTTTGCATATTGAGGATCTTTTGGAGTTAAAATAATTTCTCGGTTATCCTTGGTTAAAAAACTAAAGAACTCCTTTTCGCGTTGCAACACTTTCTCTACATTTTGGATTTTATGGCTTGCATCTTTTACAACTTCCGTAAACTCATTTGGGGAAAGAAGTAATACTTGGGCATAAGTAATACCATTTGCCTCTGCAATTTTTTCTAACATCTTACGCAGTCGCAACGCTATCATCATTTCCATTTTTCCACATTCGGGGCGCCAATAGGCAGCACAAATACTGAACCAAATAACACCATCTAAGGCATTTTCTTCAATTGGTTCGTGATTTGGAGCAAGATAATTATTCTGCTGAATGTTAATTATTTCTTCTGCGATACGCTTTTTAGCATATTCTTCGGTAATCGGCTCGCCCAGCCACTTGCTAATGGCAATCCAGCGATACTTTTCTAGATAATTTTTAATATCTTTAGCAAGACTAGAGTCTTTCTGTAGTGATTTTTTAGCCATAGCGACCACATCTGCCAATTCATGTTCAAGCCAAGTCTTACGTAAATGCGGATGCACTTTTGCAAATAAATCTGCTTCATTTTTTATATAGCCAACATCCTTGGCTACTTGAGTCATTAAATTACCCGCATACACCGCAAGACACCATATACCACTAAACTCTTTATAGATATCCAAAAATTCATCGATGTGATGTTCGATATAGCTGTCAGTTTTACCTAACCAATCTTCAAGATCTTTGAAGACCCCCTTCATCCTGGTATCAATTTCTTGAGTCAGTTGCCCTAAGGTATTTTCTTGATAAGCTTTTTTGAGATAACGCATCAATACCTCTTTCTCAATTTTTAGAGGAAACTCAAAACCATCAATATTGAAACCGTTCGCAAATATATGACCAGGAACAAGCTCTTTGGCAATCTTTGTAGTTTGTAAATAACAAAACATTACATACGCAAATGGAGATTGCACCCACCTACCTTGCTCAACCCATAAATCCTTATTATTAATGCCCTCAGATTCTAAAACCTGATCTAGTTCACTTAGATTATTAGACAATTGAGCAAGTGTCGTAATCGGCCTGCTTTGCACGATATAAAATTTACCGCCTTCAAATGCCCATTCAATGTCACACGGGAAACCATAATGGTTTTCAATATGTAAAATAATTTCTGAAAGTTCTAATATCTGTTTATCGGTTAAAGTTTGTTTTTCCCCTTCCTCCCGGGTAATATTTCGCCACTCATTACCTCCCTTTTCCGATTTAAAAAGTCCTCTTGCTTGTAAAGAAATATTTTTATCGATAATTCTTCTTGGTTCTTTTTCTGCTACATAGCTGTCTGGTGTAATCTGTCCAGAAACAATAGCCTCTCCTAAGCCAAGACCTGCCTCGATGATAAGCTGGTTTCTGTCTTGTGTGACCGGATGTACCGAAAATGCAATGCCAGAAACCTCGCTCTGTATCATTTTTTGAACTACCACCGCAACGGAGATTTTTTGTTTATGTAATTCTTTTTCGAATCGGTAGAAAATAGCTCTTGGGGTAAATAGTGAAGCCCAGCATCTTTTAACATTTTCCAGCAATGTTTCTTGGGAGGTATTTAAAAAACTATCTAATTGCCCGGCCCAAGCGGCAGAAGCCGAATCTTCAGCAGTTGCTGAAGACCTAACAGCCACATATTTTGCATCTAGTTGCGCAAAAAACTTTTGAATTTCATTTTCAATATCTTTTGGCATATCGGCGCCCAAAATCAATGCTTGTATCTTTTCTGAAGCATTTTCAATCGTATGCATTTCCTTATGGTTAACCGAATGCAAAACAGTGTCTATTTCAACATTTAAATCAGTTTCTTCTAAAAACTTTTCGAACGATTCAGAAAGAATCACAAAACCCGGTGGCACGGGAAGGCCTACCTGCGACATTTCACCAAGAGAAGCTCCCTTGCCCCCAGCAATAGCCGCATCATTTTTATTAAGTTTTTTAAAATCTCTAATTAGTTCCATATTAATTTAACGCTTCTAAACCGGGTAAAGTTTGGCCGGAAATAAAATCCAGCATTGCTCCGCCACCGGTTGAAACATGGCTGAACTGGTCAAGCATACCCTCTTTATCTAAAAATTCAATGGTTTCCCCGCCCCCAACAACCGAAAACGCTTTGCTTTCAATAATGGCTTTGGCAATTTGCAATGTTCCATTTTTATATTGTTCGTCTTCAAATTTCCCAAACGGACCGTTCCAAAAAATGGTTTTAGCTTTTAATATGGGTGATGTAAAGCGCAAAACATCTTGCTCATTAACATCCAATCTTTCTAAGTTGTCTTTTGGACCCAACACTTTTTCCGGATATTGCAAAGGAATTTTTTGAGCAATAAGTTCTTGCTTAATGAGTCCGTTAACAATTACCAAATCAGCAAATGCGCAAAATGGATCTACTAATGGCGCCTTAGTTGAGGCCTTGGACCCCCCAATAATTGCCACCATGGGACGATCGGGTTGTTGCATAATTTTTGACAAAACACTTATTTCTTCTTCTAACAAAAGCCCCGCCCCGCCAGGTAAAAATTGCGGAATTAAAGCAATAGATGCATGAGTACGATGGCAATCAGCAAATGCATCGTTAATATAAAAATCTCCCAACTGCGCCAGCTTTTCAGCAAAATCCGAATCATTTTCAGTTTCTTCTTTATGGAATCTTAGATTTTCTAACAATAAAATTTCCCCGGGTTCTAAATTTTCCACCTGTTGCTGTACCTTTGGGCCGATACAATCATCGGCTTTTACAATATCCATATTCAGTAATTCTTCCAGTTTTTCTTTTATCTTATTTAAATTTAACGCCGGAATTATTCTGCCTTCCGGTTCGCCCAAATGCGACATTAAAATTATTTTTGCTTTTTGCTCAACTAAATATTCTATGGTCGGCAAGGTTTTTACAATCCGGAAATCATCACAGATATTTCCATCTTCATCAAGCGGAACATTAAAATCGCATCTTACCAAGATGCGTTTTCCTTCTACATCAAAGTCTTTTATGGTTTTCATTCTGTTTTATTATCCAATGATTTTTCCAAGGCTTTTTTTAATTCGGACAAATTAATTTCTTTTCTTTTTGGCTGAAGTGAATCCGGTTTTTTTTCCAGTGGTGGATTTTTTTTATCTTGAGATTTAAATGAAACGTTTTCTATAACCGTTTCTACGGCCGGCGGTTCGGCGGGCTTTTGAGTATCAGGCTTTGAAGTGTTGATTCCCGAATTTTTTATTTTCTTCAAACAAGATTTGCAATACACTGGCCGCCCGACGGTCGGCTCAAAAATAGTTTTTGTGGCTTTACCGCACACCGAACAAATTGCATCATATAAAACGGTCTGTTCTGCTGAGCCCAAAGAAAGTGAATCTGATGGCCTAATAGATCCAGGCACAATACTGCTTGAAGTTGGAATTTTACCACCCACCGTCGCTGATGGCGTTTGACTTAACTGAGTCCATTTCCTAATGTCTTCTTCAACAATTTCTCGTTTAACGCCATAAGTCTGGCGAGAAGCCTCAATAATTTTACTGCGACTTGAATCAGCAATAGGAGTTGGCGGTTCCATGGTTTGAGCAGAAAAAGGATGAGAGGCCACTCCGTCAATCATTAACTTTAAATAAATATTATATTTCCCCAAGTTTACCAAGTCGGTGGCCATAAATTCTGGCGAAAATTCCCGTTCTAAAAAGTCCGCATCTTCGGCACCAACCCGGAATACCGCTAGAGTTCCTACGTTTCCAAAAACCGCATCACGCACAATTTCATCCATTTGACTGATGTACTGGTGTCCCACAATTAAATTCAAGCGGTATTTTCTGGCCTCTGATAATATGCTGGCAAATGATTCTGTGGCAAAGTTTTGAAACTCGTCAACGTATAAATAAAAATCTTTGCGTTCTGCTTCAGGGATATCAACCCGTGACATGGCCGCTAATTGGATTTTAGTAATCAGCAAAGCCCCCAACAGCCGGGAATTATCTTCACCAATTCTTCCCTTTGATAAATCCAAAATCAAAATCTTTCCATCATCCATTATTTGGCGCATGTTAATAGTTGATTTAGTCTGGCCGATAATATTTCTTATCAGGGCATTTGACATAAACTGCCCCACTTTGTTTTGAATGGCAGCCGTGGCTTCGGTTTCATATTTTTGACTGTACCTTGCAAATTCGTTTACCCAAAAAGCTTTTACCGTTGGGTCAGTAACATTGGCTACCACTTCTTTTCTGTATTCTGGATCAGCCAACATTCGGTTGACTCCGAGCAACGTTGAGTCTGGGTATTCTAAAAGCGCCAAAATAGTATTATTTAAAATATATTCCATTCTGGCCGACCACACATCTGGCCAAACCTTTTTAAACACCGCCATCAATCCACCAGCTACCAAGTGACGGTATCTAAAATCCACCTTTTCCATTACATTAAAGGCAATAGGAAAATCTAAATCAGCGGGGTTTAAAAAAATAACATCATTAATTCTTCCCTTAGGAATAAAATCCAAAAGTTTTTCAGCTCCCTCTCCATGAGGGTCAACATAGGCAATCCCATAGCCATTTTGAATGTCTTGAATAGCCATATTTTCCATTAAATTAGACTTTCCCATACCGGTTTTACCGATAGTATAAAAATGCCGGCGCCGGTCGTCCTGCTTTATGCCAAACTTCTTTTTTTGATTTCTAAAAGAA
Organism: Candidatus Staskawiczbacteria bacterium; assembly: GCA_943354455.1. Classification (GTDB taxonomy): domain Bacteria; phylum Patescibacteriota; class Minisyncoccia; order Minisyncoccales; family Staskawiczbacteraceae; genus VGLO01. The sequence continues at coordinate 3,407 of CALRCB010000012.1, read as the reverse complement.
GTTAATCCAAAAAATGTTATTTTATTATGATCCATATTATTTATTAAATAAAATTTAACCTACTCCATTGGTAAATTCGGTGGGGGCCCTCCTTTTTTAGATTCAACCCTAGCCATAGTAGGCGCCACCAATCCGGTAATTTTTAATGGGAAGTGGTATAGTGTTGCTAATTCTTCGGTATTAAAAATAGACATTTCTCCTTTTCTGTTTGGAAAAAGCGGGGTAAATCGTGCCACATAATTACGGAACATTTTTCTGCTTCTTATTACAGGCACACTTTTTCTGAACATATACTTAGTTTTTGGCCGAGTAATTTTAGAAAAACTAATAAAATTCATTTGCTTAGTTAGAAAATGCCCAAAGTAAGCCCGGGTTAAAATACGATGCCCAGCATTCCAATTTTCACGACGAGCAACATACATGCCCCTGATTCCAGTTCTAAACACTGGTCGTTTTAATTTATTTTCAACTTCGGTAAGTATTTCTCTTTCGCCTGGACTCAATAGTAATTCTTTAATTCCATCATCACCATCACTTTTTGCTGAATCTATCCAACTATAACTAGCCTTTTCACCCGAACCCTCTTTTTGGGGACCGAACAGAACATTCCATAACATTTCTGATATTTCTGCAAAAAATGTTTTGGTTTTCTTTACTGGACGCTTGGTTAATTCTGCAATCACATCTTCTGCTTCTTTTTGAAAATCAGGCTCATCGGAAGACATCGCAATAAATTGAAGCCAAAATTGCTCGCCTGGACCTAACTTTGACATCATTTCTAGCAATGAAGACATTGGGTCAATTCTTTTTTCTTCAGCCGAAATTTTTTCACCCTGCGGCTCAAAGAATTTTTCATAGGTTCTTATCGGATATACATCAGATTTTCCGCCCAGCAAAAAATCCTCTCCATACGTATTCCATTCTTTATTAGGCATGTCTTGAGGAACGTCCTTGGTATAATCGGGTACTTCGCGTATTTCTAATTCTGGGTAATGGCCATACAAAACTGTTTCTAGTGAAGATCTTCCAGACTCGGTAACCCTTATATAAAAATGCAAATTTCCTTCAATGCTAACAATTTCATAAGATGTCCATCCGGCAGCATCGGTTAACATTCCTTCGCACCATTTTTCGCGCCAATTAGGAGAATCATAATTTACTCCCCACATAACGGTAAAAATATCTTCCATTGCTTTTAACGGAACCAATACTTCTTTTGGCGTAATAACTTCCAGAACCACCCATTTTTTATTTGCATAAGCATAGTCCCACTCTATCCACCACAGGTAAAGCGTCCGCAATTCTATAGAAAGCAGTAGAGGGAAAAATACCCACCACCAAACCCTCAGAAATGGTACAAAAAATATTACGGCCATAATGGCAAGCCACCAAAACCCGCCCATAAAAAATTTATTGACTGGGTTTAAAAAAAAGAAATAATCAGATAATTTTGCCATCTTATTTTTATAATTTTATGAAAATCTCTAATATATCAGGCATATACTGTAATAAAATAACGGTCAAGGAAATAATAAGAAATCCTATAAGAAAGAATTCAAAGGTATAAATAAGGGGAACTACCAAAAAAGTGGCTCTCTTCTCATGCCAATAGTAAATAAAAGAAAAAAAGATAATATAATAAATTACCGTCGCAACAAATAATAAAATTGTTCCCCAAAAAAAATAGTCCATACAATTAATGTAATTATACCTAAAACCTATATAAATGAAAAGCCGTCAGATTATGACAGCTTTTTCATTGATATAACTATTTTTTTCCTTTTGCTTTATGAAATGCAACAATTTCCTTTGAAATACTTTTCCAGTGAGAATGCAGTTCTTTTGCAAACTCCAAAACATCCTTTTTATCAATGCTTTTAACGGCCTGATATTTTTTTGACACCTCATTTACCACTTTTTGATAAATATCTTCGTTAATATCTTTTAATTTTTCGAGTTTTTCCAAAACTTCTCCTTTAGCTTTCAAAGTCCATGCTTTTACCTGTTTTCGATTTTGTTTTGCATTTTTTGAACCGTATAAAAAGTAAGCCCCGGCAGCGGCGGCGGCCACCGCCACCAACCCAGCCCCAATTAATACTTCTTTGCCTAAATTATTTTTCTTAGCCATAGTTATATATATTATTTTAAGTTATTACTTCTTCGACTTTTTATCTTTTTTATTTAAAAATGATGCTATGGAAACAAGAAAAGAAGTAATGGCCATTGACCCGTTTTTCACTTTATCCCGCACCGCCTTAATATCGCTTTCAATTCTTTCCGCTTCTCTTTTTAAAACCCTGATGATCATAATCACATTAATGGAAACTGCCACCACACATACCGCAAACAAAACCAAAAATATTGTCAGAGTATAAAATAAAATATTAGTTGCTAATATGGTATCCATAATCATGAAATTATTATTACACGTTATTAATTAATTTTATATTAACACAGATATTTCAAATACCAAAAAATTGTTGCAAAAAAAATAACCCCTCATCCGTCCTAAAACAGATTTGGGGTTCTGGCAAAATTTGCCCTACGCACGCAACGAATCAATCGTCTTTTAATCTCTTCTTGATCTTTTCGAGTTCCTTTTTGATGGAATCTTCGAGTTCTACCACCGCCACCCCTTTCTTCTTAATGCGCACATCTTCTTCTCCGATAACCAAAAGAGCTTCTTCGCTCATTTTCTTGAGGTCGCTCTTTTCTCCACCGGCCAGTACAATCCTGGCCTGAGTCTTGGTCAATTTCTTGGGCAAGGGATCACCCTTGAAACTGGCGACCAGAATTGGTCGCACTTCTTGGCCGTAGACTTTTGGCCACACCGAATCAATCGGACTACTACCAGCCCGCGAAAGAAATTTCTCGATGCTCTCTCGCAATTTTTCAACTGGGCCGTGAGCAAGCAAATTGATTTCAGCCCTACAGAGTTCGATTGTGTCCAGTTGAATTGAAAGGTCTGTCACTTGTAACTGAAGCCTCAGCAGTTTCAGCTTAAGCGCAGTTTCCTCTAACTTGTCAGTGACCTTCCCAACGGTCCGAGAGATGTCGTCAACATCTTGGGCCGGACATACGCCCGCAAAACCCATTGTCACCAAACAAGCCAGAACAAGAGCCAACATGTGCTTGACCATGAGACAATTCCTTTACATTGCTTGATTTGTTAGTGCAACCCCGCCACAATAGCGAGTTATTTGCCATATAACAAACCTGGGATTACCCAATATTTATTGTACTCCTATTAATAATTATTGTCAATAGCTTGATACTTATCTTAAAATGTGTCAATATCTGCCTATGTCAGGCAATGAAACTATCGTAAAATTTAATAATGTTTCCTTTCAATGGGAAAGTAACAAGCCAATTTTAGATGAGGCCAATTTTTCGTTGCGCCGGGGTTC
>CALRCB010000011.1 GCA_943354455.1 Candidatus Staskawiczbacteria bacterium | reverse complement strand
AAATATATGATAACTGTAGAAAAAGTTAAATCATTTTTTAAAGAAGTATACGTTGAATTACGCAAGACCAATTGGTTGTCTGCCCGGGAAGTTATCCGGTTCACCTTATTGGTGCTGACAGTAACTATTATAGTGTCTGCATTTTTGGGCGGGTTGGATTATGTTTTTTCAACCGCATTAAAATCATTTATCGTAAGGTAAAATTCTTAAACCGTTTTTAATAACATGCCTAAGCAAGTTGTAGAACAAGAAAAAAATTGGTACGTGATTCATACTTATTCGGGGTATGAAGATGCTGTTGCAAAAAATCTTAAACAAAGAATTGAATCTTTGAGCATGGAAAATAAGATTTTTAACGTGATGGTGCCAAAAGAGAAAAAGATAAAAATTAAAAACGGAAAGAGAAAAACCGTTGAAGAAAAAATTTATCCTGGATATGTATTGGTAGAAATGATTGTGGATGACGAAAGCTGGTACGTGGTTAGAAACACTCCCCGGGTAACCGGATTTTTAGGAGCTGGAACCACACCAATCCCGGTATCGGCAGCCGACATTGCTGACTTGCAAAAGAGAATGGATAGTGGTGAACCCGAATTCCAGGTGGACTTTGAAATTGGAGTGGCGGTGAAAATTTTAGACGGACCGTTTAAGGGAATGGAAGGAAAAGTATCTGAAATTGACCAGGCAAAAGGAAAAATTAAAGTACTGGTTAATATGTTTGGGCGGGATACACCAGTGGAATTGGATTCATTACAAATTAAAAAAGTATAAATAACCCCAGTAGTAGAGCATAGCTCACTACGGGGCAAGAAAAATATGGCAAAAGAAGTAAAAGCGGTAGTAAAAATTCAGATTAATGCAGGTAAAGCTAACCCTGCGCCTCCGGTTGGTCCGGCATTGGCTCAACACGGGTTAAACATTGCGGAATTTTGCCAAAAGTTTAATGAAGCCACTCGCGACCAAATGGGGTTTGTTATTCCGGCTGAAGTGACTATTTATAAAGATAGAAGTTATACTTTTATCCTAAAAACTCCGTTGGCTTCGGAATTATTAAAGAAAGCGGCGGGAATTGAAAAAGGATCCGGAGAACCAAATAAAAAAATGGTTGGTAAGGTTACTAAAGCTCAAGTAAAAGAAATCGCCGAAAAGAAATTGAAAGATTTAAATACGACTGACATTGAACAAGCCATGAAGATAATTGGGGGGACTGCCAAGAACATGGGTATTGAGATTAAGGGTTAATTAGTATTTTAAAACGGCGGCCATTGAGGCCGCCGTTTTTTTGTTTGCAATTTTATTTTGGAATAGGTAAAATACAGTATTAAAATAACTAAATAATATAAATGATTTTATCAGATAAAGATATTAAGCAGGCGCTTGCAGAAGGAAAAATCAAGGTTGAACCCATGTTTCCTAACTCACTTCAGCCCGCTTCAGTGGATGTTCATTTGGGCGCGGATTTTTTAGTTTTTAAAAATACCAACAATGTGTGTATTGATCCCAAAGAACCTATTGACGATATGATGGAAGAATTGAGCATAAACGATGATAAGCAATTTATTTTACACCCCGGTGAATTTGCTTTGGGTATGACTTACGAAACCATTGGCGTGCCAAATGATATGGTGGTGCAATTAAATGGAAAATCTTCATTGGGCAGAATTGGGTTAATTGTCCACGCCACCGCCGGATATGTTGACCCGGGAAATACCTTAAAAATTACCTTAGAATTGCATAATTTAGCTAACTTGCCGATTAAACTGTATTATAAAATGCCAATCGCCCAAGTGGCTTTTGTTAAGCTTTCCAGTGACGCTGATGTGCCATATGGGAAAGATGCCTTAAATAGTAAATATTTTGGCAGTGTAAAACCAATCGCCAGCCAGTATCATAAAAATTTCACTAAAAATAACGAGTGGATAAATTTTAAGTAGCATGGAGATAAAAATAAAGCGGTTTGATAAAGAATTGCCAATGCCGGCCCAACAAACCGCGGGTGCCGCAGCGTTTGATTTAACCGCCCGCCAAGCCGTAGAAATTTTACCGGGTACCGTTGGCTTGGTGAATTTAAACATTGCCGTTGAAACTCCGCCGGGATATTTTATGATGGTGGCCGCCAGAAGTTCAATTCATAAAAAGGGGCTGATTAAGCCTAATGGCATTGGAATTATTGATCCGGATTATTGTGGCGATGAAGATGAAATTCGCGCCAGCTATTATAACTTTACTGATAAGCCGGTGCTAATTGAAAAGGGGGAACGGATTGCGCAGGCGGTATTTATTCCTATTGCGAAATTTGAATGGAAAGAAGTGGAAAAACTGGAAAATAAAAACCGGGGAGGGTTTGGAACAACAGGTAAAAAATAATATGCCAAAAGGGAAATTTTTTGTATTAGAAGGAATGGACGGGTCGGGTAAAAGCGCCCAGGTTGATTTGGTGGTTGATTTTTTAAAAAATAACGGCAAAGAAGTTATTTTAACGAAAGAACCGACGATAGATTCTTAATCTGGGCGGAAAATAAAGCAAGCATTGAAGGGAGAAATAAAAATTGAGCCACTTCAATTACAACAATTATATGTGCAAGATAGAAAAGAGCATTTGGAGAATAAAGTAATTCCGGCTTTGGAGGGAGGAAAATTTGTTGTTTCAAGCCGTTATTTTTTTTCTACTATTGCTTATGGACATGCCGAAGGCCTGGATGTTGCTTTGCTTACAGGAATGAATAGCAATTTTTTGTTGCCAGACATAACTTTTGTTATTGATGTTTCAGTTGAATCCTGCCTGAAAAGAATTGAGGGAAGGGGAGAAGATAAAGAATATTTTGAACAAAAGGAAAAACTTACCAAGGTAAATGAGGTGTATAAAAAGCTTCCGGCAATGTTTGATAATGTAGTTATGATAAATGGCGAAAAAGCAATTAATGAAGTTTTTGAAGAGATTAAAAAAGAAATATTAACTTAAGTTTGCACCAAAGGTCGGGTGACTATGAATTATTAAAAAAAATGCACTGCCCTGGTATTTACCTGCTGATTTGAAGCATTTTAAAAACACTACTGATGAATTTTTGGAAATGACCAAAGGAGAATAAGAGGTGATGATTTGTGGTGGATCATCCATTTATCAGCAATTTTTACCTTTAACTGATAGGATGTACCTAATCTATATTGATATGAATTTTTCCAGCGACATCTTTTTCCCGTAATTTGAGGTCAATGATTGGCAAGAAGTAAACCGCGAAAATCACCAACCCGACGAAAAAAACTTATATAATTATTCTTTTACAGTCCTTGATAGAAAAAAGTAAATAAGTGCTTGATAAAATTTTACGGAGTATTATAATTAGAGTGCGCCCATAGAAAAAGAAAGGAGGGGAAAGATTATGGTTATTGCAACCATGTCAACCAACCAAAGATTGGAGGTGATCCTCCTTGTCTAAGTCCCAGTGGTGGGACTTGTCTTGTGGGGGTGATTGGTGTAAAGACCAATCACCCCTTTTTTTTATTGTAAAACGCGCCTGATTTTGATATATTTATACTATGTATAAGCTGGCTGTTGGTTTAGAAGTTCACGCTGAGCTAAAAACAAATTCAAAAATGTTTTGCTCGTGCAAAAATGATCCGAATGAAACTCGGCCGAATTTTAATATTTGTGAAGTGTGCACCGCTCAGCCTGGAACATTGCCGGCTGCCAATGAAGAAGCAGTAAAAAAAGTAATAAAAACTGGTTTGGCTTTACACTGTAAAATTGCTACGGAATCAAAATTTGACCGCAAAAATTATTTTTATCCGGATATTCCAAAAGGGTATCAAATTTCACAATACGACCAGCCGTTGTGCGAGGGTGGGTATTTAGTTATTGATGGACATAAAATTGGCATTACCCGGATTCATCTAGAAGAAGACACAGGAAGCTCTATTCATCCGGAAGGTGCCGATTATTCATTGGTAAATTTTAATCGGGCAGGTGTACCGTTGATGGAATTAGTAACCGAGCCAGACATAACTAGCGGTAAAGAAGCTAGTGATTTTGCCAAAGAATTGCAATTAATATTTAAGTATTTGGAAGTGTCGGACGCAGATATGGAAAAAGGCTTAATGCGGGTTGAGGTAAACATCAGTGTAAGTAAAACCAAAAAACTCGGTACCAAGGTTGAGATTAAAAACTTAAATTCTTTTCGAGTAGTTGCACGAGCGATTGATTTTGAAATTGCCCGTCAAACAGAATTATTGGAAAGTGGGGGAGTTGTGGTGCAGGAAACCCGGGGCTGGAATGATAAAAAAGAGATAACCTTCAGTCAGCGGGAAAAAGAATCAGCCCATGATTATCGGTATTTTCCTGAGCCTGATTTGCCACCGCTTCACTTTGAAAAAGAATATATTACCGGTATAGAATCAGAAATCCCCGAATTGCCAGAGCAAAAACGGGTACGCTTTGAAAAAGAATACGCCTTAGAAAAAAGCCAGGTAGAAGTTTTTGTTAACCAAAAAGAGTTGAGCGAATACTTTGAAAAAGTGGTTTCAGAATTGCAGGCTTGGCTGATAGCTGAAAAAGTAAAAAGCAGTAAAGATCTGTATAAATTAGTTTCGAATTATTTGATTTCTGACTTACAGGGGCTTTTGGGCGGTAAGGAATTTTTTGAAAAGGATTGTAAAATTACCCCGGAGAATTTTGGCGAGTTTGTAAAAATGATTCACCGGCAAGAAATTAATAGTAAAACCGCTAAAACAGTTTTACTGGAAATGTTTAATACCGGAGTTGAGCCATCAAATATTGTTGAGTCAAACAATTGGGGACAAATGAAAGACAATGGACAGCTGGAAAAAATTATTACAGATGTAATTGCTAAAAACCCAAAAGCGGTAGCAGACTATAAGGGTGGAAACACTAATGTTATTCAATTTTTGTCTGGGCAAGTCATGGGCGCTACCCGTGGCACCGCCAACCCAGCCACCGTGCAAGAGATATTAAAGAAATTAATTTAAGTTGACTCTATTTTGTTGATCTGATAATATTTATATCAGTTCATTATTTTGTGTATCTTCAAGTTTTAACCCCTTCATTTCCACGGAGAAGATTCCATGGGCCAGCTCGTGATCGCCTTAGTTGGTCCGCAACTTGCGGGAAAAGGCAAGCTTGTTGGAGCAATCGAGGATTGGTGCGGGCGTGAGCGCGTGATTCGCCATTGCACAGGAGACATTATCCGTCAGATGGCCAGGGATCGAGGTTTAGAACCAACTCGTCCCAATTGTGACCAGCTTGTTAGGGATTTATCTAGCGAGCATGGAGAATGTTTTTTGGCAGACGCGATTAGAACAAATCTTTTGGCGGCTTCTACTCCGGTTGTGATTTTTGATAGCATGCGCCAATTAGTGGACGAGCAGATGGTAATACGTTTACCACTTCAACACTTGCGGGTGTATGTTACAGCTCCGCCTGAGGTTCGTTACCAACGGGCTCTTGCGCGACAGCGTACTGGAGAACATCAACTATCGTGGAAGGAGTTCCAGTCCCACGAAAAGCTTCCTATGGAGCGACTTATTAGTCTAATTGGCGATCGAGCGAACGATGTCTTAGATAATGGTGGCTCAGACAACGAAAATGACACCATGAGGCAGGAATTTTGCCAAAGACGCTTACGGAAATATGCTCGGCAATGTGCCGTGGATATGGCGTAAACGTATCCAGGGCGGTCTACATGATAGACCGCCTTTTTTATTGTAGAAAATTCTTAATTAGTTTCTCAGCCTGTTTTTGGTTTTTTATCCAGTGGATTTTTTTGTCTCGTTTAAACCAAGTTAGTTGGCGTTTGGCAAAATGTTCACTTTCTTTTTGCAGAATAGTTATCATTTCTTGATAATCTATTTTGCCTTGAATGTATTGTGCGACGTAGCGATATTCAAGGCCTAATTCTTCTAAACGTTTAAATGAAAGTCCTCCGCCAGCCGGCGGATTGTGGAGTTTTTTAACTTCGGTAATTATTCCTTTTATTCTTTTTTGTAACCGCTTTTCAATTAGCTTTTTAAGTTCTTTGGCTGGTTTTTTTATGCCAAGTTGCAATACTTCAAATTGCGGGTTCTTTTTAAGGGGTGTAACCGGCTTTTTGGTGGCTTCAATAATTTCAATGGCTCGTATTAACCGGATTGGGTTTTTGGCGTCAATTGATTTGGCGCGCATGGGGTCTAATTTTTTGAGCATTTCATAAAGCCTTTCAACTTTATAACCGGATAACTTTTTTCTTAACTTTTGATTCGGTGCCACTTCTGGAATAACAATTCCATCAACAATTGATTGAATATAGAAACCAGTTCCGCCTACCAAGAAGGGGAGTTTGTTTTTAGTGTGAATTTTCTTTATTGCTTCAACGCCTAATTTTTGAAACTGGGCTACCGTGAACTTTGTTTTTGGATTAGCAACATCTAAAAGATAGTGGGGGATACCCGCCATTTCTTTTTTAGTGACCTTTCCGGAACCAATGTTTAATCCTTTGTAAACTTGCCGGGAATCAGCAGATACAATTTCCCCCCTGAATTTTTTAGCCAGCTTAACCGATAAATCGGTTTTGCCCGACGCAGTTTGCCCCAATATTACAACGAGCTTATTTTGCATTTACCGTAGGTCGTCTTTTTTGTCTTTAATAAATCCACGCCAGCGTTCCAAAAATTCTACAAACACTGAAAATGGCATATCAATTAACACATTCAAAAACGTAGTAACAATGTTGTATCTTTTCCACTTATTGCTCATCCATCGTCCCAAGCCCGCAATTGGCAAGAATAATATATCGGAAACAAACACTAAAAACCCGCCCTGGTTGTCTTCTATCGTCAGTTCTTGTGAACGTTTTTGGACCACCGTTCCGGCAAATAAAATCAAGGCGATAAATATAATGTTTATAATAATTGAACTGATGGGAAAGCCAAAATAGGTAAATACCCAGTACAAAAAGCCAAAAGAAATAACCGTTCCCGCTAAATAACTTAATGATAAAATAAACCGGGTAACAACTCCTCGCTTACGTGGAATTCTAATTTCATATGTATCAGTTTTTTCTTTCTGGTAAAATATTTTCATTATCTCCACAATCACCATGTTAATGTTTTTCTTTGATGGAGGTTTTACATTTATCACCAAAGCGGCCATTAAAAATGTGGGGATTAATATGTCTACAATTAAAATATTCCAATGTAGGCTTCCGGAAAATATTTTTGCCAATAAGAGTTCAAGTATAATCAATGATAAAATTTTAGTGATAAAAATTGATGATGTGGAATATACTGCCGCTCGGGTAATTTTTGTCTTCAAATTAGCCAGACGACTTGCATAAGAGATCCTAATATATCCTTCTAGTAAGGCTGGTTCGCTTACTTCATTGATTATTTTTTCAGTGTTTTCTCCGGCTAAAATATCTCCGATAAGCAAGTAGGCGGTATCATACTTTTCGCAGATAATGTAAAACTTTTTTGCCAGAGGATGTTCTAGCTCTTTTTCAATATCGGCACTTATTTTATAAATATTTTTGGCGAATTCTAGTAAATCCAAATCACTTGGGTTTTCCCATGTTGGGTATTTATATTTTAGCAAGTTGTAGCCGATAATCGGATCGTCAAATTTAAATAAAGATTGCTGAACGGCAATATAAATTTGAATGTCTTTTTGGTCTTCTTTTAGTAAGTTTTTTTGGTAAACGGCTTCTGAAACTTTAATGCGTTCCTTCATTAACCCAAACATATATTCTATTAGCGCCATTTCTTTGAGCGAAGGAGTGAGCGTTTCTTCAATTTCGCATGAAGCAATTTCTAACAGGCGATTATAAAGCTGAAGTCTCGTTTTATCTTTTTTGTTTTCAGAACCTTCTTTTAAGATAAAAATATACTTATCAATGATTTTTTGTACATCTTGAATTTTTGACTCTTCAATGGTGTCATTGGGAAAGTATCCACCCCTGATAAGTTCTAGCACTAAACCTTCGGCTATTTCGCCTCCAGAAAAATTATTTAATTCTAAATCTAAAAATCTGCGCTTTAATTTTCTGATAATGGCTGCCCGTTGCATTAAGTGTTCTTCCTTCCAATCAACAATGGTTCGAATGCGTTCGTAAAACGAAGCCACTTTTGAAGCGACCTCATCAACATGAATGGTGGCGCCCTCTTTTTTTATTTTTGATTTTTGCCAAAAAGAATAGCTTGATATTAAATTTTTCGTTAGTTGTGAAATTTCCGCCATATTAGATTTTATTAATAATTTCCCCGTTAATTTTTTTAATAAATTCTTCAACTGCCAGTTGACCCAAGTCCCCCTTGCCCCGTTGCCGTACGCCAACCGCATTGGCGGCAATTTCTTTATCTCCCACAATTAATAAATACGGGATTTTTTGCATTTCAGCTTCGCGAATTTTTTTACCCAAGCTTTCGTTTTCTGACATCACTTCAAACCTAAATCCGGCTTGGGAAAATTGCTTGGCCACATTGTTGGCATATTCAGAATGTTTTTCAGCGGAAATAGGAATAATGGCAATTTGAACAGGGGCGAGCCATAATGGAAAGGCTCCAGTGTAGTGTTCAATTAAAATACCAAAAAACCGTTCTGGCGACCCAACTAACGCCCGATGAATCATAACCGGAGTTTTTGGGGTGCCATCAGAATCATTATAAGTTAAACCAAAGCGTTGTGGTTGGATAAAATCAAGTTGAATAGTTCCCAGTTGCCATTCTCGGCCAATAGAATCTTTGCAAATCAAATCCATTTTAGGGCCGTAAATGGCTGCTTCACCAATTCCTTTTATATGCTCAATATTATTTTCCGTTAAAATTTCTTCTAATGCTTGCTGCGATTTTTTCCAGGTTTTGGCGTCTCCCAAATATTTTTCCGGAGTTTTCGGGTCCCACAAACTAAGTCTGATTTTGTAATTCATGTCGTAAGTTTTCATCGCTTTTTGAATGGCCAATAAAACCGACTTGAATTCTTCTTTTATTTGATCTTCAGTACAAAAACAGTGCCCGTCATCTTGTGAAAATGCACGCAGGCGGGTAAGTCCAGCCAGTTCGCCGGTTTTTTCATCGCGGTATAATTGGGCAAAGTCAGCAATCCTTACCGGTAAATCTTTGTAACTGCGGGGTTTGCTGGCGTAAATTTGGGTGTGTTGCGGGCAGTTCATCGGTTTTAGGTAATAATCTTCTTTGGTGTAGTGTGATGAAACTTTAAACATGCTATCTTGATATTTATCATAGTGTCCGGAAACTTTAAATAATTCCGCCCGATTCATGTTTGGAGTTTGCACTTCTTGGTAGCCAATTTCTTTTTGTAGTTGGTTTGAATAATTTTTTATTTCTTTTAATACGGCAGTTCCGCGAAAAGTATACAAGGGGAGTCCCGGGCCAACCAAATCTGAAAATACAAACAAATCTAATTTTTGGCCTAGGATTCGGTGGTCGCGTTTTTCGGCTTCGGCTTGCATGGCGACATATTCATCTAATTCTTTAGCGGTTGCAAAAGCTACGCCGTAAATGCGGGTCAACATTTTATTTTTTTCACTTCCTTTCCAGTAAGCTCCGGCAATTTTGGTCAGTTTAAAACTATGCGGGTCAATTTCTTTGGTGTTGTCTACATGTCCGCCCTTACACAAATCCAAAAATTTTCCGTTTTGGTAGGTGCCTACCAGTTTTCCTTCAATGTCTTTGATAAGTTCTAATTTATATGGAGATTGTTTGAATAATTTTTTGGCAATTAATTTTGACACTTTTTTGCCGGTAAATTCTTGGTTCTCTTTTATCAATTCGCGCATCCGGTTTTCAATTTTTGGTAAATCTTCCGGCTTTAAACCGTTAATTTCCATGTCGTAGTAAAAACCATTTTCAATGGCGGGGCCAATGCCTAATTTTGTTTTAGGAAAAGACTCCATAATAGCCGAAGCCAAAAGGTGGGCGAGCGAGTGTCTTATTTTTTCTATCTCCATATTATTGGTTAAGTTTGATTAATTGGTATTCAATGATTTTAGCACTTTGGAAGGGCAGGGTAAACTCTTGACATTGGTACTTATAAGTGATATAATGGATGCATAGGGTCAAAGCGTCAAACCCTTGCCACATATTGCGGAATGACGTAGTCCTTCTTTTGAGGAAATTTCATGGTATCGTTACGTCCTTTTCACGAAGCAGTGATTGATGTAATCGCCATAGCTTCTCGTGCAGAGCTGAATATTCTTGCTCTATTGATTATGAGCACGAAAATTCCAGCCAATCACGATCAGGTCATTGAGGCTTGGCAAAAACGCCGGGAAATCGTGGGACCTGCGGATGATGATTTGGGGGTACCAGCCAGCGTTTTTGCCCAAAAACCCAAGCCAATGACCGAAGAAGAAATGATCAAGGACACCCTTGATCGCTGATAGACAGCAAAGCCTCAAACAAAAAGCATCACGCTAATTTGTGCGAGGCTTCTTTTATTGTAAATTTTTAGGCTTCTCTTGGCACAATAATCTCTTGCACGTCGTCGGCGACAATTTTAATTTCGCCATTTCGGTCATCCACCCGGCCGGCTAAAAAGACAATTTTATTTTCTTTTAAAATTTCAGGCTTGGCCTCCAATAAATTTGGGAAAATAACAATTTCGGTTTTTCCGGTCAAGTCTTCTAATTTCATAAAGAGCATTGGCTTGCCGGTTTTGGTGATGATTTTTTTGATATTAGTAATTAATCCGCCGACAATAATTTTTTTATCAACCATTAATTTATCAATCGTCGCAATGGCTACGGTTTTTTGTTCAAATAATTTTTTAAAACTGTTTAATGGGTGACTGCTTACATACAAGCCCAGTAATTCCTTTTCCCAGGTTAATTTTTCCAACATGTGGGCCGGTTCGGCTGGCTCAAGTTTTATATTGTGGGCACCCGCCTTCGCCAAGGCTTCGGCGGGCAAGGAAGCAAACAGCCCAATTTGCCCATTAGACTTATTTTTTTGGTTTTCGCGGGCTATTTCTAATAATTTTTCCAGGTTTTGCAATAATTGATTTCTTTCATTGAAAGCATCAAATGCGCCGGCTTTAATTAACGCTTCCATTGATTTTTTATTCAAATCTTTAGAATTTACCCGGGTAATAAAGTCGGCAATTGAGCTGAACGGCCCGGCGTTTTTTATTTCTTCTGTCGTAGCATCAATAATTCCCACACCCACATTTTTAATGGCCAAGAGCCCAAAGCGGATTTTTTGCTGGCCGGGAACCACCGTAAAGTTTTTCAGTGATTCGTTGATGTTAGGGGGAAGCACTTCAATATCCATTTTTTTGCATTCTTCAATTAACAAGGCAATACGTTCCACATCAGCCTTTTCAGAAGTTAACACTGAAGCCATAAATTCCACCGGGTAATGGGCTTTCAAATAAGCGGTTTCATAAGCAATGGTGGCGTAGGCGGCCGAGTGCGACTTGTTAAAACCATACGCAGCGAACGGCAAAATCCACTGCCAAAGTTCCGTTGCAATTTCTTTTTTAAATCCCTTTTTAACCGTGCCCTCAATAAATTTAGTTTTTTGGGCGTCTAGCAATTCCTTAATTTTTTTACCCACCGCTTTTCTTAATACATCAGCTTCACCCAAAGTAAAACCGGCAATTTCTTGCGCCAATTTCATTAACTGCTCTTGGTAGATCATAATACCTTGAGTATTTTTCAGTAACGGTTCAAGCTCTGGCACAATATAGGTAATTTTTTGCCGGCCGTGTTTTCTTTCAATGTAGTCTGGGATAAATTGCATAGGGCCCGGGCGGTAGAGTGCCACCATAGCCACAATGTCTTCAAATTCGGTTGGCTTTAATTCTTTTAAATAGCGTTTCATTCCGTCAGATTCAAGTTGGAATACACTAGTAGTTAATGCATCTTGTAATAATTTATAGGTTGGCTTATCGTCGTAAGGAATATTTTCCATGTCTATTTTTTCTCCACGAATGACAAAAATTCTGGCCAAAGTATCTTCAATAATGGTTAAGTTTTTCAACCCCAAAAAGTCCATTTTTAAAAGCCCCAAATCTTCAATGGCGTGCATTTCGTATTGGGTAATAATAGCTTCATCTTGGCCTGGCGGGTGTTGCAGGGGAACTAAATTGGCCAGCGGAGTTGCCGAAATCACCACTCCGCAGGCATGAGTTGAAGCGTGGCGGGCAACACCTTCTAGTTTTTTTGCCAAATCTAATAACCGTTTGGCTTGCGGGTCATTTTTATACAACTCTTTTAATTCGGTCACTGCGTCTAAACTTTCTTCTAAGTCCATTCCCGGAGGAATCATTTTTGCCATGGCATCGCAAAAACTGTAGGT
>CALRCB010000010.1 GCA_943354455.1 Candidatus Staskawiczbacteria bacterium | reverse complement strand
CCATTTTCAGAAAAAATCGGGCGCGCGCAAATCAGAAAAGCAAGGAACATTTTTTCTTTTTGGGGTTGCCGAGTGAAGCGAGGCAGTGGCGGAACGATACGAGCGTACGATTTAGTTTCAAGCCACCACGCGCTCCGCGCGTGGCACATTACCGATTTTGGAAATAGGTTCGAGCTTGGTACAATAAATACACCACGTATATTATGGAAAATTCTTATCCAAAATTAGAAATTAAGGAATTGCATAAAGCACCCCACTGGTCAAAAGCCTTGGGCGTTGGAATAGTGGTAATGGGACTGGCAATTGGAACCGGTGAACTGATTCTTTGGCCTCACTTAATTACCAAATACGGCCCGCAACTGTTATGGATGGCGCTTATCGGCATCACCTTCCAATATTTTATCAACCAAGAAGTGGCCCGTCACGCCCTGGCCACCGGAGAAAGTTTTTTTACTTCTTCTTCAAGGATATTTAAATGGTTCGCTCCATTTTGGCTTTTATCCGCAGTACTGCTTTACATTTGGCCAGGCTGGGCAAGTACCATTGGCACCATTTTAAAAGAACTATTAGGGTTTGGAGATCACTTGCTATGGGCAGTGGCCAGTCTTTTGTTGGTATTAGTTTTAACCTTTACCGGCAAGGTAGCTTACACTCTATTAGAAAGATCTCTTAAATTTACTGTTCCGATTTTTTGCGGATTACTTTTGATCAACAGCTTTTTAACTCTTTCTTGGGATACTATTAAAGAAGGAATTGCTGGTGTCTTTAGTTTTGGCTATCTGCCGGATGGAATCGATATATCCATATTAATCGGAGCCATTGTTTTTGCCGGAGCCGGCGGGCTTTTGAATTTATGCATTTCACTGTGGTACCGGGATAAGCAAGCGGGCATGGGCAAATACGTTGGCAGAGTTATCAATCCTATTACCGGAAAAACCGAATCAGTTTCTTTCAAAGGCTATACCTTTCAGCCCGACCAAAAAAGTATGGCTCACTGGAAAGAGTGGATGAGGTTTATCCGATTGGACCAAGGAATTATATTTTGGCTATTAGGATTGATAACCTTGGTACTATTAAGTCTAAACGCCTACGCCGTATTAACACCCAAAGGCATTTTGCCGGAAGGGTTGAATGTGGCCATTGCCCAAGCCCATATTTTCGGAGAACATTGGGGAATGTTTGGCTTCAATTCCTTTTTGATAATGTCGGCCTTGATGCTATTTTCGGTCATGTGGACCATTATTGATGCTTTTGCTAGAATTGTGGCCGATATTTTGTACGTAAATTCCCATACCGGGCCGTTTAAAAAGTACCTTGGCAAAATAGAAAACATATCCATAAGCCAGCTGTATTATGGGCTGGTGGTGGTTATTGTTTTGACCAGCATGTTTTTTCTGCCCTTAAAGCAGCCCCTGGCTTTGCTTACTATTAGTGCGGTTTTGGGCGGAGTAGTGATGGCCGTCTACACACCGGTTCTTCTTTATTTAAATAATTTCAAATTGCCAAAGCCCTTGCGCCCCGGCATATTTACCAATATGATGATGATTATTGCTTCACTATTTTATATTTCAGCCACCATTATCATCGCCAATCACTATCTTTTGCGTGCCCTGGGCTGAAAAACACTTTTCCGCTTCATAAAAAATCACTAAAAACTTGTAGCTTTTTCTCCAAGTTTTTTTTATTTACCCACATTTTTGTAAAAATAAAAGTTATTCACAGGTTATAAGTTTTCGAGCTAAAAACGCGTGTTTGCTTTTAAAAACTGGTGGGTGTAAAATACAAATTACCTTATAAATAAAATAAAAAAATCATATAAAATATTAAAAACATGGAACTAAAAGTAACAAAAAGAGATGGGACAAAAGAATTATTCAATGCAGACCGAATTAATCGCTCAATTGAAAGGGCCGCATTTGGAATGATGGATCCTATCTCTAAAGTTACTCAAGTTGCCACCGACACGAAAGTTACTTTGTATGATGGAATTACTGAAGAAGAATTAGACGAAGCAACTATAAGCGCCGCAGTGCAAAACATTAAAGAAGATATTGATTACGACAAAATTGCTACTCGCCTTTTATTAAAAACCGTTTACAAAAGCGTTCTGGGGGATTATGACCAAAGCCCTGAAATACTAAAAAAAGTCCACAAAGAACATTTTCCAAGTTATATAAAACAAGGTGTTGCCGGAAAAATTTTAGATGAGAGAATGGAAAAAAACTTTGACCTGGAAAAATTATCCAGTGTTTTAGACATTTCACGCGACGAAATATTTATTTATTCCGGATTATCAGGCTTATTGCACCGATATTCAGTTAAAGATAAAAACCAACAGGCATTTGAAACCCCGCAATATTTATTTATGCGCGTAGCCATGGGAAATGCTTATAATGAAAAGGACCCCACCGAATGGGCGATAAAATTTTACGAAAAAATGTCCCAGCACGAATATATCGCCGGTGGTTCAACCAATATTAACGCCGGTACGCCAAATCCCGCCCTTTCAAACTGTTTTTTATTGGAAATCCACGATGACATGGGACATATTTCAAAATCAGTTTCCGATGTGATGCTTTTAAGCAAAGCTTCTGGCGGTTTGGGCGCTTCTATTACTAAACTGCGAGCCACCGGGTCTCCCCTTTCCAGCAACAATACTACTTCTTCGGGCCCAACTCCATTTGCCAAAATTATTGACACCGCTATACGGGCCATTCAACGGGGCGGAAAGAAAAAGGGCGCTTTGTGTTTTTACATGGAAAACTGGCACTTGGATTTTCCTGATTTTATTGAATGGAAACACAACGCCGGAGATGATTATCTAAGAATGCGGACAGCCGACACGGCCGCCTATCTTTCCGATGAATTTATGAAACGGGTGGAAGCCAAAACCGACTGGTACATGTTTGACCCTAAAGAAACTCCTGATTTAAATGAATTATATGGAAAAGCTTTTTCTGCAAGGTATGCCCAATACGTTCAAATGGCCGAAGAAGGAAAATTAAAAATGTGGAAAAAGGTGCCGGCTACCGAACAATACCGGGCTATTTTAGTAGCATTGCAAACCACCAGTCACCCATGGTTGGTATTTAAAGATCCAATTAACTTGCGCGCGCTAAACAACAATACCGGCACCATTCACATGTCCAACTTATGCACTGAAATTTGTTTACCTCAAGACAGAAAGAATGTTGCTGTGTGCAACTTGGCTTCTATTAACATTGCTGGACACTTAAAGAAAAAACAAATCGACTGGCAAAAATTGGAAGAAACTACCCGCACCGCCATCCGCCAATTGGATAACTTAATTGATATTAATGTGTTGCCAATCCCCGAAGCCGTAAAATCTGATTCTGAAAACCGCGCCATTGGCTTGGGAGTGATGGGTTTTTCCGATGCCATTGAACAACTTGGCATTCCGTATGACTCACCTCACTCTTATGATTTTACTGATAAAATTTTTGAATTTATCAGTTATATGGCCATCGATGAATCTGCAAATTTAGCAGTAGAGCGGGGAAGCTATAAAAATTTTGCTGGATCAGAATGGTCAAAAGGAAAAGTGCCAGTTGATACCATGGAAAAATTAGAGAATGAACGTGGTATGATAATTGATGTTGATAAAAAATCAAAACAAAACTGGCTTGATTGGGGAGCACTACGAGTTAAAGTAAAAAGTGGAATGAGAAATGCTACCCTAATGGCTGTGGCGCCAAATGCCAACATTGGTTTGGTGGCTGGAACCACTCCGGGCATTGACCCGCGCTTTGCGCAAATATTTTCACGCAACAAAATTTCTGGAAAATATTTGGATATTAACCATAATTTGGTTACCGAATTGAAAAATTTGAATTTGTGGGGCATGGTAAAAGATAAAATTATTGAATTACAGGGAGACATTTCCAGCATTGAAGAAATTCCGCCACACATTCGCGAAATTTATAAAACTTCATTTTCTGTTTCACCTTACGCCTTTGTGGAAGTAGCCGCCCGGGCCCAAAAATGGGTTGACCAGGCATTAAGCCGGAATATGTATTTGGATGACCGCGACATTGATAAAACCATGGACATTTACTTTACTGCTTGGAAAAAAGGGTTAAAATCAACTTACTATTTACATATGAAGCCCCGCCACGGCGCTGAACAAAGCACGGTGAGCGTTAATAAATCAGCTAAATTAGGTAAAACAGGGTTTGCCAGTGTGTTTAAAAATGCAGAGTCCGCAACCATCAACGTGGAGCCAGTAAGTGTGGTTGAAAATATTGTTATTGAACCGGTTAGAGAGGAAGTTATTGAAAAAGAACAGGAGCAAATTATGGATGTAAAACCCTTGGTAATTCCAACCGAAACCGTTTCGCACCAAATTTTCGCCAAAGTGCAAACACAGTTGCCAAACGTGGAGCCAATTTCTTTCACCAAAACTTCTTCAGAAAAACACTTCCAAGAAAAAATTATTGATGGTAAGGTGTATAAAGTTCACATGCCCACCGACCCAGCAGAAAATAATCTCTGCGACGGCTGCCAGTAATGTATTGTAAATAAAAATAAATAAAAATAAATAAAAGAAATACTATGCCAATACTTGGAAAAGCATCACCAGAGGATATGAACCTTCGCCCAATGCACTATCAGTGGGCGTATGACCTGTACAATCAAGCCGTGCGAAACACTTGGTTTCCCCACGAAATCGCTTTAAAAGAAGATCTAGAAGACTGGAACAAAATGACTGAAGACGAAAGGCACGCGGTAAAGTTTACCATGGCTTTTTTCAACCCTGCCGAATTAATTGTTAACCGAGTGTTGGCGCTTGGCGTGTACCCTTATTTAAAATCTCCCGAATGCCATTTATATTTAGCTAAACAAATGTGGGAAGAGGCCAACCACTGCGTGGCTTTTGAATATGTGCTGGAAACCTTCCCTTTTGACCGTGAAAAAATATTCCAAGTGCACTTAGAAACTCCTTCTATGCAGGCCAAGGAAAACTACGTAATGAAATATTTAAAACGAATGACCGAAGTTAAGTTGGATATTGAAACTCCGGAAGGCAAGAAAGATTTTATTAGAAATTTGGTGGCAACGAATATTGTGATGGAGGGCACTTGGTTTTATTCAGGTTTTATGGTGGCTTTGTCATTTCGCCAGCGCAACCAGTTGCGAAATTTTGGAAGTATGATTGATTGGGTGTTGCGAGACGAATCATTGCACCTAAAATTTGGCATTCAGTTAATTCAAACCGTTTTAGAAGAGAATAGCGAACTGTTGACCGAAGAATTTGCCAACGAAATTAAAAGCATTATTGTGGAAGGCGTAAACATTGAAAACGCTTATAATAAAGATTTGTTCCCTAACGGAATTTTGGGACTGAACGCCGACTATGTAAACCAATATGTGCAGTATGTTGCCGACCGCCGGCTGACAGAATTGGGCTTGCCAAAAGAATATAACGTTTCAAATCCGGCCAAATGGATGAGCACGGCAACCGATGTATTGGAATTGGTAAACTTCTTTGAACAGCAAAACACCAAGTATGAGGTAGATTCGGGGCATACTCAAAAAACAAACGTATAATTATTTAAAAAAGCCGGATGTGATATGCATCCGGCTTTTTTATTTGACACATATTATGTTAAATGATACAATCAAAGCAGTCTATTTTTCTTCTCGTGCGTTGCAAAAAAAATAAACTACATTTGAGGGAGTTTGCCATGAAGGATATCGAGAGACTGGCGGGGTTGCTGATGACGATCGGAGTACTTTGGTTAATCATTTTATCTCCCAACGTGTCGTGGTGGATCATTGTCCCCACCGCCATTCTTTTGACAGGGATCATTTTTATGTGGCGAGTAAAACTCTCTCAAAAGGCAATCGCCCGACTCATGCAAATGCAAAAGAATAAAAGATAAGATTTCGAAAAATCGGCAAACCCATAGGCTATTTAACAGATAGCCCTTTTTTATTGTTTAAATAATTACCATTTGCTAAGATATATGCATGATAACTCTTGAAACCACTATTGAAGAAGTGCCCAACATTGGCTCGGCATATCACAAAAAGTTAAAAAAACTGGGAATTGAAACCGTCCGGGATTTGTTGTATTACTTCCCCGCCCGCTATGAAGATTTTTCTAATATCATTCCTATTAACCAAGCAAAAGTGGGTGAAACGGTTTGCGTACAGGGCAGAATTACGCAGATTGAAAGTACTCAAACTTTTAAAAAGTGGATGACGATTATTGAAGCCGAAGTAGAAGATGAAACCGGAAGCTTAAAAGTACTATGGTTTAACCAGCCATTTTTAACCAAATCTTTAAGAGAAGACGATTTTGTATGCCTTGCCGGCAAAGTTACCCTAAGCAAAAATGGAGTGTATTTGGCCAGCCCCGTGTTTGAAAAAATCAGCGAAATTTCTGACAATGATGATTTGACCCACACGGGCCGGATTATTCCGGTTTACTCTGAAACCAAGGGCCTGACCTCAAAATGGCTGCGGTATATTATAAAACCACTGCTGGAATATTTTTTTGATAAAATGCCGGATATGTTGCCTGAAGAAATTGTTAAAAAGCACAAATTCTTGCCCATTAAAGAAGCCATCTGGCAAATTCATTTTCCCGAATCATTTGAATCAATTGATGCGGCCAAGGCCCGCTTTAGTTTTGAAAATTTATTTTTACTGCAGCTCAATATTTTGCGCCAGAGGGCAAAATTGCTGCAAAAAACCGCTCCGGTTTGCAAAATGGATACCGAATTGATGAAAAAATTTACCGAATCCCTCCCCTTTCAGTTAACTGATTCGCAGCGCCAGTGCGCCTTTGTAATTTTAACAGATTTAGGAAAACCGACGCCCATGAGCCGGCTATTGGAGGGCGATGTGGGGAGCGGTAAAACCGTGGTGGCCACCATGGCCGCACTTTCTGCGGTAAATTCCGGTCCAGCTGGAGGAGGCTACCAAGTGGCATTTATGGCGCCAACCGAAATTTTAGCCAGCCAGCACTTTAAAGGCATTTGCAAAATGCTGGAGAAGTTTAACGTGACAGTTGGGTATTTAACCGGCAAAGAAAGTGAAATATACAAAGATGGCAAAGTTTCGCAGGTAAAAAAGAAAGAATTATTACTGGAACTGGAATTTGGACAAATTAACATTTTAATCGGCACCCACGCCCTTATTTCAAAAGGAGTAATATTTTCAAAATTGGCACTAATTGTGCTAGACGAACAGCACCGCTTTGGTGTCAGTCAACGGGCGCAACTAACCAAAGGCAAAACGCTAATCCCCCATTTATTAAGTATGACCGCCACGCCGATTCCAAGAACGCTAGCATTAACCGTGTATGGCGACCTAGATTTGTCACTAATAAAAGAAATGCCCAAAGATAGAAAGAAAATAAAAACGGTGATTGTGGAACCGGGCGAACGAAAAACCGCCTATGATTTTATCCATAAAGAAGTAAAAGAAGGCCGTGGAGTTTTTGTAATTTGCCCAAAAATTGGCGAAGATGAGAATGAAAATGCTTCCCTACCCATTACTGGAAGTTTTGCTCCAACAAACTATACTCAGGGAGTTTTAGGTCAAATCGAAATTAAAACTGTAAAACAAGAATACGAAAAACTATCAAAAGAAATTTTCCCTGATTTGCGCATCACCATGTTGCATGGAAAAATGAAAACCGAAGAAAAACAACGAGTAATGTTAGATTTTAAAAAAGGTGAAATTGATATTTTAGTTTCTACTTCCGTGGTGGAAGTGGGGGTTGATGTGCCCCGAGCCACCGTAATGATGATTGAGGGCGCGGAACGCTTTGGGTTAGCCCAATTACATCAATTTCGCGGACGGGTGGGCAGAAGCGACATGCAAAGTTATTGCTTTTTATTTACCACTAATCCAGATCAATTAAACAGAAAACGCTTAAAGGCGATGATTGATTGTGACAACGGGTTTGAATTAGCTCAAAAAGATTTAGAAATCCGGGGACCGGGACAATTATATGGAGCTGTACAATCAGGAATCCCCGACGTGGCTATGGAAGGAATGTTAAATATCTTTTTGGTAGAAAAAACCCGCCAATCAGCCAAAGAGTTATTAGAAAAAGACCCGGAATTAAAAAACTATCCACTATTAGTAGATAGTTTAAAAAAGTTTAAGCAGCGAGTCCATTTTGAGTAGGTCAGTTTTAAAAAATTTATCTTCTTTTCTCGGTGACCCAAAAACCCATATATCGGCCAAACAGCAAACGAATTTGCGCATCAAGCGCCGGCAAGGCGCCAAATAAAATCAACGTAATCGGCAAAAAAATCCACTGCACAAATACCGATATTCTTTTAAGCCGACTGACTCCTTTTGGAATTGGCGGTAAAAGCATCGTGGAGAGTAATGCGGAAACCAACATTCCAATTAAAGAAATAGTCATCACTCTGCCAGTTAAAATCGGTAAATTAAACGATAAAACGGTAAAATTAAATTTTGGACCACCCAGTAAGATTGGCAACCAACCCAAAACAAACAATAAAAGTGATGCCGTTGCCCAAGACCAATAGCCATCAAGCAGGGTGTAAATATGTGAAATCTTTTTTGAAAAAGAAATCTTTGTGTTGTGTAAAAAACCAAACATTACGTATGGAATTTCAGCTACTCCCCACGCCCAACGTTTTTGTTGTTTATATTGGTTGATGGCTGTTTTAATAATGTTGGTTGATTCCACGGCATCCATTGAAACCAAATAATAAATCGGCACCACTCGGTAATCTCCATTATAATAAAAATATGCCCGCCAAAAAATTCGTGAATCATCTGACACCACATTGGTGGGATACCCAACTTCATAAAATGCCACGGCCGGAGTGGCATGCGAAGAATACGTGGTCAGTTTTTCAGCCCTTTCTTGGCAAATCATCTGCCAAAAAGTATTAGAAGTTGAAACCACTCGCGCAAATAATGAAGCTTTCCAAATATTGTTGTTATAAATAGGAATCGGCTGGTAACTGGCGCGGGTTGGATTTTTTTCAGTTAAATAATACCAGGTCAAACAAGAAAAATATTGCGGATAAATTTTAGTATCAATATCAAAGGTAGAGATTAATATATTTTCATAAGGAATTTTAAGCACATCAATAATTTTTTCTTTTACTTGTTGTCCAGCAAATGCCACATTAGACCCCTTTCCGGCCATTTCGCCTTCAATGTCACTTGGGTGAGCCACCGCCAAAAATGCAAAAAAGGTACCGGCATATTCTTGCTCAATTCTTTTGGCCATTTGCCAAAATTCTTTGCCGGCTTTTTGCTCAATAGACAAAACAATAATAATTTTTTCTTTTGGATAATCGGCCTGGATTAAAGAATCAATCGTTTCTTTAATAATTTTACCCCCCTCTTTATACGTTGGTAAAATCACAATATGGTAAATGTCCTTCCAACTTTTACCAGGCGCAGTATTGTGCCTGGCTTTTTTCAGTTTAACCATCCAGTCAGTTTTCATATGGCTTTTTACTTTCCGATAACCAACAATCTGGTGCATAGAAAAATATAAAATTCTAAACAAATAATAAAAACAAAACATAATCACAAAAATGGAAACCAAAGAAGGGAGAAGCCAAGAAAAAACAAAGACTCCTATCAGAGTCCCAAGACTTATCATTGCCGGAATTATTTCAAAGAAGCGATATATTCTTCTGCTGTTGTCATTTTTAATATCGCTGGCTTTGGAAATGTTAAGATATTCTGTTTTTTCCATAACAAATTTGTACGTTGCGGTCCCACGGGGATTTGAACCCCGGTTACAAGAGTGAAAATCTTGTGTCCTAACCAGGCTAGACGATGGGACCATAATAGTGTTATAGTATGACATTATGAAAATTTTAGCAATAGAAACCTCTTGTGATGATACGGGAATTGCCATTTTATCGGAAAACAAAAAGAAATTAACCGTTTTATCTAATATTGTCTCATCTCAACAAATCCATTCAAATTATGGCGGAGTTTTTCCCATGATGGCAAAGCGGGAACACCAACGCAATTTAGTTCCAGTTTTAGAGCAAGCTCTAAAACTGGCTAAATTGCTCAAAATCACAAATCACAAATCCCAAATCCCAAATAAATTCCAAACCGTGAAAAAAATCTTGGAAAAAGAAAATACTCTTTTTGAAAACACAAAAGACTTTTTGGAAAAATATGAGAAGCCAGATATTGATGCCATTGCCGTTACCCACGGACCGGGCTTGGAACCCTGTTTATACGTTGGCGTAAATTTTGCCAAAGCGCTTTCACATGCCTGGGGCATTCCAGTCATTCCTGTAAACCATATTGAGGCGCATATCCTCGTTAATTTTTTAGAAAATCCAAAAATTGAATTACCCGCCGTAAGTTTGGTGGTTTCTGGCGGACACACCCAATTAATTTTGGTGAAGAAAATTGGGAATTATCAAATTATCGGTGAAACCCGGGACGACGCGGCCGGCGAATGTTTTGACAAAGCCGCCCGAATTCTTGGCTTGGGTTATCCCGGTGGCCCGATTATTTCAAAAATTGCTTCAGAATTCGGGGGACGTCGGACGTCCCCCAAAATTGTGTTGCCTCGGCCAATGATACATAGTAAAGATTATAATTTCAGTTTTTCGGGGCTAAAAACATCGGTGTTATATAGAGTAAGAGATGAATTAAAAGATAGACCCGTAGACCAGTCCACGGTGCTAAATAAAAAGTTTGTTAGTGAAATGTGTTTTGCGGTGCAAGATGCCATTTGCGATGTGTTAATTAAAAAAACCATCAACTCCGCCAAAGCTTACAAGGCCAAAACGATTATTTTAGGCGGAGGAGTTTCAGCAAATTCTGAACTTCGTTCGCAATTTGAATTTAAAATTAAAAATGAAAAATTAAAAATGAATCTTGTTTTTCCACCTCCGGCACTTTCAACCGACAATGGCCTGATGATCGCCGTCGCCGGATATTTTAATAAAGCAAAAAAAATCGCCCCGCCTTCGCATAAAGCTTCGGGGGGCGCGGTGGGGCAGAAGTTGTCTGTCAACGCGAATTTGCGAATTGGTTAAATTTTGATAGAATAAACTTATGGAACTCTTAGGTCCGTATGACTCAAAAAATGTAGAAGACAAAATTTACAAGCTGTGGGAAGACAGCGGTTTTTTTAATCCGGATAATTTGCCGAAAAGACACAGGAAACCGTTTTCTATTGTGCTTCCTCCGCCCAATGTAACCGGTGTGTTGCACATGGGCTCGGCGTTAATGGTGACGGTGGAAGATATTATGATTAGGTTTGAACGGATGCGCGGAAAAAAAACCTTATGGATTCCGGGAACGGATCACGCTGCTATTGCCACCGAAACAAAATTTTTAAAAGAGAAAAAACTTTCCCGGAATGATTTTAATGGCAAGCGGGAAGAATTTTTCAAACTGGTTGACCAATTCGCAACCGAAAATAGAGATGTAATGCTTAACCAAATGCGTAAAATGGGGGCTTCCTTAGATTGGTCGCGCCTGGCTTATACTTTAGACGAAAAACGCACCAAAGCCGTTAAAGGGGCCTTTTTACGAATGCACAGCGCCGGGTTAATTTACGCCGGCGAGCGCGTAATTAATTGGGATACTAAAGGCCAAACCACGGTATCTGATGTGGAAATTGACCACGAAACCCAAAAAGCTACGTTGTATACGTTTAAATATTCTAAAGATTTTCCGATTGCCATTGCCACCACCCGACCCGAAACAAAAGTGGGAGATACTGCCGTTGCTGTGAACCCAAGTGATGAGCGCTACCAACAATACATTGGCCAAACTTTTAACGTTGAATTTGCCGGTGTTACGCTAAATATAAAAGTGATTGCTGATAAAGAAGTTGACCCGGCTTTTGGAACCGGCGCACTGGGAGTTACTCCGGCCCACAGTTTAATTGATGCTGATATGGCGATGAGAAATAATTTGCCAAGCATTCAGGTAATTAACGAATTTGGAAAAATGAATGATAAAGCCGGAGCATTGGTTGCCGGTAAAAAAACTCTTGAAGCCCGCGAAATTATTGTAAATTACCTAAAAGAACATAATTTAATTGAAAAAGAAGAAATTATTGACCAAAATATTGCTAAGTCTTCGCGGTCCGGCGGAATTATTGAACCATTGCCAAAACGCCACCAATTTTTCATTAATGTAAATAAGCCCATTAAAGAACGGGGCAATAAAACCCTAAAAGAATTAATGCGCGAAGTGATTGTTAAGAAAAAAATTGATATTTTACCCG
This sequence comes from Candidatus Staskawiczbacteria bacterium, assembly GCA_943354455.1. Lineage (GTDB taxonomy): Bacteria > Patescibacteriota > Minisyncoccia > Minisyncoccales > Staskawiczbacteraceae > VGLO01. The sequence continues at coordinate 1,992 of CALRCB010000010.1, read as the reverse complement.
AACGGTTTGAAAAAATATATTTAAATTGGGTTGAAAATTTACGGGACTGGAATATTTCAAGGCAAATTTGGTATGGGCATGCTATTCCCGATGCTTGGTATAAAGGAGAAGAAGTAAAAATATCAGCCGAAAAACCAGGAGAAGATTGGCAAAGAATTGAAGATACCCTAGATACTTGGTTTTCATCTGGCCTGTGGACATTTTCCACCCTTGGCTGGCCAGAAAAAACCGCTGACTTAAAAATGTTTCACCCAACCAGCGTTGTTGAAAGCGGGTATGATATTTTAACCTTCTGGATTTCTCGCATGATTTTAATGAGTCAATTTTTGCTGGGAGACGTGCCATTTAAAACCGTGTACTTGCACGGCTTGGTTCGCGACGAACAAAACCGGAAAATTTCTAAGTCTTTGGGAAATAACATTGATCCGCTAGACATGATTTCGCAATACGGCGCTGACGCAGTGCGAATGGCTATGATTATTGGTACCAGTGTGGGTAACGACAGCAAAATTTCCCAGGAAAAGTTTAAGGCTTACAAAAACTTCGCCAATAAAATTTGGAACGCCAGCAAATTCGTGCAAATGAATACCCAAGACTTTGACCCGAAGGCGAAAATAAAATTATCTGCCGACCAAAAGAAAAACTTAAAAGAACTGGAAAAACTGGCCAAAGAAACTACCAAATTAATGGACGGGTTTAAGTTTTACATTGCCGGAGAAAATATGTATCACTATTTCTGGCATACCTTCTGTGATAAGATTATTGAAGAAAGCAAATCCGCCCTTGCCTCGCCGGAACCTTCAGTGAAGGCGGGTACTCAATACATGCTTTTAGAGATACTTTCTACATCACTAAAGCTCATGCATCCCTTTATGCCGTTTATCACTGAAGAAATTTGGCAACAAATGGGCAATAAGTCGTTATTAATGATTGAAGAGTGGCCCGCCTAAATTTTAATTATGGAACTTTATCGCTTCATACTATATGTATTATTTGGAACGCTCCCCAGTTTAATTTGGCTTTTATATTACCTGAAAAAAGACTTACACCCGGAACCAAAACGCACTATTTTAGAAATTTTCTTGCTGGGATGCCTTGTTACGATACCAGTCTATTTTTCACAAATTTACATCACCCAGTTTTTAGGCCAAGTTGCGTTTTTCTCCTATTACCCGCTGTTTTTTGATATATTAAAATGGTTTGTGGCCATTGCTTTTATTGAAGAGTTATTTAAGTTTTTTGTAGTAAAATTGGGGGCTTTTAGAAGCGGAAGGCTAGATGAACCGGTGGATTTGATGATTTACATGGTAGTGTCCGCCCTTGGGTTTGCGGCGGTGGAGAATATCCTGTACCTCGCTGTGCCATTGGGCAACAATAGCTTTTCTGCCCTGATTCAGACAACCGCAATGATAAGCTTTATCAGGTTTATCGGCGCCACATTTTTACACACCCTTTGTTCTGCCCTGTTAGGATACTTTTTGGTACTGGGAGTTTGCAAAAGCAAACGGAATATATTCATGCTAATTACCGGGCTGGCGTTAGCTTCCGGTTTCCACGGACTGTATAACTTTTCCATTGTATTGTTGCCAAGCCCCTTCAACTCCATTATCCCTATTACCATCATTATGGTATTATTCATAATAATGGTATATAATTTCAGCAAGGTCAAGAAATTAAAAAGTATTTGTAAAATTTAACTAAGCAAATAAAATATATGCCAAGAACAAAAAAAATGAAACCAGCACAAGAAGAGGTAAAAATTGAATCAACAGAAGCAGTGGAAGCCGTAAAAGAAAATCCTGCAAATCACGATATTTTTAATACCGATGGAGAATTAGTGGTTGATGTCTTTGAAACGAATGCCGAATTTGTGGTCATGGCCACGATTGCGGGAGTAGCCATAAAAGACTTAGATATTTCTGTGGAAAAAGATATGATGATTATCAGTGGCGACCGCAAACACCCTCACCAAGAACATGAAAAAAAATTCTT
>CALRCB010000009.1 GCA_943354455.1 Candidatus Staskawiczbacteria bacterium | reverse complement strand
TTATACTTTTGCATAATAGTTTCATCATCATATCATATCCCAAACAATTTTCTAGCGTTTTGAGTGGTTTTTTCGCAGACTTGGTCAAAAGTAACCCCCTTCAAATCAGCAATTTTTTGCAACGTATGTTTTATAAATATTGGTTCATTTCTTTTGTCGCCCTCAGGGGTTGGTGTTAAATACGGGCAATCAGTTTCAACCACCAGGCTTTCCAAGCCACAACTTTTAATCACCTCATCAATATTAAACTTAAAAATAATCCCGTTAATGCCAAGATAAAAACCCATAGCAATATATTTTTGCGCCTGTTCTAAGGTTCCAGTAAAACAATGTACAACCCCCCTTAGTTTGTAGTTGGTAGGTGGTAGTGAGTAGTCCGAAAGAATTTGGATAACGTCATCGTGCGCCATTCGGCAATGTAAAATAACCGGCAAGTTTAATTCGCGGGCCAAATCTAGTTGTTGTATAAAAACCTGCTTTTGCTTTTCCTTAAACTGTTTTAATTTTTCAACACCTTTTGGTTTGTAATAATAGTCTAGACCAATTTCACCAATGGCCACCACTTTTTTTGACTGAGCAAGCTCACGGTATTTTTCTTTATCAAAATCTTGCTCTTTCAACAAAAATTCGCCTTCATCCGGATCGGTTCTTATTTTTAAAAATTCTGCGCCGGCAAACATGGGGTGCAGACCAATAGCAGAATAAACACCTTCGCCACTAGCATCGGCAATTTCAACGGCCTTTTTACTGGTTTCGTATTTGGTGCCTACATTTATCATCCAAATACCATTGGCCAAGGTTTTTTTCATCACTAAATCCCCATCTTCTTTAAAAGCATGAAAATTTAAATGACTATGAGTGTCTATTATGTTCAGCATGTATTTTATATTACTCGATTTTTAGGCAATGGAAAAGCGGAGGAATCAGGCGATTCTCTCCGCTTTGGTTTTTTTGGAGGGTATACTATGAACCCACAGAGACGGTGATGGGATCGGTAACCGGTGCCACTTCTGGCAAGTGGCCATGAATGGCCATGTAAACTTCCTCTCGGTGGACGGGGACGTCTTTTGGGGCTACGATACCGAGGCGGACTTTGTCGCCACGAATACAGCCGACCGTAATCACAATATCGTGGCCTATTACAATCGACTCTCTTATCTTGCGGCTCAACACCAACATGGGTGAATCCTCCAAAGGTGGGATGTGCCAAACTCTCCACAGGTTAGTTTGGCGAATTGCTCTAAAAGGTTCTGGCTTCTTTATAGCCGATTTATTACTTTAAGTCAAGGGGTTGGGTAATTCTAGGGAATAGAATTTGCGATTGTTTAGTCTGTACTGCTTTTTTAATTTTTTCTGAAGTATCTGGTAAAAACGGCAAAAGTAAATCTGCCATATTATCTAAGGCAAATAATATATCCGAAATCACTTCTGAAGCATTTTCTTTGGCTTCCCATGGCTTTTGTTCGTTGATATACCTATCGCAAAAACTGATTAATTCCCAAATAGATTTTAATGCTTCATTAAATTTGTATTCTTCTAATGCCTGCTTGCATTTTTTTCCCGTTTCTTCTATTTGAATTTTGAATTTTGGGTTTATTTGGGATTTGTAATTTTGGATTTCGAGTTTTTGAGCCAGAGTAATCGTTCTGGCAACTAAATTTCCAGCTCCTCCGGCCAAATCTGCATTATACCGTTGTTCAAATTTTTCGTAAGTAAAGTCTCCATCTTCGGTTGGAGTAATTTCCCGCAACAAATAATAACGCACGGCATCCACGCCATATTTTTTAACCAATTCAAATGGATTGATTACATTGCCCAAACTTTTTGATATTTTCTGTCCGCCCACAGTTATAAACCCATGAATAAAAATCTGACTTGAATTTGGCAAACCACAAGACATCAACATTGCCTGCCACATACTTGACTGTTGACGCAAATTATCTTTTCCAGCCACCTGCATGCCCGGCCAAAAATTATTAAATTGTTTTTTATTTTCCGGCCAGCCAAGGGCAGAAATATAGCTTACGAGCGCGTCAGTCCAAACATACATCACATGCTTATCATCACCTGGAACATCAACGCCCCAAGGCATTTTTTCTTTTAACCGTGAAATGCTAAAATCTTGTAAGCCTCTTTTAGTAAATTCTATTATTTCATTAAGCTTTGTTGTTGGAATTACAAATTTTGGATTCTTTTCATACAACTTCAATAACTTTTCCTGGTAATTCGAATACTTAAAAAAGTAATTTTCTTCTTCTATCAATTCAATTTGCAAATTCGGATGAATAGGACACTTTTCATTTTCAAGCTCAGAATCCATTTTTTCCAATTCGCACCCGACACAATATTTTACCTTGTAATTTTTTTTATAAATATCTCCTTTTTTTTTACACAGCTTCCAAAATTCCTGGGCAGATTTTACGTGATGCTCGTCAGTGGTACGAATAAAATTATCGTATGTCACATTCAGTGCAGCTTTTAAATCATTAAACTTTGGCGCATATATATCACAGTAGGTCTTTGGATCAATGCCAGCTTCTTGAGCTTTGCGGTAAATTTTAATGCCATGCTCATCGGTTCCAAAATTAAAAAAAACTTCAAATCCTTGCTGTCGCTTAAAGCGAGCAATAACATCTGCCTGGATAATTTCCATAGCAAAACCAATGTGAGGCTCTGCATTCACATAAGGAAGAGTGGTTGTTATATAAAACTTTTTCTTTTTATTGAACATATATAGTACAATTAGTTAAATAATCTTAACAAAAATATTCAAAAATTACTATGCCGCAGTAGTAGAAATTTTATCGGAATAAAATTTCACTACACGGCTACCCCGTAGAGAATTTTGACTTCGATTTGAATTAAATTTATAGGGTCGGTCGATGTATTTTAAAGGTTATTTTTATAATAATTAATCAAGGGATTTTAGTCGAATAAATAATAAATTTAATTCGTCAAAATTCTTCTACTAGGGTGATTTTACTAGCCCATATGCTTTTGGGAGCTGTTTTCGGCTACCACATACAAAATATTTTCTTAGCCATAATTTTGGCCATTTTATGTCATTATTTTTTAGATTTGTTTCCCCATGTTGAATATAATATTGATAATATCACCAGTGGTAATTGGAAAAAATCTCTACCTGATTTTTTAAAAGTATTTTTGGATTTTGGAATTGGCATACTATTTATTTTTCTATTTTCAAAAAACCAACCGATGATTTATATTTGTTCATTAATTGCCATTGTCCCCGACGGCTTCACCCTAATAAGTTATGCATCAAAAAATAAGTGGCTAGCCAAACACGACCATATTCACGGAGGAATCATCCACTACTTAACCAAACAAAAAAAATTCCCCTTATTTTGGAGAATTTTCACCCAAGTATCAAGTGTAATTATTTGTTTATTGTGGCTTAGGTAAGAGCACTTTCTATGCTTCCTTCTTTCTTGCTTTGTAAAAATTCTTTTAAAAATTCGTAAATAACCCCAAAAACCGGAACAATAAAAATCATACCCAGTATGCCAAAAAGAGTTCCCCCTACCAATAAAGATACTAATACTAAAATTGGGGGCAGGTCTATGAATTTTTTCATCAATAATGGAGTCACAAAGTTATTTTCTACTGCTTGAATGGCGTAGAGGGCGATAATTATATAAATTGCCACTATCCAAGAATTAGATGTTCCCACAAATACAAAGGCCAGTATGCCGGTGATTAACGGCCCAATAAAAGGCACAAAAGTCAAAATGCCAGAGATTAATGACAAAATAAAAGCATACTTGATATTAAATAAAAAGAAAACCACAAAAGAAGTGACTCCCACAAATACACAAGCCAAGATTCTCGCTCCAAACCAACTAGCCACTTTAAATTGAGCTTTTTCAAAAATATGCAAAACCGAAGCTTCATATTTTTTAGGAACTAAAAGCGACAATACTTTTTCTGGCCCCTTTTCTTGCAAAGAAATATAAAAAGCGAAAACAAAAATAACAACCGTTGAAGTGACTCCGCCAAAAAGAACTGAAGCGGCTTTAATGATACTACCTGAACTTTCTTGAAATGTAGAAACTAGATCAGAAGCAAAATCTTCGAAATTTTTAGCAACATCAACTCCCAAATTAGTTAATATAGGATTAAGTTTTTCAAAGTAACTGGGTATATTTTTAGATAGGTGATCGATCTCAAAAATAAATATGGGGGCGGCAAAATAAACCATCAAACCCAGTACTCCTAAAATTGATGTATACACTAAAATTACCGCTATCACCCGAGGGAACCTTAACCATCTTAATGAATTAACCACTGGTTCAATCAAAAGGGCAATAATCAAAGCAAAAGCCAACCAGATAACAATGTCTCGTGATAAAAAAAGAATATACAAAGAGAAGCCGGTGATTAGCACCTTAATGATTGTTTTCCATGTAATATCCAATGTTTGCTCCATATACTAACTATATCACTAATAATTTTTCTAGTCGTTCTTTTTCTTTTTCTTCAATTGGTCCAATGACCGACAAGTTTAATTTTTCTGGCTTGAAAATATCTTTAGCAACCTTATTAATATCCGCCACCGTAACTTTATCAACTAGTTTTAATTTTTCTTCAGGGGTCAGCAATTTTCCTTCCATTAATTCTTGAGTAGCAAAAAATGACGCTTGGGCATCAGAAGAATCCAGCGACAGAGACATACTTCCCCGTAAATAATCTTTTGCTTTTTTTAATTCCCGGGGAGTAATTTTTATATCCCTCAAATTTTTGTATTCTTTTAAAATTAATGCTATCGCCTTTTCCAAACTTTCATTTTTAATTCCGGCCTGGGTAACCAAATATCCGGTATCAGTGGTTGTATCAACCGAAGTGTGAATATAATAAGCCAAACTATTGCGCTCGCGCACTGAAATAAAAAGCCGAGAACTCATATTCCCACCCAAAATAATCGACAACAAGCTTAATGCGTATTTTTGAGGACTATACATATCATAAGCCCGCACTCCCAAACAAAAATGGGTTTGGTCGGTTTTTTTGTGGTGCAATAATATTTCCGGTTTTGACTGCAATTCCTTGGTGGCAACTTTTTGGGGCAATGTAGTATTTTCTGCTTTTGCAAAATAGGTGTTTATTTTACCTTCGATTTGCTTTGAATTTACGTCTCCGGCCACACAGATAACGGTATTTTGGGTTGAATAATGGGTTTGGTAATAGTCAACCATTTTTTTACGGCCAAAAGCCAAAATATGTTCTTTTTCCCCCACAATCCGCCAACCGGCCGGTTGGTCTTTGTACAATAAATCTTCAAACAATTCTGATACATAAGAAGATGGCATATCTAAATACATATTCAATTCTTCAATCACCACCCCTTTTTCTTTTTCAATTTCTTCAGCTTCAAATTTAGAGTTTAAAAACATATCCGAAATCCAATCCAAAGCAATGTCGGTGTGTTTTTTATCAACTTTTGCCCAAAATCCTGTTACCTCTTTTGAAGTAAAGGCATTATACTGCCCGCCAATCATGTCCAACGTTTCTGAAATTTTTAAGGTATTAGGACGTTTTTTAGTACCCTTAAAAAACATATGCTCCAAAAAGTGGCTCATTCCATTAATATCTTTGGTTTCATACTTTGACCCGGTGCCCACCAAAATTAATACGGTCACGCTTTTAGCATTTTTTATTGGCACCGTCACTATTCTTAATCCATTTTTTAATACGGCTTTTTTATGCATATATTTTTTCGGTTATAAACTTTTTTAAATCTTCCACTTTTACCTTTTCTTGTTTCATGGTGTCGCGGTCGCGCACAGTAACCTCGCCTTTTTCCAATGTATCAAAATCAACGGTTACACAATACGGAGTTCCAATTTCATCTTGCGCCGCATAGCGCTTACCAATATTACCCCTATCATCCCAAGCTACCATATAATCCTTCTTTAATTCATTAAAAACTTCTTTTGCTTTATCAATCAATTCTGGTTTATTCCCTAATAATGGAAAAACCGCTATTTTATATGGAGCAATTTTTACAGATAGAGAAAGCCAAATCCGTTCACCCTCCTCTCTGTAAGCATCAAGCAAAAGAACCAACATAAGTCGATCGACTCCCGAAGAAGTTTCGATGTCCCAGGGGATAAACGTCTCACCGGTTTGAGTATCTAGTACTTCCATTTTTTCACCAGAATATTCTTGATGACGCGATAAATCCCAATCAGCCCGATTATGGATTCCCATAATTTCATCAAAACCCCACGGATACTCATACTCAATGTCGGTAGCAGCTTTAGCATAGTGAGCTAACTTCTCATGATCCTTGAATCGAAATTTCTTTTTATTAACGCCCAATGAAAGCAAAAATTCCATTCGATTTTGCTTCCAATATTCAAACCACTTTTCTCCTTCTTCTTTAATAGGCTTTATAAAAAATTGAGTTTCCATCTGCTCAAATTCACGATCACGAAAAATAAATCCGCCAGGTGTAATTTCATTTCTAAATGCCTTTCCAATTTGAGCAATACCAAAAGGGATTTTAACTCTTGTAGAATTTACTATATTCTTGAAGTTCACCGAAACCCCATTAGTAATTTCTCCACGCAAAAATACTTCTTGTTGTTTGCCTTCAATAATTCCAAGATATGTTTTTACCAACAAATTAAATTGCTGAGGCTCTGTCCATTCAACTTTCTTGCCTTTATGTGTATTTTCATGCCCAGCAATTTCCTCTTCCTTATCATGTCTAAATCGCAAGTGGCAAATTTTACACTCAACTAAAGGATCAGAAAATGAACTTGTATGACCAGATGCCTCCCAGGCTCGGGGATTCATAATAATTGCAGCATCTATACCAACCATATCATCGCGCATTTGCACTAATTCTTTCCACCAAAAATCTTTTAAATTTTTGCGGAGCAACACTCCTGCTGGACCATAATCCCACATTCCGGTGATTCCCCCATAAATTTCAGAGCCAGGAAACACAAAACCCCTTCTTTTGCAAAGGGAAATAATTTTTTCCATTAAGTTATTTTTTTCTTTTTTCATAGTTTTTATACTACCTTTAAAAATCTTATTTAACAATTCCTCCTCCCGAACTTACCGCATCGTCCGGCAATGTGGTGTCTCTACCAAAAGCAATATCGGAAATAGTATTTAATGTTACTGCATCTTTCCCTGTAACGGTAGCTTCTCCAATAAGATTAGCTGGCATGCCCCGCATCAATACATCTGGCGTTAAGGTAATTTGAAAAGAAACTGATGGCGCCAGACTGCTCAAACCCGCACCAGGAGCTAAACTTCCAACCGTCCAGACAATTTGACGACTAGCCACATCTAAAAAAATATTTGGAATTTGGCTTTCAGGAGCAACGGCTGACAATGTTACATTTTGAGGCAGAGTTGCGCTTACTTTTACCACCTTAACATCATTAAGATCATTGGTTATTTTCCAGGTTATGGTGTACGAAGTTGATTTACCGACTTGTGGTGGAACGGGCCCAGAATTCTCAAAATTACTATCGCCAGCATAATAGGCCATTTGACTGATAGTCATATGAGAATTTTGTTTTTGATTAACTATCAGTGGAATATCTTGTAAAGAATTCGCAATGGCCACATCTTGACTAATATCTTTAATGATAATAAATATTCCATCTTGCCATACTCCAAGGTGCGCCGTAAACGCAACCGAACTTGGAGTATTAGCTGAAAATGAACCAATAATAACAATTTTTCCACTTTTTTCTTTTACTAGCGTTGGCAACTTCCATTCTATATTATTAAGTGACGTGGGACTTGCAGACTTAATTGTAAAACCAGAAACCGCGTCAACTTTAATGCTAATATTTTCCAACGGGTAATCTATATTTGAAAGATAATTAATAACATACGTGAACTCTTTCCCTTCATCTGCTTTTTCGGGCAAATTAAAATCTAATATTATGGGAACCTTGTCAATTTTTGTAGTAAAAGAAGTCTCAGATTCATAGCGAGCTGATAATTTTTTTGGAGTATAAGAAAGCCAAGCGTGGGAAATTTTTACATCTCCCTCTTTCCCCAAAAGCCTCACCTTAAACTGGATAGAATCCTGGTCGCCCGGATAAATGTCTTTTAGATTTTTAGTTAAGCGGATTTTATTGTCTTCGGTTAAAGAATTTTCAGGAAGCTGGAAAATAAGTCTTGGGTTTTCTAAAACAAAATTTCCGTTATTCTTGTATTTAATGGTGTATTGGATTTCTTCTCCCATCTTTGCATTATCTGGACCCAAAATTTCTAGCCTTAAAATTTCTTTAGAAAAAATCTTGTCCCGGTAGTACATAAAACCCAAAAACCCGGCAACCGCCACAATTAATAAAATAAAAAATAATGTTTTTCTTTTCATATAAATCAATTGTACTACGCATTAGGCTAAAATGCCCGATAAATAATTACCATAATTATCTGAAATTTCTTGAAGTAATTTATAAGATGCTGATTGAATTTTTAATTTCAACATGGTCTGCCAATCATTTTTTAAAAACAGTCTTAATATTTTGACCACATCGGCATTTATCTCTTTTGCATTACCAAGCTTTAAAAAACAGGACTTGCAAATAATTCCACCCTCTTTATTAGAAAAATACAAGTTTGCCGAATCCAAGCCCAGAGAACAATGGGCACACTTGAAAAGTTCCGGCTTATAACCCATTATTGAAGCAAAATTCCAAAAAAAGTAATAATACATCAACCGATACCCGGAAGTAGGCAACAAACAGGCATTTAATGTTTTAAAAAAATTTATCACTAAGTTATAAACGTTCTGGTCTGTCTCTTGTTCTTTGATAAAATCATCCAACAGGCATGCCACTTTTGCAAAAACCTCCATTTTTTCCGGAACCGTTACCATATTACTGAATTTTTCAGTTAGCAGGGCACTGGTTAACGTTTTGTGGTTTTTCCCCTGAATAAATTCAATATCCGATACGCAAAAAACTTCTATTCCGCCCTTTAATTTTGAAGCAATGGCGCGGATGGATTTGGCAAAAATTTCTATTCTCCCAAAATCATTTGTAAAAACGGAGAAAATCCGGTCGGCATCCGCCCTGTCTTTCTTTTTAAAAACAAACCCTTGTGTCGTATAATGCGTGGCCATTATTTTTAATCTTTATTCAATCCAAGTAATCGTTCTAAAAAATTCCTCTTAGCTTCATTTGTTTTCCTTTCTATTATTTCCTCTTGACTAATACCCCCTTCTGTCATTTTTTGTAATTCATGCTTTTCTTCAAGATATCGCTTATAAGGGTTGCCAAAACTTTTCTTTTTCCTTTCATCGATTGAATCCATAAAAATCTCGGGTATTTTTTCATCTATGTCTTGTTTTATATCTTCTACAGCTTTATTAAATTTGTCTGACCCAAGATTTGTGTTTAATTCTTTAGCTAATTCCGATCTAACTTTTTTATCAAAATCTAGTGATTTTTTCATCTTAAAACGAGATGGGGCAACTTTATTACTTGGCGGCTCAGAATGAGATTTATCTAAAAACGCTGGCTTATTGTTTGAATCGATGCATGGCATAATTTTAAGATAATTCAAATTTCAAAAATCAAAGTTCAAAATTTAGGTATCAAAATTTTCACAAAAGAAAATTTTGATGAATTTTATAATTTTACACTGTCATTTTGCAGTTTGATATTTGCATTTTGAATTTTAATAGTTAATATTATTTTTTGATCATTAATTAAGAATTCTTTTTTGGTTAATTCCCCTTCAAATTCTTCTGCCACCATATATTTTTCCGCCCGAATTTCTTTTAGTAAAAATTCTTTATTTTTTTCTAACATTTCTATAATAGTTTTGTCCGCATTAAACCATGCAATAATTTTATCTTCCGGTTTAAGTCCCTGTTCTTTTCTTAAATCCTGAATCGCACGCACCAAGTCGCGCATCATTCCCTCTTCTTTTAATTCCTCGGTGATTACAATGTCTAATTCTATCTCATTAGTAATAGTATCATCAAAAGAAACTTCTTTCACGTTCACTTCGTCTTTGATTAAATCAAGCAACTCATTATTATTTAGGATTTGGGATTTGGGGTTTTTTATTTTGAGCGAAGCAAGCGGCTGCCTTACCTTAATTGCCTTAAGGGCCCGTTCAGCCAAAGCCAGCGTCACAATATTTCTTACATCAATCATGGCATCTTTTAAATTTTCGTACCCATAATGATGTATTTTTGGCCACATTTCCAAATGAACACTTTCTTGGTCGGTATTTTGACGAACCGCGCTAAAAAGTTGCTCGGCAAAAAACGGCATGGCCGGCGCCATTATTTTTGAAAACTCAAATAAAATATGTCTCAACGTTGCCAGCGCATTTTTCTTGTCTTCATTTTCTTCTTTGAATCGATCACGGCTGCGGCGCAAATACCAAACGGAAAGATCATCAATGAAAAGCGTCAAAGGCCTTGCAGCTTCATATAATTGGTACTTTTCATAACCGTCAGTTGAAGCTTTTAGCACTTCTTCTAGGCGCATTAAAATCCATTGATCCAACACATGCTTACTCTTATCGTTAGGCAACGTGCCATTTTCATATAATTGATAAAACGCCAACACGTTTTGCAGCCGCCCCAAGTTTTTTTTCATAATCTCATCCACGCCTTTTTCTGAAAAGGAAAGATTTTCCCCTTGAACTACTGGCGAACTTAAAATGTAAAAACGCATGGCATCGGCTCCATATTTTTCCATAAAAACCTCTGCGTCTTCATAATTTCCTAAACGTTTGGACATTTTTCTTCCATCTTCAGCAAGAATAAAACCAGTTCCAATACAGTTTTTAAAAGCTTCTTTTCCAAAAAGTGCCCCAGATAAAACATGCTGATAATAAAACCACTTAGCTGACTGTTCCTGGGCTTCGCCAATAAAATCAGCAGGCAGTCTTTTTTCAACTTCTTTTTCATTCTCTAGAGGATAGTGATATGAGGCAAAAGGCACCGATCCCGAATCAAACCACGTATCCAAAACATCGGGAATACGTTTTACTTGTCCACCACAACTGCAAGAAAATACAATTTCATCAACAATATCTTTATGTAAATCATTTACTAAAACCCCACTGGCTTTTTCTAATTCAGCAGCCGAGGCAAACACCTGCTCTTTTTTGCATTTCTCACATCGCCAAACCGGAATAGTGTTGGCCCAAAAACGCTGACGCGAAATAGACCAGTCGCGAGATCCTTCTAGCCACTGCCCAAACCTTCCTTCTTTTAAATGTTCTGGCGACCAATTAATATTTTTTGCCAATTTTAATAATTTGGGTTTTATTTTTTCAACGGCCACAAACCAGGAACTGGTAGCGTAATTTAACAACGCCGTGTCACAGCGCCAACAATGAGGATACGTATGTTCATATTTTTCATAACTGAACACCAAACCTTTTTGTTCCAAAAATTTTACCACCGACAAATCGGCTTCCCGAATTTCTTCCGGCTTGTTTTTGGCGCGAGGCTTTAAATCTTGGCCAGTAAAAGCTACGACCTCCGGTTTAAAGGTGCCGTCCATTTTTATGTGTTGCACAAACGGCAAATTTTCTTGTTTCAAAAGTGTCCAATCTTCCGCGCCAAACGCCGGAGCTTCATGGGCAATACCGGTTCCCTTTTCTGTTGTCACAAAATCAGCTGAATACACCTTCCAACCATTTTCGCGATTTTTAAGATTTTCATCTTTAGAGTAATAATCAAACAGTGGTTCGTATTCTAAGCCAACCAAATCTTTACCAAACAATTCTTTTGCTGTTGTATCATTTTTATCTCCCAACACTTCTTTAGCTTTTTGTTGGGCCAAAATATAATGAGCTCCCTCAATTTCTATAACAGAATAATTTATTTTTTCGCCAATCGCCAACGCAACATTTCCTGGCAATGTCCAAGGTGTTGTCGTCCAAGCCAGCAAATACACATCTCCAGTTAATCCCAATTTTTCTGGATTTTTTAATTTAAGTTTTACCGTCACCGACAAATCTTTAATATTCTTATATCCTTCTGCCACTTCTCCCTGACTCAAAGTTGTCTCGCAGCGCGGACAAATATGCATAGACCGGTAATCTTCATAAATAAGCCCCTTGTCATACAATTCTTTAAATGCCCACCATTCACTTTGCATATACTCAAAATCCATCGTCCGGTAGGGGTGCGCCATATCGGCCCAGCGCCCAAACCGCGGAATCACGCGCTCCCATTCGTTAATAAAGGTAAAAATACGCTGGCGACACAGGTCATTAAATTTTTTGATGCCCATCGCCACAATATCTTTTTTTGATTTGGTGCCAAGTTCTTTTTCAACAATATTTTCTATTGGAAGGCCATGGCAATCCCATCCCCACTGACGCTCAACATGAAACCCTTGCATCGTTTTGTAGCGAGGAATGGCATCTTTAATGACACTTTGAAGCAAATGACCATAGTGGGGCGTACCGGTGGCAAATGGCGGACCATCGTAAAACACAAAAGGTTTTTTATCTTTTGTCTGATCTAAAGATTTTTGGAAAATATTACTATCTTTCCAAAATTGCAAAACCTTATTTTCTTCTTCCGGAAAATTGTAAGCCATAATGTTAATTTAATTCTCGCAACTCGCCTTTATTAATTCTCATTTGCTCCGGAGTTCTTATCAACCCTTCCTGCAAGGCAAATCCATTTACTTTATTTTCCAAAATCCACAATGGACACTGGTGACTGACAATCAAAATATGTTTACCTTTGTATTTTTTATCAATATCCATTAAAAATTCATAGATGCGATCTAATACATCGTCATAATTTTCTCCCCCTGGAGGCCGGTTAGCGATGGCATATTCTTCAGAAGTAAAATAATTCTCCCAATCGCTAGCATTTTTTCCATTAAAAATTCCAAAACTAATCTCTCTTAATCTTTTATCAAATTTTACCTTCACTTTCAACGCCTTGCCGACAATTTTGGCGGTTTGTTTGGTTCGTAATAACGGTGAAGCAAAAATCAGATCAATTTTTTTATCTGCCAATTTTATCGCCGCATCATTAATCATTTGTACCCCCACATCAGTCAAAGGGTTTTTGAATTTCTCCCGCCAGCTGGAAACAATATTTTTTACATTACTTACTGCCTCGCCATGGCGCAACAGGTAATATTTGTTATTTAATTTCATTTGTTGGCGTTTGTATATTTTGTAATTGATTATTATAATCGGCCACGTACTGGGTAATTAAAAAATACCCGGCAATACAAAATACCAACAAAAATACTGCCACAACTCCCAGCGCAAACAACCTATTACTTTTTTTATCTACCATGTTTTTGTGATTTTAATTTTTAAATTTGAGACTACATTTTTTCCAGCCAACCGATTCCCAATAACCACAATCCATTTTTCATAATAACCGAAAATGCTTGCACTAGCGCTACATTATAACCGGACAATTCGTTTTTTTTATCAACAATTTTATTATTAGCATAATAATTGTTAAATTCTCGTGACAATTCGGTAAGATATAAACTAATAATATGAGGCTCCAATTCTTTACCGGCTTTTTCAATGATTTCAGGGAAATAATGCATCTGGCGCACGAAAGAATCAATTTGAGCCGGAACTTTTTTCAATGAGGGTTTTATTTTTTCTATCTCGGCTTTCCTTAAAACTGACAATGCCCGCGCCAAAGAATATTGTAAGTAAGGGCCCGAATCTCCCTCAAACGCAACTGATTTTTCAGCATCATATACAATATCACTTCCGATGGACTGTTTTAAAATAGAGTATTTTAATGCGCCAATGGCCACTTTTTCGGTAATTTCTTTTTTTTCTGTGTCAGATAAGTCTCTTTGGGCAATTTTTTGCAAAACTAAAGCTCCCACTTGGGCAATTAGAAATTCTGCAGTTATTACATTTCCTGTGCGCGAAGACATTTTGCCTTCTGGCAAACGCATCATGCCATGGCCAATGTGTTTGGTTTTTTTTGCCAAATCAGGGAAAATTTGGCTCATAGCACTCAAAAGTACCTTAAAATATTCATTCATTTCGTTTGCCGTAATAATTACCGACCAGTCATATTTATATTTTTTATGCTTAATGTCCGCCAACCCCAATTCCTTAGCTTCATACGTTGGCAATCCTTCAGAATTAATAAAAACCCGAGTATGCAAGCCCACATTTTCACCTTTAAAAATGATAGCCCCGTTTTCACCTTTTTCAAATACTTTACCAATATTTTTTTCTACAATCTGCTTTCCAAAATCAGCCACTTGGCTTTCAAAAAAATAATAATCAAACTTGGTTCCAAGTTTTTTATAAATTTTATCAAAATGTTCCAGGCTCCATTTTTTCCCTTCGTCATAAATGGTATTAATTTCTTTATCGGTTCTTTCAAAAATCTTTTTGTTTAATTGTGTGATTTCTTGTTTTGCCTGATCATTTTCATCATACAGTTTAGTTCCTAAAACATAAGCCTCTTGCCAAGCCAAATCACTCTGTTGAATTTTTCCAAAAACCGCTTTGGCAATTCCAAGCCCCACATCGCTTTGATAATTAGCTCGTTTTATTTTTCCTCCGTTAAATTCAAAAATTCTTGATAGTGATTCTCCAATGGTATTGCTCATTAAGTGTCCAATATGAAATTCTTTTAAAATATTAGCGTCAGTATATTCAATCAGTATTTTATAACCATTTAAATGATTGCTCTTCCCAAAATTTTTATCTTTTAAAATTGCTTTTATTGTTTCATTAAAAATTTCGTCTTTCAAAAAGAAATTTATAAAGCCACCCACCACTTCTACTTTTTTGAAAAT
>CALRCB010000008.1 GCA_943354455.1 Candidatus Staskawiczbacteria bacterium | reverse complement strand
TGGGGGCCCGCCCCGCTTTGTATTCTTCAAATTTTTCATGGCGGAAGGTGGGTTTTTTAGTATCAAAACAAGCCACAATATAGTTTGCCTGCAAATCTTTTATCGCTTTAAAAAAAATCAACAAAAACCCGTACACCGCTCCGGTTGGTTGTCCCTTGGCATTCGTTAGCGGAGGCAGGGCGTGAAAAGCCCTATATAATAGAGAGCTTGAATCTATGACTATGAGTCGTTTTTCATTTTCCATTAAATAATAATCGTTCTTTTATTTTCTTCTATGTGTGCTAGTGAAATCATTATACTATCTTTTGGCAATAAGTCTCCTAATTTTTCTGGCCATTCAACGGCAATAATATTTTTTGGATCTGAAATTATCTGATTAAACCCTAAATCTAAAATTTCTTTGGCATCATTTAGCCGGTACAAGTCAAAATGATAAAAATAATTAAATACTTTGCTTTTTAATTCAAACTTTTTCATAATTACAAAGGTTGGAGAATTCACCACTTCATCAATTCCCAAGCCCTTGGCAAACCCCTGCAAAAAAGTAGTCTTGCCGGCTCCCAAATCACCCCGCAATGCTAAAACCATCGCATTTTTTTGCGGAGCCATTGCCAAAATTTCTTTGGCCAAATCTTCCCCAAGGCTTTGGGTCTCGGTAAAACTTTTTGTAGTGTATTTGTCCACTTGATTTATTTTATTAAATGAATTAGTTTGAAACTATGACAGAAGAATTAAAAAAACTTATTAGTGAAGCAAAAAATATTTGCATTATTCCTCCCCAATCAAATGAGCCAGAAAGCTTAACCGCCGGATTGGCTCTTTTTTATACTTTACGGGAACTTGGCAAAAATGTAAACTTAATTACCGACCAATTTCCGGAAAATTTGCAGTTTTTAATCCCTTCGCTTGATTTTATCACTCAACCAAAAAACTTTGTTATTTCAATTCCCAATACTGTGGCCGATATATCCCAAGTATACTACGAAAAAAACGAAAACGACCTGAAAATTCATTTAACAATTGAAAAAGGCCAGGTTAAAAAAGACAATATTTCTTTTTACTTTACCGATTCCAAGCCGGATTTAATTATCACTCTTGGTATAGCAGATTTCAGGAAGGAATTGGAAAATAAATTGGATTCTTTCGGGTATTTATTGAGTGCGCCGGTTATAAATATTAGCAGTGAAATAATATCCATATCTGAAGAAACCCTAGATATAATAAAAAATACAGACGGCGCATTAGTAAGTAAAAACGTGGCTCATTGCATTTTGACTGGACTTACCATGCATTATCAAAATTTCCAAAACCAAAACACTGCGCCAGAAGTATTTGAACTTTGCGCAATGTTGATGAAACAAGGAGCCGACCGTCAACAAATCCTATCAAATTTATACAAGCCAGAAATTAAAAAAGAAGTAGTCATGGGTTAACTTTTAATAAATATGGAATATGTTAAAAAAATATTGGGCAGTGTTCAAATTCCCAAAGAAATTATTGACGACATTACTCTGGTAAATAATACTGCTGATTTTGGGGAAAAAATTGAAAAACATCTCAGCGAAAATACCACTAATCTGCTAGATATTATTTTATTTGGCGCCATACATCTTGGCGCGTCCGATATTCATATTGAACCCCAAGAAACTAATATCCGGTTAAGGTTAAGACTTGATGGAATTTTACACGATATTTCTTCTTTACATCAGGATATTTATCACAACCTTTTATCTCGCTTAAAGCTGTTATCAAAAATAAAACTAAATATTACCGATGCTCCGCAAGACGGGCGGTTTACGGTTTTAATTGATGACATGTCTATTGAAATAAGAACTTCCAGCCTTCCAGCCGAATACGGAGAATCAATCGTAATGAGAATTTTAAACCCCGGCAATTTAGTGCAACTAGAAGCCTTGGGATTACGAAAAGATGTTTATCATATTTTTGAACAAGAAATCAAGCGTCCCAATGGGATGATTGTGGTAACTGGTCCAACTGGGTCAGGAAAAACTACCATGCTATATGCCTTTTTAATGAAAGTCCAAACTCCGGAAATTAAAATCATCACCATTGAAGACCCGATTGAATACCATATTAAGGGCGTTTCTCAAACTCAAGTTTCAACTGAAAAAGAATATACTTTTTCCGAAGGATTAAAGTCTATTGTCCGCCAAGACCCTGATGTTATTTTGGTGGGAGAAATTCGAGACTTAGAAACCGCCAAAATTGCCCTGCAAGCATCACTTACCGGACACTTGGTATTTTCAACCTTGCACACTAATGACGCCGCTGGCACCATTCCAAGATTGGTAGATTTGGGGGTAAACCCGTCATCAATTGCCCCGGCCATTAAAATGGTGGTTAGCGAAAGATTAGTCAGAAAGGTGTGCCAAAAATGTTCTGTAAAAGCTAAACCTTCAGCAGAAGATTTAGTGGAAATTAAAAAAAGTTTACATAATTTGCCAAAAGAAATTGAGTTGCCGGAATTAGATTCTGTAAAAATACCACAAGTTTCAGAAAAAGGATGCGAGGCATGTAATTTTACCGGCTATAAAGGAAGAAAAGGAATTTTTGAAATCTTTTTGATTGATGACCAAATGGAAAAGTTTATTTTAACCAACCCCCCCGTTTCAGCAATTAAAGAATTGCTGGTTAAAAACGGAATGGTGACCATTTACCAATCAGGGCTTATTGAAGTAGTACTGGGCGAGACAACGCTAGACGAAGTCAAAAAAGTGGTTGGCGAAGAGGAGTAAATAAAAAACAGCTCTGGAGTTGGAGGCGTCATTGTATCTGGGATACAAGTAAAGGCTTGTTTAGGGAATAGCTGAGCCGGAGCAAAGCTATCCATTCTAAGACAGGCCCATATTAAACCTCCAACTCCAGAGCTGTTTTTAGTCAATAATCTTATCATAGCATAACCATAAATCTATGTCAAGTAATTTACCGCCTGAAGATGAAATCCTTGATTCTTCCTTAAGGCCCAAAAATTGGGCTGATTATGTGGGCCAAGAAAAAATCAAGGAAAATATCAAGGTAATTATTGATGCGGCAAAACAGCGTGGCCAGTCACCTGACCATTTACTACTCTATGGTAATTCGGGACTAGGTAAAACCACCTTGGCGCAACTGGTTGCGTTAGAAATGGGCAAAAAAATCAGAATCACTTCCGGGCCGGCCATTGAACGGGCGGGAGATTTGGCGGCCATTTTAACTAACCTGCAAGAAGGTGACGTTCTTTTTTTAGACGAAATCCATCGGATGCATAAATCCATTGAAGAATACATTTACCCGGCCATGGAAGACTATAAATTAAATTTAATTTTGGGCAAAGGGCCCATGGCTCGCACTATGGAATTAAAATTGCCTCGTTTTACCTTAATTGGCGCCACCACCCGGCCGGGACTATTATCAACTCCTCTGCGAAACCGTTTTGGTGGCACTTTTCAGCTTAACTTTTACAAACCCGAAGACATTGAAAAAATCGTCGAGCGGTCTGCAAGACTTTTGCAAATACAAATTGAGCCGGAAGCCATAAAAATTATTGCCAAACGCTCACGCTTTACTCCCCGCGTCGCCAATCGCCTATTAAAACGAGTACGCGATTTTGCCCAAGTAAAAAATCATGGTATTGTCACCTCAGAAATTGCAAAACTAGCCTTAGACTCACTAGAAGTTGACCACCAAGGACTTGAACCGGGAGACATTAAAATTTTATTGGCGTTAATTGAAAAGTTTGATGGTGGGCCGGTTGGCTTGCAATCGTTAGCAGCCGCGGCCCTTGAAGAAGAAGATACAATTTTGGATTTATACGAACCTTATTTGATGCAAATGGGATTTATTGAAAGAACTCCACGAGGTCGAGTGGCCTCAAAATTGGCGTACGAACATTTGGGAATCAAATACACCAAAACCAACACCTTTATTTAAAAACCGGCAGGGTAAAACCGAAGGTTGCCCCTTTTCCTTCGCCATCGCTTTCATAAAATAGTTTGCCGCCGTTATTTTCAATAATATTTTTCACAATATATAACCCCAAACCCGAGCCATCTGGGTGAGAAAGTAAAGCATTTTTTGACCGGTAAAATTTTTGGCTGATTTTTTCTTTATCAGCTTTTGAAAAACCCACACCAGTATCTTTAATATTTACCTTAACAAATTTACTGCCAATCAATTCATAAAAAATAGTGACGGTTCCTTTTTTCGTGTAAAAAACCGCGTTATCCAATAAATTAGATACCGCGTTATTTATTTTTTTTATGTCGCACAAAACTGGAGGAATAATAAAATCCGGTTTTTTAATAACAACTTTTATGCTTTTTTTATTGACAACAATCACATCTTTATTTTCTTTGACCGCCTCTTTTATTACCGATTCAATATTATTTTTTTTAATATCATATTTTATCGTGCTATTTATTTCAAGCACATTCCAAAAATCTTCCACCACCAAAATCATTTTTTTAAGCCCGCCACCCCAATACTCCAAACCCTGCTTTGGAGTCAATGACCCGTCAGAAACCATCGCATAAGCATTTTTCATAATTGAAAGAGGGGTGTTCAGTTGGTGATTGGCAATCCTGATAAAATCATTATTGGCATTAAGGGCATCTTCCAAGGATTTATTTTTATTTTCCAATACTTTTTTAATATTTTCCAACTCAACGGTACGCTCTTGAACCGTTTTTTCCACACCATATTTTGCTTTCAGTAAAAGTTTATTATTATCAGAAAACTCTTTTGAACTTAATTCCAAAGACCGGCCTAATAATTCATAGTCTTCATCAAAATCAAAATAGGTATTAGAAATAGCATCCAAAAACGGTATCCATTCCGGTGGAATGGGATTTATGTCGCCTAAATATTTTTTAATTTGACGTTGCAGTATTCTATGCATAATTTATTCTTCACGAAATGTGGTAATGGTCATGGTTTGATTATGTAGTCGGCATTGTTTTTCTGTTGGAGTGTTGGGACATAGTTCTCCATAAGAATAAAACCCAGCCATAGTGACTTTTTTACCTAAAACACCAGAAACCGCTTCCACTTCTTCTTCAACCCGCTCTTTAAGTACTAATTTTCTACCAATACAACTTACCAGCAAGGCAAATTCCGGCTTCACCGATCCTAGCAACTCAACGCTCATATTCCCAGCCACCGAAGCACCATCAATAATGCGTTCAAAATTAGCTTTCATTAGTGCTACCTGGGCTCCTTCGGGCATATCTCCGGCAAAGGTTATGCTTTGATCTTGTTCGCTGACCCCCAAAATGGTTCTTACCACTTCGGTATTTTTATCTTCATTTATACGAAGTCTTAGTGGGAAAAGTAGTCCGGCGCTTGGCAGATCTTTTGCTTTATCGCCAAGATAATCTTTGTAAAGCTGAAGTGCCGGCTTGCCATCTAATTCATATAATACATTTCCTTTTGATTTGGTAATTAATCGCTCAATACCAAAGGTATCCCACCCACCAAACGACCCATAGCCGATTTTAATATTTTTTCCATAAAATCCCATAAGAACTATTTTTGAACTCACTGCAACAGAATCAAGTCCAACTACGGTTTTTTTAAAATCAGGGCCATCTCCAACCAATCCACCGGTCACCGATACCAACGGCGGCAAATTATCATTTAAGCCCAAAACCAAATCCGTGCCATTTACTTGCAAACCGTCAGAGAATACCACTGCATGAACTAATCCTTCTTGCGGTAATTCTCTGGCTAATCTTTTTCCTGCTTCCAAGCTATCTCTAACATTAGTAATGTCTGTTTGCGTAAATTTAACTTCAGTTTTTTCAAAAAATATTGCCGTAAGAGAAATTGAGTTATCTCTCACTTGAATATCTAAAATTTCTCCAGCCGTGGAGCATTCAATAATATGGCTTTCTGGATAAAAAGATTTAATTTGGTCAAAATATTGTTGGTCTTCCATTAAATTCCGCGCACCAAACACTAAAACTAATTGTGGTTTTTGCGATAATCTTTCACCGGATAAATCATGCCAACCTGTTTCTTTTGTCCAAAGTTTTTGTTCAATTTTCATAATTGATTATTTATTTTTTTAATTATATCATTTTTAATTTAAATAGGGTACAATGAGTCCAATATTATTAAATCTGGAAGGGGGTCGGGGGAACATTCAGTTTCCCCGCGAAGGAAATCATTCAAAACCGTGGGTTTTGAATGAGCGAAGCGACCCTACTCCCTGATACCACTATGCCTAAAAAAATATTACTCATAGAAGATGAAGACATGTTGCGGGAACTAATAACTAAAAGGCTTACCATAGGGGGGTATGAAATTATTCAATCAACTGATGGCATTAGTGGATTAAAAGCCGCCCAAGAACAAAGGCCCGACTTGGTGTTATTGGATATTGTGCTTCCGGGAATTGACGGATTTGAAGTTTTAGAAAAAATTAAAAATGACGCCTCGCTTTCAAGAATGCCCGTCGTAATGCTTTCTAATCTTTCCCAAAAAAACGACATAGAAAAAGCATTGAAATTAGGGGCCGTTGATTATTTTATAAAAATTAATTTCACTTCCGAGGAAGTATTAGAAAAAATTAAAAACATTTTAAAATAACAAAAAACCGCCCCGATATATAATCGGGGCGGTTTTTTTGACTCATATTTTTCGAGTTGTTTTTTATAAATCTATTGATACACTAACTCCTACGCATCCACTCAGTGTCCCCTTAGTTTTCACGGTTCGATAACCATCCTTATCTTTTGCATATCCTGTCCATTTCGTTCCATTCAATCCGGCACAGTTAGTATTAGTAGATCCAAATATATCAGTATATACGGCAGGCACCGGCCATCTCGTTAATGACTCTGAGCTAGTGCACCTACATGCACTGAAATCTTTCGTACTCGTAAGAACTTGGTTTATGAATTTTTTTAATCCTGGGGTTGTAGTTTCCGAAGAGGAAGTAGTTGCTGTTGGCATAGGAGTGACTTGTAGTGGTTTTACACTTGGATTACTTAGAGCAGCCGATAAATTCTGTGGCAAATTACTTAATTGCAATGTAAATACTAAACCTGAAATTAAAAGCACTCCTCCTAAAATATGCAACCGAGAAAAAGACTTTTTCATATGTTTCTATTTTCTAAAAATTAATAATATTATATCAAGCAGAATAAAAACCACTAAAAAACTTTGGTGATTTACACGCGAATATTATATAATGATGTAATGAAAAGAGTTTCTCTTTTTTCAACGTTATTATTATGCCTGATGGTTGGCGGTTTTTCGGTTTTGGCCGTGGGTACTATTGATATAAATAGCGCATCTTTGAGCGAATTGGATCAAATAACTTCTGTGGGGCCAGCCATCGCCCAAAGAATTATTGATGCCCGACCATTTACATCTGTTGATGATTTACTAAGAGTAAATGGTATTGGAGAAAAAACCCTGCAAAAAATCAAAGACCAGGGATTGGCCTATGTTCAAAATGGGCAAGTGGCACCCGCGCCCAATTCAAAACCCGAAACTCCGGCGCCCATAGTTCAAGCCAAACCAGAGCCAGCACCAGTACTATTACCCCAAATAGTATATTCCACTGGAATTATTATCAATGAAGTTTTGCCAGCCCCGGAAGGATCTGATGAAGAGAATGAATATGTTGAGATTTATAATGCCGGCGCAACCAATATTGATATTTCTGGCTGGAAACTGCAAGATATTCAAGGAACTTCTAAAACTTATGTTTTTTTGCAAAATACCATTATCGCCAGTAATGGGTATTTAGTTTTAAAAAGACCACAGACAAATATTATTCTCAACAACGACGAAGATGGATTAAACTTGTTATGGCCTGATGGGAAAATTACCGATTCAATTTCTTTTACCAAAGCTCCCTCCAATCAATCGTATAATAAAACGGCAGGCGAATGGCAGTGGAGTACTACCCAAACTCCTGGCACAAAAAATACCATTACCGGTATTATAAAAATTGCAAAGGCCACTAAAAAATCAACTACCGCATTGCCAAACAACCAAAAAACTGATAATAAATACCTATCAGCCATTAGCCAATCACCAAATTTAAATTCCCAAAATTCCTCATCAAACCCGTGGTTATTATTTTTAGTGGTTTTAATTTCAGCCATTATTTTAGGCGCAATAGTCTTAATCTTAAAATTAAAACTAGTTAAAAAAGATATTTTAAACTAATATGTCAGGACATAGTCACTTTAAAACCGTCGCCGCCACCAAAAATGCCAACGACGCCAAAAAGGGAAAAATCTTTTCTAAAATGGGAAGAGTTATTACCATCGCCGCCAAAGAAAAAGGCGGAGACCCGACTAAAAACCCCCAACTAAAAGCGGTTATTGAAAAAGCCAAAGAATTTAATATGCCTAAAGAAAATATTGAACGGGCTATTAAAAAAGGTACTGGAGAGTTGGCTGGCGAAGCACTGGAAGAAGTTGCTTTTGAGGGTCTTGGCCAAGGAGGCATTGCGGTGATTATTGAAGGAATCACTGATAATAAAAACCGGACTTTGGGAGAAATAAAAGGTATCTTAGGCCAATATGAAGGCAAAATGGCGGGCGAAGGATCGGTGCGATGGATGTTTGATAGAAAAGGACTAGTTATAGTGAATATTGAGGGTAAACCGAAAGAAGAATTAGAACTATTGGCTATTGAAGCGGGGGCGGACGATATTGTTTTGAATAAAAATGTACTAGAGGTGTTCACCCAGCCGGAACTCTTGGAAAGCGTTAAAAAAAACCTTGAAGAAAAAGGATTAAAAATTGAAAGTTATTCATTGGGATGGTTTGCCAAAGAAGAAATCACCCTGGACGAAAAAGCCACCCAAAAAGCGCAAAAACTTTTTGAAGCACTAGACGAAAATGATGCCGTGCAAGATATTTATTCGAATGCAAAATTATGATAATACTTGGCATCGACCCAGGAACCGCAATTGTGGGCTATGGCGTTCTTTTGACTACTAAACCTAAAAGCCAAAAACAAGACCGAAATGAAAAGCCAACCGTAGTGGATTTTGGGTGCATTATCACCACCACCGCCTCAACAACGGGAGAGCGGTTAGAAATAGTGTATGAGCAAATGCAAGCCCTCATCAAAAAGCATAAGCCCGATATTATTTCGATTGAAAATATCTTTTTCTTTAAAAATGTAAAAACGGTGATGCCGGTGAGCCAAGCCAAAGGAGTTATTTTACTGGCGGCGGAGAAAAATGGTGTTCCGGTTTATGAGTTTACTCCCCTGCAAATGAAAATGGCCATAGTAGGTTATGGTAGGGCCGAAAAAAAACAGGTTCAAGAGATGATAAAACAATTACTCGATTTGACTAGCTTTAATTTAAAAGAAAAAAACCGTAAAAAAGATGATGCTTTTGACGCCCTAGGAATAGCGCTTTGCGCCTTTTTACACCCTGTGGATAGATGACGGCTTGACAATGTTGTGTAAAAAAATATAATAGTAAAAGTAAGAAATAAAATTAATTAAAAAATAAAATATGGAAGAAGATATACTGCACACCTTAAATCAAGCTGACGATAATGATGACACTCTAGATGAAGATGATGAAGAAGAAGATGAAGACAAAGACAAAGAAAAGCTAGACGATGAAGAATCAGACGACGACGATCAAGAAGAAGATGAATTAGCGCCAGACGAAGAAGAATAAATGCAAAATAAAAAATTGAAAATGGCAATCTTAATCGGCAAATATATATTATTTGCCTTTTTAGCTTTTTGCATAACAATATTATTGCTGTTTTTATATTACACCTGGGATCTACCTCGGCCAGAAAAATTTACCGAAACCCCTTTCATCCAATCAACCAAAATTTATGATCGGACCGGAAAAGTGCTTTTGTATAATATTTACGGAGAAGAAAAACGGGAAATTGTAACCTTTGATAAAATTTCAGATAATTTAAAGCATGCTATTTTAACCTCTGAAGATTCCCGGTTTTACAGTCATAATGGAGTTGATGTAAGGTCAATTATACGATCAGTGGTAACTAATATAACTAATCCTAAAAACGCCCTTAAGGGGACATCGACTATTACCCAGCAACTAATACGATCGGTCTACCTCACCAACCAAAAAACACTTTCGCGTAAAATTAAAGAAATGGTTCTTAGTGTAGAATTAGAACGAAGATATTCAAAAGATCAGATTTTTGAATGGTATTTAAATCAAATACCTTTTGGAAAAAATGCTTATGGCGCAGAGGCTGCGTCCCAAACCTACTTTAATAAACCAGCTTCTGATTTATCCATAGCAGAATCTGCATTGCTTACCGCCCTTATTCCCGCACCAAGTTACTACTCTCCTTACGGATCTCACAAAGATTTATTGTTGAAAAAAAAGAATTACATTTTAGATCGCCAAAAACAACTGGGATATATTAATGATGAACAGTTAAAAGAAGCTAAAGCTGACATATTGAATTTCTCTACCATTGATACACAAATAAAAGCGCCTCATTTTGTTATGTATGTCCAACAGTATTTGGAAAATAAATATGGGGATGAATATTTAAAACAAAAAGGATTAAAGGTATATACAACGATAGATTGGGAATTACAAGAATATGCCCAAAAAGTAATAAAGGATGCCGATGCGCCAAATATGGAATCTAAGGCCAATAATGCGGCCTTGGTGGTTATTGACCCGAAAACCGGAGAAATCTTAACCCTTATTGGTTCAAAAGATTACTTTGCGAAATCTTACCCTGCAGGGTGCGACCAAAATGGTAGTGGCAAATGTTTATTTGACCCTCAATATGATGTGGCAACTATTGGCCAGCGCCAACCAGGATCTGCTTTTAAGCCATTTGTGTATGCCACAGCTTTTAAAAAAGGATATACCTCAAATACTATATTATGGGATGTTAAAACAGAATTTAATACTAGTTGCGACCCCAGTGGAAACGAAACAAAGTCTTTTAATGGATCTGACTGTTATAATCCAACTAATTATGATGGTAAGCATCGGGGTCCAGTTTCTATAAGATCTGCGCTCAGCCAATCATTAAACATACCCGCCGTACAGGCTCTGTATTTGGCTGAGATAGACGAAAGTATTCAAACTGCGCAAAATATGGGTATTAACAGCTTAAATGATCCTAAGAGCTATGGACTCTCTTTGGTGCTAGGAGGAGGTGAAGTCAATTTATTAGAAATGACCTCGGCTTATGGAGTATTCGCCACAGAAGGAGAGAAAATTTCACCCGTAAGTATTTTAAAAATAGAAGACAGCGAGGGAAATATTATTGAAGAAAATAAAAAACAACCAACTAAAGTATTAGATACCCAGGTGGTCAGGCAAATAAGCGATATATTGTCAGATAATAATGCCAGGGCTCCAATATTCGGCGTTAATAATGCTTTATACTTTAGTAGTTATCAAGTGGCCGCTAAAACGGGGACTACTCAATATTTAAATGACGGATGGACGATGGGATATACTCCATTTGCTTCAGTAGGCGTGTGGGTGGGCAACAACGACAATTCTTCAACCACCAGTCAAGGTATTGGATTAGCCGCCCCAATTTGGCGAAAGGTAATGCAAAAATTATTAGAAACCCATCCAAAAGAAAATTTCATCGCGCCAGACCCAATCCAAAATTCAAACCCCATTTTACTGGGCCAACTACCACCCGAAAACAACCTTCACAGTATTTTATATTATATTGATAAAAATAACCCTCAAAATACTTCTTACCCAAACCCCAACACCGACCCTCAATATCCTTTCTGGGAAATAGCGGTGCAAAACTATCTTGGCACTATTTCACCCCCACCACCATTATTGCCCTAACAAAAAAATGCCAAATGGCATTTTTTTATTACATTGACTTTATCGGCATCACCACATAAAGATAACTAAAATCTCCCACTGGTTTTAAAATGCACGGGCCCTCTTCTTTACTGATATCAAACATTATTTCCGAGCTTTTTATGTTTAAAATCCCATCGATTAAGTATTTATAGTTAAACGAAGCGCTTATTGATTCTCCTTCAATTTTTGCCGGCAAAACTGACTTATTTTCTCCCAAATCTTGACTGGCCGAGAAAATTTCTATTTCTTGTCTTTCTTGATTAAATAAAAGTTTTACCTCATTAACTTTTCCGGAAAATAATGAAGCGGTTTTCACTTGATTTAAAAATTCATCTCTTTTTAATACTGCATTCGTTTTAAATTTCGTCGGAATAATATCTTGATAATTAGGATATTCGCCCTCAATTAAACGCGAAGTAATTTGAACCTGTGGATGATTTACTTCTTTCATGGGAACCTCAAATAACACCTGATTAGATGAAAAACAAATTTTAACCAACCCCTCTTTGTTTTCTAAAATATTCATAATTTCCCTGGCTGATTTTTGTGGCAAAATAAAGGAATAATCTTTTTTTAGCGATTCTTCTAGATTAATATTTTTCTCCCCCAATCTAAAACTATCGGTTGCCACCACCTTAATACTATTTTTAGAAAAAGAAAAATATACCCCTGAAATTTCCGGCCGTGACTGCGATAAAGAGGCAATATCAATAATTTGAGAAAGGCCATTGTGAAGTTTTTTACTATCAACTTCTATAAATTCCGAATCTTTAAATTCTGGTATAATAGGGAATTCTTCTGGATTAAATCCTTGAATTTGGGTTTTTACTTTTCCACACTCAACATATAAATTATGATCTTTTGCCTCTATGGTAATTTTTTCATTTGGCAGTGAAGAAATAAAGGCCGAAAGAAATTTAGCTGGGACCACTACACTACCACTCTTAAGAATTTTAACTAATATCCATAATTTTATAGAAATTTCTAGATCAGTTGAAGTTAAACTTAAAAAATTATTATCTGTAGCTATTAATACATTATTTAAAATTGGTAGTGATAAATTTTTACCAACAATCCGTTCTGTGATATTAAGGTTTGTTTTTAAATTTTCCTTTAAAACTTCTATTTTCATAAGTTAGTAGTATTTATTTAAAATTATATATTATAGTTATAGGCGAAGCCCTTTTTAGTGAATTTTTAATGAATTTTATCTTAAATTAAGTATAAATTTAAAGCAAATAACTTGTTGATAAATTAGTGGAAATAACCAGAGTATAAAAGGTATAAATTTTTTTTATTTTTTTATTATTCATTTATACCCAATCATATTGCCTACTTATCCACTATATACTCTTTGTTTTATTATGTTTAATTCTTCGGTTAATTTACTATTTTGCTCACTTTCTTTTGATATTTTTTTACAGGCATATATTACTGTTGTGTGATCTTTTCCACCAAATTTTCTGGCAATGGCCGGGAAAGAATATTTTAATTCTTCTCTCAATAAAAACATTGCCACTTGCCGTGGTCTTACAATTTCTTTGCGCCTTGTTACATTAAAAATGCTTTTTTCTTCTAAGTTATAAAATTTAGCCACCGTTTCAATGATTTTTTTATAATTTACCACACTAAATGGGGAAAATACAAAGTTTTTGAGTAATTTTTTAGTGGTTTCAAGATTCGGAATGTTGCTATTGGTTTTATAGTAAATTAACAAAGTGTTTAATGCTCCCTCTAATTCCCTAATATTTTTTTTAACATTAGAGGCGATATATTCTAAAACATCTTCCGGCAAATTAAGGCTTTTTTCTTGAAGTTTTGTTTTTAAAATAGCCAAACGGGTTTCGTAATCAGGTAAACTAATATCAATAATCATTCCACCTTCAAAACGGGACCGTAGCCTTTCTTCTAGCTCTGGTATAGCATTTGGCGGTTTGTCTGACGAAAGAATAATCTGTTTATTTTTTTCATATAGCGAATTAAAAGTGTGGAAAAATTCTTCTTGGGTTTTATCTTTTCCGGCTAAAAATTGTATATCGTCTATAATCAAGACATCAATTGAAGATAAACTGGCTTTAAACACATCAATGTTGTGATTTCTAATACCTTGCACAATACTAGAAACAAATTTTTCAGCTGGAATATATCTTACCTTCTTTTTCTTGGGACTATCATTTACTTTATTGCCAATGGATTGTATTAGGTGGGTTTTCCCTAAGCCAACCCCTCCGTAAATAAAAAGAGGATTGTAGCTGTTACCAACATTGTCTGATACCGCTAAAGCTGCCGCATAGGCTAGTTCATTAAATGATCCTACGACAAAATTTTCAAAGGTATAGCGAGGATTAAGGTTGGTTTCTTTATTAACCTTAAATTCTTCAAATTTTAACTGCCCCAATTCTATTCTTTCAATTTCTGAAATTTCCTTTGTCTCCCTGTCGATATTTTTTTTAGAAGATCGGGGGTTTATGGTAAATACCAGCTCTTTTATGGAGCTGTCTTGATCATGGATGGTTTTTAAAATTAATTTATAATATTTATTATTTAACCACTCCTTAGAGAAGGCATTGGGGACTGAAATAATTATTTTTTCATCTTCCTTTGAGATAATTTCAGTATTTTGAAACCAAGTTGCAAAGTTGGCCTTAGAAATGGCAAGTTGCATTTGGACTAAAACCGATTGCCAAAGTTCATTATTGTCCATGTGATTTTTTTATTTTATACCTAATAAATATCAAATCTTACTCAATCAAGTCAAATGAGTAGAAAATAAGGCCAGGTGTGGATATACTGTGAATAACTTGTGGTATATGTTTATCTTAGACGCACAATACAAAAATGGTTTGACTAAGAGGTTGTTTTGTATTATACTAGCTGTATTATACTAACCATAATATATTAATTAAAAAAATTATACAAACATGAGTTTTACCTATAACCCGAAAAAAAGAAAAAGAAAAACCACTCACGGTTTTTTGGTTAGAATGGAGACTAAAAAAGGCAAGCAGGTCATTGCTCGCCGAAGAGCAAAGGGCCGAAAGAAGTTGTCGGTCTAATTAATATTTATGCTTCCAAAAGAATACAGATTATCTAAGAAAAAAGATTTTGATTTGGTTTTCAAGAAAGGAGAAAGCATAAAAAATGGCTTTTTAATCTTTAAAATGCTAAAAAGCTCTTCCGCCACTGAAGGAGGCATAACCCAAAGCCGGTTTGGGTTCGTAGTTAGTAAGAAGGTATCAATGAAGGCGAATGTAAGGAATAAGGTGAAGCGAAGGGTGCGCGACGCGGTCTCTGCTAAATTGAAAGAATTAAAAAGGCCTACCGACGTGATTGTAATTACTCTGCCTGGGATAGAAAAAAAGGAATTTTCAGAAATAGAAAAAACGGTTGCAGATTCTTTTAAAAAATTAAAACTTATCTAAATGTTTCAATTTATCGTAACGTTGTTTGACCTTTTTTTGTACTTCCCCCTCTTTAATGCGTTGGTGTTAATTTATAATTATTTGCCTGGCCATGATTTTGGCTTGGCAATTATTATTTTAACTATTATTATCCGGTTTGTTCTATATCCGATTTCGGTGAAGGCTTTTCAATCTCAAAAAGCCATTCAATCCCTGCAACCCAAACTTCAAGAGCTTCAGGTAAAGCATAAACAAGATAAAGAGAAATTAGCCAAAGAAACTTTTGAGCTATACAAGACCGAAAAAATTAATCCTTTTTCGGGTTTATTGCTGGCCCT
This sequence comes from Candidatus Staskawiczbacteria bacterium, assembly GCA_943354455.1. Lineage (GTDB taxonomy): Bacteria > Patescibacteriota > Minisyncoccia > Minisyncoccales > Staskawiczbacteraceae > VGLO01. The sequence continues at coordinate 481 of CALRCB010000008.1, read as the reverse complement.
TATACAGTTGCCTATATTAATTGCCCTATATAATGTGTTTTGGAATGGGTTAAAGCCGGAAGCACTTACTCATTTATATAATTTTGTGGTAATCCCCAACCAGATTAATCCAATGTTTTTGAGTCTGGTAGATTTATCTAAGCCCAATATTCTATTTGCTGTTTTGGCGGGAATTGCCCAGTTTTTGCAAACCAAGATGTTGATGCCAAAACCCAATAAGGATGATAAGGGCAGTATGGCATCAATGATGCAAAAGCAAATGCTGTATTTTTTCCCTATTATTACGGTTATTATTCTTTTTAATTTGCCCTCTGCGTTGGGGCTGTATTTAATTATCAGTGGGGTGTTTTCTATTGTTCAACAGTATTTTATTGTTAAAAAATCCCCCAAAATATAATGGAAGAAAGTGAGATTAAAACTATTGAGCAATTATTTGAAGAATTATTACAAAAACTAACGGTAAGGGTTTTTAGTATGCAAA
>CALRCB010000007.1 GCA_943354455.1 Candidatus Staskawiczbacteria bacterium | reverse complement strand
CTGCCCGAATACTTGGAGGGCAGAACCCCGAAAGAAAAACACCCTTTCCTTTTTCAAAAGAAATTTCACCCCCGCCAAATCAGAAATGCAAGGAGTGTTTTTTCTTTCGGGGTTTCCGCCGAGTCCGCGAGGCGGTGGCGGGGCGTTCGTCGAGCGTACGATTTTGGTCAGAGCCACCACGCGCTCCGCGCGTGCGATTAGTCGGGATTGCTTTCAAAATAAGTTCGAATTTTGTACAATAGACACCGCCAGAAATCGAAATCAGTTTTTAGAGCCCAAATAGTGTCGCGCCTTCGGCGCGACCCCGCTTTGTCCGTTTCTTCTGATTCTGAATTTTGGCGGAGGAGGTGGGACTCGAACCCACGAACCCCTTTCGAGGCACAGCTTTCCAAGCTGTTGCAATAGCCACTATGCGACTCCTCCAGTAGACTTCTCCAATATTAGAATTTAATTACCAAAAAGTAAAATAGAATGGCTGCAATAATCCGGTAAACCCCAAACCAGATAAAGGTGTGATTTTTAATAAAATGCAAAAGCCATTTAATAGAAAGCCAGGCAACCATAAATGAAACCACAAACCCAATTGCCAAGATATGAAATTCGCTAAAAGTAAAACTGCCCGCACTCTTAAATAAATCATATCCGGTGGCCATAGCCATGGTTGGCACCGCCAACAAAAAAGAAAATTCAACAATCGTTTGGCGGTTAATTCCCATTAACAATCCCCCAATAATAGTGGCGCCAGAGCGTGAAACCCCCGGAATAATTGCCAATGCCTGAAACACCCCCACCAAAAAAGATTTTTTATAACTTATGATTTCATCTCCCGCAACAGCTCTCTTTTTATGCCACAATTCAAACACAATCAACAAAACTCCACCTAAAAATAGTGCCCAAACCACCAGTATCGCATTTGAAAGTAAATACGTTTTTAACACTTTGTATAATAAAAATCCGATAATGGCGGTTGGTAAAAAAGCGGTAAACACCTTTTTCCAGACATCTCTGCTTGAAAATATTTTTTTAAAATACAAAACGACTACCGAAAGTATCGCCCCAAATTGGATGGCAATTTCAAAACTTTTTAAAAAATTAGAATCGGCAATACCAATTAACTTGCCGGCCAAAATTAAATGACCCGTAGAAGAAATGGGCAAAAATTCCGTTACCCCTTCAATAATTCCTAAAATAATGGCTTGCAGTATTGTCATTGAAATTAAACCTGCATATCTTTTAATGCACGGATGCGCTCCGCAATTGGCGGATGGGTTTGAAATAAATTGATAAACCAATTCTTATCCTGTTTTTCATTAAACGGAGAATCAATATATAAATGCGCTGTGGCCGTGTTGGCACTTTTCATTGGTGTCACATCAGCTGAAATTTTTTCCAAAGCACTGGCCAGTCCTTCCGGATAGCGAGTCAAAAGAGCCCCAGTTGCATCAGCCAAAAATTCTCGTTTGCGAGAAATGGCCAATTTAATTAACATTGCCGCAATAGGAGCTAAGATGGCAGCCAAAAGCCCCAACACCATTAATATTGCGCCCGCTTTACTATCATCTGAGCCATTTCTTCTGCCACCAAAAAAACTAATTCGCAAAAAGAAATCTGCCAATAATGCCACCACTCCGGCTAATACCACTACTACGGTGGAGAGCAACATGTCTTTATTTCCAATGTGACTCAATTCGTGAGCTAGCACGCCTTCCAGTTCATTTTTATCTAAACGATTCAAAAGCCCCTGCGTTACACATACTACGGCATGATTTTTATCCCGCCCGGTGGCAAAAGCATTAAGCTGTGATTCGGCAGTAACATACACTTTTGGCATTGGCAGGCCGGCGGTAATGGATAAATTTTCTACAATTCTATAAAGTTCCGGATTATCACTTTTGACAATTGGCCGAGCCCCGACCATTGATAGCACTAATTTATCTGACCACCAGTAACTGCCAAAACTCATGGCAATGCTCAAAAACACCGCCACATATAAAATGGCGCTACTTTGTAATGCCTGGCTAAACAACCAACCAACCGCAATAACAAAAACCAAAAAGAACGTGATAAGTAACCACGTCTTTTTAGTATTAGAATCTGCATTTTTATAAATTGAAGCCATTCCTATAAACTGCTTTTAAAATTTTACTGCCACTGGTTGTTTTTCTGCTTCATTGGTAATTTCGAACAATTCCATTTGTTTAAAACCAAATGCGCCGGCCAAAATATTATCCGGGAAACTTTCAATTTTAGTATTTAAGTCCCTGACATTAGTATTATAAAATCTGCGAGATGCTTGAACTTTGTCCTCGGTATCAGTTAATTCATTTTGTAGTGCTAAAAAATTTGCAGAAGCTTTTAAGTCCGGGTAATTTTCTGAAACCGCAAATAAGCTTTTTAATGTTTCCGACAACATATTTTCCGCTTCTCCTTTTGCTACTGCACCTTGAGCATTCATCGCATTTGCCCTGGCTTGGGTCACTTTTTCAAACAGCTCTCTTTCATGTGTGGCGTACCCTTTAACCGTTTGGACTAAATTAGGAATTAAGTCATATCTTCTTTTCAATTGTACATCAATATCGGCCCACGCTTCTTTGGCTCGGTTTTTTAACGTTACCAAACCATTAAAACTGGCAATAACCCACAAAACTACGATTGCGACGATAATAAGAATAATAAATATTGTTGCCATAATGTTTTTTTATTTTTTAATTTTAAATTATTTTGGAGCAGTTTCAATTAAATGATACAACCACGGATGTTGCACCACAAACTTATAATTTAATAATTTTAACAAGGTGAAAAAATCTGCCAATTCTTCGCGGAAATTTTGGGGGCCGGAAAACACTTCCCATAATTCTAATACGAGATTCTTACTGTAACGGTGCAAAATTTCGTAGTCCGACTTTCGTACCAAGTAAATAATAATTTGTTTAAATTCCCCGCGGTCCAACCAAATTCCTTGGCACTTTTTACAAAAATCAATTTTTACTTTTGAATCATCATAATGCACTTGCACAAAAGGAACTCTGCACGCTGGGCATCGCCGGTCAATTTTTACTAATGAAAATTTACTTTTATCATTCCAAATATCAAAATCTAGCCAATTAAGTTGCTTATCTTTATCGTCTTTTGCTAGACGCAGTTCATCTTTATCAAACCAGATACCCAAACACCTTGGACAGTAATCCACTTCCACATGGTGGAACAACATTTTTTGCATTAACTCTTTACAGTTATTTGGACAATTCATAAACTCATTATAACAAAAAGAAATAAAAAAATCCAATAAAAAACCCGACAGTTTATCGGGCAATGACAATTAATATGCTTTCAAGGTGCGCGGAAGTAAATAGGAGAAACCACCAAGTAATCTCCGTCCCTTAAAACTTCTGCCCGATAATACTTCCAACCTTCTGGAGGAGGTAGAATTACTTTATCATACCGAAAACCATTTGCATTCATATTGTCAGGATTCCACATTTCAAAGACAATTTCATTGCCCTCTGCCCGATAAGTTAATATCCCATCACTTCCCCATTGATAGATAAAAGCAAAATCTTCTTCGATGTTAAAGGTACCTGGATGCACCTGAGAATGGTCAAAAATCCTTCCCTTAAATTCCGGCAATCTTACCATATAGGATTCTGGCACTACATTTACCCTTAGTATTGTTTGAAAAGTTGCAAAACATATTGAACTAATTAAGCAAGCCATCGCTAACCGCACAGTTCTTCCACGAGGCGTTTTACCAGCCAACTTGTCAAGCATTGCAAATCTCCTGTTTGAGGCTATAAAAGTACCACTCTGCACAGTCTTTACCTATTTTTTAAAAACTTTCCTGTCCAACTTTTTTTGTTTTTCATAATTTCTGTCGGAGTGCCTTGAGCAATAATGTGGCCGCCCGCTTGACCCCCTTCCGGCCCCAAGTCAATAATGTGATCCACACAAGCAATAAAATCTTCATGGTGTTCAATGGTTAAAACCGTATTGCCTTTGCTAACCAAATTTCGCAAAACAGAAATCAGTTTTTTAATATCTTCAAAATGCAAACCGGTCGTTGGTTCATCTAAAATGTATAAAGTTTTACCACTGTCGCGACGCGAAAGTTCGGTAGCCAATTTTACCCTCTGTGCTTCTCCCCCTGAAAGTGAAGTAGCTGATTGTCCTAATTCAATGTAAGACAACCCCACTTCTTTTAGGGTTTTCATTTTGTCATAAATTACCGGAATGTGTTTAAAAAATTCACCAGCTTCTTCAATGGTCATCATCAACACATCAGCAATATTTTTTTCTTTGTAAGTAATTTCCAGCACTTCTTTACTGTATCGTTTACCTTTGCAATCTTCGCATTCAACATAAATATCAGGCAGAAAATACATCTCCACTTTTTTGGTTCCCTGGCCTTCGCACGCCTCGCACCGGCCGCCTTTTACGTTAAAACTAAACCGACCAGCTGAATATCCGCGGATTTTTGCTTCTTTAGTTTTGGTAAATAATTCTCTGATAAAAGAAAATGCGCCAGTATAAGTTGCTGGATTTGATCGCGGAGTCCTGCCAATTGGCGATTGGTCAACCAAAACCACCTTATTAATATTTTCAATTCCTAAAATTTCTTTGTGGGCACCAGGTTCATCTTTTGCGCGATAAAAATACTTAAGCAATGCACGGGCCAAAATATCATTTACTAAAGATGATTTTCCAGACCCCGAAACTCCCGTCACACAAATAAATTTACCCAACGGAAATGCCACATCAAAATTTTTCAAATTATGTTCAATTGCTCCTTTTACCGTTAGAAACTTTTGAGACGTCAGACTTACCGATGGACGCCCAAAGTCTACGGCAACTTTTAATCTCCCCGACAAATATTTTCCAGTCAAACTGCTAGAAGTTAAAATTTGATTTGGGGTTCCTTCAAAAACCACCTTGCCTCCGTGCTTTCCTGCGCCAGGACCAATATCAATAATCCAATCAGATGCCATCATGGTTTGTGAGTCGTGCTCAACTACAATTACCGTGTTTCCCAAATCACGCAACTGCAACAAGGTATCAATCAAGCGCTTTTGGTCACGGGCATGCAACCCAATAGATGGTTCATCCAAAATATATAATACTCCTGATAATCTTGTACCAATCTGGGTTGCCAGACGTATCCGTTGCTCTTCTCCGCCCGACAACGTCATCACTTTTCTATCTAAATTTAAATACCCTAAACCAACATCAACCAAAAATTGTGTTCTATTTATAATTTCCTTGATAATCGGCTGACTTATTTTTATATCGTTAGCACTGATTTTTTTTGATAAATTTTCAAAAAATTCTTGTAGTTCGTCCACCGGCATCAGCACAATATTATCAATTGATTTATCAGAAACAGTAACCGCTAGCACTTCCAGTTTTAACCGCTTACCTTTGCAAGTTTCACAGGTCTTAGTGACCATATATTTTTGCATCTCATCTTGCACCCATTTTGAAGTAGGGAATTTTTCCTTGTTCAATTGAGAAACTAGATAAGCAATTTTCGGAGACATATGCGCCAAGGCAGGCAAATTTGGGTCAATTTCTAGCTTTTCACCAAGACCTGTACATTCGGGGCAAGCTCCGTAAGGGTTATTAAAAGAAAAAATCCGTGGTTCCAGCTCCTGCAAAGAAATTCCACAATCTTCACAAGCAAAATGTTCGCTAAAAGTAATGTCATCGGATTTTGAAGCTACTATCACAATTCCCTTGCCCAACCGCAGTGCCGTTTCTAAAGAATCAACTAAGCGCGATCTATCTAAATCTTTATCAAGTACTAACCTATCAACCACCGCTTCAATAGAATGCTTTTTTTGTTTATCAAGGGCTTTTTGTAACGATTCTTCAACTAAATAAATATCGCCGTCAATTCTTACCCTAACAAATCCGGCCCTTTGGATTTCTTGCAACACAGCCGTATGCTCGCCCTTTTTACCTTTTATAACAGGTCCCAAAATAGCAATCTCAGTGCCTTTTTTAATACCTAAAACTTGCTCTACAATTTGGTCCACCGTTTGGCGAGAAATTAATTTTTTGCAATTTGGGCAATGGGGTTTGCCGATTCGGGCATACAAAAGTCGCAGGTAATCATAAATTTCTGTAATGGTTCCAACGGTTGAGCGGGGGTTGTGCATCGCCTTTCGCTGATCAATAGAAATAGCGGGACTAATACCTTCAATACTGTCCACATCGGGTTTATCCATTACGCCCAAAAACTGTCTGGCATAAGCCGACAAACTTTCAATATATCTTCTCTGCCCTTCAGCATATAACGTATCAAAAGCCAGCGAAGATTTTCCAGAACCCGAAAGCCCGGTAATTACCACCAATTTATTTTTGGGGATATTAAGGCTGATATTTTTGAGGTTATGCACCCGAGCCCCTTTGATTTTAATATAGTCTTTTTGCATTTTTTAAAAAGTGTTTCATTATACAATTATTTTAATTAATTTTCAAGTAAATTAAATAAACGCTTCAGACATAGTCTGAAGCGTTTATTTTGCAAAATACCCGAAGCGATCTACCTCTCGCCCAACACCGCCTCTATAGTAATCTCCTTCCCATCCCTCAATACTTTCAGTATCACAATGTCTTTCGGATTACAGATCGCAATCATTTTTGCCAATGAATTGCTTTTGGTAATCTTTTGACCATCAATTTCCAACACCACATCTTTTTCTTTTATTCCTGCTTTTTGGGCGGCAGAATCTTTAGTAACCGCCGCTTCACCGTTATCTCCCTTTAACACGTAAGCTCCATAATCAACTGACAGTGCATATTTTTCTTTTACATAATCATCAATCAAAACATATCTGACTCCCAAAAATGGATACACAATTTTATTGGTGGCGATGATTTGATCAATATCTCTTTTAGCAATATTAATTGGAATAGCAAAGCCAATTGATTGAGCGCCATCTGCCGTAGCGGTATTTACTCCAATAACCTCACCTTTCAAATTTATTAACGGCCCCCCGGAGTTTCCCAAATTAATAGCCGCATCGGTTTGAATAATATCTTCAAGTTTTTCAGAAAACCCTTGTTTAACCGAAGCGGTAACCGTCCTTCCGAGCCCCGACACCACTCCCACCGAAACCGTATTACTAAATTCTCCCAAGGCATTTCCAATAGCAATTGCCCCTTGCCCGATTTGTATGCCATCGGAATTTCCAATTTTTATAGAAGGAAATTTTATAGCTTGATCTGAATTTACTAACGGATCTTGAATTTTTATAATCGCTAAATCCTGCACCGGGTCCAATGCCACTACCTTAGCCGGATATTTTTTTCCATCGCTGGTAAACACTGTATAATCAGCTATTTTATCTGAAACCACGTGTTTATTCGTAAGCACCAAACCGCTAGATGAAACGATAAAGCCTGACCCCGCTCCCACCTCTTGGTATTTGGTACCTTTTTGCACTTGCTGTGGAATTTTAAAAATAAAAGGACTGCCTAATCCATTATTTGGCAAATCACCGAAAGGATTAATGAACCCCTTCTCATAAACGGGTACGTTTTTTGAAATTACAATGCTCACCACCGATGGTGAGGCAGAGGCCACCGCATCTATAATCGCCTGTTCATAAGAATTTTGCGAAACATATTTTTTATCTTCAACTACGCTCAATTCTGGCGGATTTATTTTTGTTATTGAAAAATTATTTTCTATTTTTTTAACAATATCATTAAGCTTATCGTGCAAAAACCCAGTTGAAAACATTTGCAGGTAGAAAAGTACTGCCACCAGCAAAATAACTATCAAAAAAAACACCCGGAATATTTTACCGCCAACAATCTTTTTTATACTATTTATTGAATTTTTTTTATTAAATTTTGGTAAATCGTACATAGTTTTGTAAATAGTTAATTATTTTTTTCTTTATAGTGGCCAAATTTATATTTGAATATATCTGATTTTATTGGGCCGATAAGAATGCTATGCATTTCCGATAAAAGGTATTTTATAATGGTTGTCATCCATCCGTCTTTTACAAACCTTCTGTCAGAAATAAAAATCTTTACTGCTCTTATAATTCCGAATTTACCGTAAGCAACGGCACGCCTGGCCAAATCATGGTCTTCAGATAATTTTAATTCTTCGCGGTATCCGTTCAGTTTATCAAAAAGTTCTTTTTTTATCAAAACACCAATAGCACAATAAGATAATTTACTTTCCAACTCAACTATCATTTTATTGTAAAAATTCAGCATTAAATGGAAAAATTTGTTTTTAGAATGGGTGGCAAAAGCAAAACTGGCAATATCCAACTTACTTGATTTAAATTCCTTCAATGATTTTACCAAAAAAAGACCGGGCAACACTGTATCTGCATCCAAAAAAAATAATATACTGCCAACTGCAACTTTCGCGCCATTATTTCTGCCTATTGCGGGCAAGCCACCTTTAACAATTTTACATCCGTATTTTTGAGCTATTGCTAGGGTATTATCTTTCGACCCCGCGTCAGAGACGATAATTTCATAATCCTTAAAACCCTGTCTTTTAATTGATTCTAGCAATCGTGGCAAATAATCCTGTTCATTTAATGTGGGAATAATAATGCTTACCATGTTTTTATAATATTGCTTTAAAAATTTTTTCACAAGAATTTTGCTGTTCCAACAAATTAATTTGCTTATTTCTAGAAGATAAAATAATTTTTGACACTACTGCAATAATCTCACTTATATTATTAACTTTTACCCCTAAATTATTTTTCACAACAAACTGTGCATTATATTCTTCCTGACCAGGTATCGGGTTTACCATAATCAACGGCTTTTGCAAGTTAATGCATTCAGAAACCGTTAGCCCTCCCGCCTTACTTATCACCACCGAAGAAAGTTTCATATATTCGTCTATAGTATTTGTCCATTTTACCAATAAAAACCTTTCTTGGCCTTCAAAATTATTTTTGGCCAACGTATAAAATTCTTCATTGCCACTGGCAATAAATATCAGATTGATATTCGGCGTTAATTTTAATAATTGTCCAATAACCAATCGTAAATCATTTTTAGATATTTTGAAAGAAGCTATAAATAATACTATCGGCAAATTATTTTTGATGCCATATTTTAATTTTAAATCTTGAATGTTTTCTTTTATATAAAACCGAGGATCGATCGGAATACCCGTCACCACTATTTTTTCTTTTACGACCCCCGCTTCTTCCAATTCTTTTTGCACTTGCAGAGTTGGTACAAAATAATAATCCACAAAAGCAATATTGTAATAGGGATGGCCACAATAATCAGTAATCACCACCCCTATTTTCGTAGCAGGAAGTACCTTGTGCAAAATAGGGGCAATAATGGGTAGAATAACCACATTAGTGCATATCACCGCTTCCGGTTTTTTTTCAATAATATAATTTTTAATGTTGTGGTTATACATTCCCCGCAAAGCCACCACTTTTCTCATAACCAAAGAAAAGAGCGTAAAACCATATATCACTTTCCATAAAAAAGGAAACTTTTTACTAATAAAACCGTAAACGGTAACGGCATATTTTTTTAAAGGTGGGTCAATCTCTATCGCATCAATGTGTTCTGCTTCAATATTTGGCAAATGTTGTTTAGCATAATCTAAAAGAGCAGTGCCGGCCCTGATGTGACCAAACCCCCCTGTCATAGATATAATTAAAACTTTCTTTTTATTCATCGAGATGGTTCTTTTTTAAAATAAAACCATAAATAATAATCACCAAAATAACAGAAAAAATATTACCGGCAAAGTTATTAAATATGTTTGGAAAAAATATATCAACATCTAAAATATTAAAATAATTTAACACATATAAATCTTTTGAGATAATAGCAAAATAAAAAAGCATCAGCATATGCACAATGGCTGAAAAAAGCATCAATAAAAACAGGGCATTAAGATATTTATTTTTTACAATTTTTATATCCATAGCGCAATAATAATACCAATTAAAAATCCACCCAAAACATCTATCACATAATGGCGTTTAAGATAGATTCTTGAATATCCAACGAGTACTGCTAATATGAGACTAGAGATGATAACTGAAATGCTTGGATAGTAAATTATCATCGTCAAAGATAATAACGCAATTCTGGCGCTGTGAACACTAGGAAAACTATTGGCATCTATTTTATTAAAAAGACCTTGGCGGGATTGCGGGTTTGGCCGGTCTTTGCGATACAAAAGCTTAATAAAAATACATACTAGTTCAATAAAAAGCAGTGCCAAAAGCAATGGCAGGGCAAACGGGACTTTATATACCCATAATATCATAATCATCGGAACATAAAAAACCGGGTTTCCAAATAAAGTTATCGCGCGGAAAATTTGGTCTAAAAAATAATCATTTGAAGTCATATATTTTATCATTGTATCACTAAAAATAGGCATAAAAAAGCCCCGAGCGATGTCGCAGGGGGCCCATGTTTCAAGCTTTTTTTGCCTTAAATACTCTTGAGCGAATCAAAGTTACCCGTTTTGATATCGCCAATGAAGCATCCAATATAGAATGCTCCGCCGATAAGCCCGACCCACATTACCGGACCCCTAAGGTCACTGGTAATAAGGTTCCAGATACAAATCGCAGCGGCGGCAATACAGAAACCGAAGTAGGGCAGGTGTGCCCATCCGTTTAAACCCACTACTCCTGCAGAAGGAAACCCTTGATCCGGTTTGTGATTTTCCCCAAGACACATCTTCAGGAAAACCAACGCACTGATTACCATGATGGGCAAACCCCACCAAAGGTTTTTTTGGTCTTTTATCACCAAATGCACGAAGGCATTGATGATAAGCGGTACCGCGAGAAAATCGCTCCAAAACGCACACCAGTCCCGCATATACAGGAATTTCTGGTTGGTTCCCGGGATGATTGAGTGCCTCAAAGGCAGGCTTTTGTCCATCTGTTGGGCAAGACACATTGCGCCCATACAAATGGCATTAACAATCCACGTCATCACGAAAATCGGCCACGAAAACTCCATCGGAAATCCTCCTAAAAAGACACCTATTTGTCAAAGTCAGCCTATATCTTCTACAATTTAATTATAGCACATAGGCAGTGCAATGTCAATAGATAACCAGCACCGCCAAACCAACGATAATAAGCACCACAGATATTGTTTTTTGAATAATCACTTTTTTTGAGATATCCTCTTTCATTATTTTTGGTAAAAAATATGAAAAAAACAGGGTGATGATAAAAAGAAAAACGTACTGAATCCCCCGCAGGGAATTTATAATGGCCAAATAAGAAACGGGCACCAGTGATATAGCCAGGCTCTGCAGAAGATTGGCAATCCCGCCCGCGCCTTGAGTAAAGATGAAAAGAGCTCCGGTTTTTTTATCTAATGCCGGTTTTTTTGAAAAAACCTGAGCCCTTAAATTTTTATCAAAAAGAAACGCTAAAGTAAAAAAAGAAATACACAAACCCATTAAAATAATTCCTGGGAAAAATAGTACGTGTAAAAACACCATTTTAGAAAAAATATACGCTAAAGAAAACATTAAAGAAGAAAATACTGTTAACAATAAATAGTGAACCGTAACCGTAAATTTTCTTTCTACAGAGATAGCAATACTTCCCACCAACAACATGGTAAAAGCCAAAAAATTCATCCGGGTAATTGACTGAACCCCCCAAAATATCCAAGTTAATACCAATATAAATATCGGCTGAAGGGCTCCTACGGTGGGCATTACACGGGAAGCATCAAATTTTTCTAAAGCAACAAACATCGTGTATAAACCAAATAAGGTAGTAATGGCGACTAATACGGCCCAAAATAATCCCACCAAATTATAAGAATGCCAAATGGTAAATGGCAGAAAAAAAATAACTATTATATTAAGAATTCCCACATAAAAAACATACAACTTTGGATTTAGCGGACCACTCAAAACCAGCTTGTCGCCAAAAAAAGCCAAGCTGAAAAACAAATACGATATTATAATAATAAAAATTCCTAGTATCATTTTTTAAAAAGTGTTCTAGCTTCGTTCCAAATTTCTGGCTTATTTTTGGTTTGTTTTAACCAGTACCACCACTCGGTTCCCCAAAGATAAGATTCACCAAGCCCCGTTTTCTTGGCATATTCAATATTTTCCTTAAATTGAGTCAAATTCATGGTTTTTTCCTGTTCTTGTAATGAGACATCAACAAATAATCTATATGCCCATGGCTCTGCCTGCAATTCGCCGCATATCACCGGCTTATTAAATAAGTACTTTATTAATTGAGCTTTGCGATAATAAAATACCGGAGGAATTGGAAAAGAACCGTAAAAACCAATACCATATTGGTTACCAAACCATAATTTCCGATACATGGTACTGCTCACAATATCTCCAACTTTTGCTGCGTCAAACCACAGTGATTGTTCGCCAGAATCAGAAATAATCACTGGCCTGGTAGCATCAATAGACTTAATTAAAGCAACTTCTTTTACCAAAAAATCCTTGTCATACCAAGGACACTGGCCGAAATTAAAGAATGGCTCATTTTCAGCTTGCCAGGCAATGATAGCTTTTGAATCTTTATATCGGACTACCACTTCTTTTATATATTTAAGTAATGCATATTGCTGTTCTTGTTTCGAAAGGTTGTCGGTCCACTCTGGCAAATGACACTCGGGCCATCGACCAGTCTTCATGCCTACTACATAAATTAATTTTACATTATGAAGTTCTGCTTGTTTTATTTGCCAATCAATATCATCAAAATAATAATCATCCCTTTTACCTTCAACCCAATCCCACTGGGTGAGTAATTTGATATTTTTTACGCCCAAATCTCCCATCATCGCCAAATATGTTTCTTTCCAATCAAGTTTTAAGGATTCAGCCTGCATTTGAGAAAAATTAACCCCCCAAACTATTTTTTCCGACACCGGGGCGCGCCCGATAAAAAAGTAACAAAAAACCACCACTAAAACTACCAAAATTATCATTAATAAAATTGTGAACATTTTAAGCATGATTATTTTTTTCCGGCAATTATTTTCTCAATGCGATAAGTTCCTAATTTTTCCATTTCAATAAATCCTTGCATGGCCATTTCAGCAAAACCTCCAGTTTCCAATAAATCATATAACCATTGATCAGTGTAAGCTGGATTTTCTTGCAATGTACCGACGCCAACATGCAATAACCACCGGCGATTAAAATCCTCTTGCGACCCAATAGAAGGCTCAATAATAATGGGTATGCCGAGCGCCCCATAAAAAGAAAGTTCCGATGGTTTTGTCATTAATATATCAACGGTCCTTAATTCCCGGTTAAATTCATCAAAATATTCTTTAGTATTTTTGCCAGACAAAATATGCAACCAGCCATCCAAATCCAAATCTTTTACATTGTCAGCAAAATATTTGTGAAGCTCTTGGCGCATACCCACTGAAATAATAAACCTTAATTGTTTGGCTTTTATTTTCTCTTTTAAACTATTAATAATTGCCAAAGCCACTTCTTTTTGTGCGCCTGCTCCACCAATAGAAAATAAAATGGTTAATGGATGATTTGGCAATTTAGGAAGCTGGCCCAAGTAATTTTTAATCAAAGGAGCATAGAGTTTTTGGTATTTTCCATTAGGGTCAAGGTTTAAAAGCCGGTAACCAAAATCTTTTTTCAGTGTCTGCAAATTTTCTCCACCAATATTTTCTTTAGGTAATGGATAGCCAGTTAATAAAATATTTTCAGGCTTTACTCCGTATAATTTTAACCGATCACGGGTCCAGGTATTTGAAGCAAAATATTTGATCCGGCTTTTTTTAGGTTCTAAAGAAACCCACGCCCTGGCAATATCAGCGTCGCAGATAATACAATAAATGTCATTTGGGTAGTTAAAATACTCCGCCATAAATGCGGTACTGAAAAACGTAGTAACAAACGGCATGGGATTTTTAGCCAGCTTGCCAATTAAATCCCCACCCCAACCCCTTTTAATGAAACGGTCTATATTTTTTCCGCTGAAATTTGATTTTGATAAATCTCTTTTTGGATAATAGCCCAGAATTTTTTGGAACCGGTCCAAAAATAAAAAAAGGAATACTCCAATAATTGGTATTCTCCTGAATCTGGAAATAAATTCATACAGGGTTCTGGTGGTGTCCCAAAGCTTTTGGTCCCGGGCAGGAATTCCATTATAGCTGTTGGCATTAATAACCGTTTGGTTGGGTGCTATATCACGCAAGGAGTGAGCCGTTCGCTGATGGCCATAGCCCATATCCACCGCCACCACCCAGGCGTTTTTATTGGTATCAAAATTATTTTTTTCTCTTAACATACCTAAATTATACCTTAATATTTGGGGTATTAGAAGAATGTTGCTTTTTTGGTAAAAACTTACTATAATTTAACTTGGTTGCGAGCCTGTTACAGTACCCTTACAGGAGAATGCCCATGAAAGCTTCCGTGCGAACTGCTCTTTTTTGTATTTCCGCAGTTATGGTCGGCATTGTCATTTCTTCCATAAAAGAGAGATCATCGCTCGCCACTCATAACGGCAAATTCGGATGTGCCGTGGACTGCATGGACGGTCGAGTCCAAGATGCCGTAAAGCAATACATTCAAAAGCACTACGACGTTGAATTCGTGGATGCAGTGACAGAAGCCGGGCCAAATAAAATATTGGCCGAAAACACTGAAACTGCAATCATAAAAGATATTGAAGCAAGAGTGAATATTTCGGTTCACCACCACAAATCAAAAATCATCGCTATTGTGGGACATCACGGATGCGCCGGAAACCCCACCGATAAAGACCACCAAGTAGAGCACCTTAGGGCATCAAAAAAACGCCTTGAGGGACTGGGAGTTAAAGAGGAGATTATCCTCTTATGGGTCTGTGAAGACTTTAAAACTATCGAGAAAATTGATTGAAAAATCAAAAAAACCAGAAATAAAACCCCTGGTTATTTTTTTAGCCCTTGTAAAATATTATTTTTGCATTATCATATTATTATATGGAAATTAAAAAAACATTCGCTTGTGCTATTAATTGCATGGATGGACGAATTCAAGACGCCGTAAAAGATTATATGAAGCAAAACCACGGAGTCGATTTTGTTGACATGGTAACCGAACCAGGAACCAATAAAATTCTGGCTGAAAATGCCAATACTCAAGTTATTGAAAACATTAAAAAAAGAGTAGCTATTTCGGTTGAACATCACGGTACAAAAACTGTGGCTATTGTGGGGCACTTTGGATGCGCCGGCAACCCCGTAGAAAAACAACAGCAAGCAGAACACTTAAAGCAAGCTATAAAAACTGTCGGGTCTTTTGGCTTTGATGTAGAAATCGTCCCCCTCTGGGTTAACGGAGACTGGACTACAGTAGAAAAAGTAGTATAGTTACCTTTAGTTGAGTAAAAATGGTGATGCTAGCCGGTGTGGTTGGCAAAGGTTACTCAACAGAACCTTTACAATGAATGTAGAGAGGCGATTCCAATGATTAGTTGGCTAACGTATCCGGCAGTCGTCAATCCAAGCCCAAGGGCAATCATTAAGCACTGCATTGATCCGAGGTTTGCAGTCGCAATGAAAGGATTCATTAAACACTTGGGTTATGATGACGAAAGAGACATTGTGAAAAAATTCGCAGGGGGTCCTGTGGCACTTGCCCACCCGACCGATATGCCAAGCCGTGCTAAGTGGCTAAAAAAACAACTCGAGTTTGGTTGCGAGAAATTCCCTTCCATAAAAACTCTTGTTGCGATCATGCACGAGGATTGTGCCTACTATCACACGGTGCCACATAAGTGCCACCGCCTTGGAAAGGAAAGAAGCGATCTACCATTTATTGGAAGCTTCTTAAAGCATCACTTTCCCGACAAGAAAATCTTGCTTTATTACGCCAGATTTACTACCGAAAAGACTGAAATCGTCTTTGATCCGGTTCTGGAGTTCCACAAAATGGACAACGTCCCAGAACTATCTGAATCATCGCACGAGCTATTGCTCACTTAAACAACCACCAAGCCGAAGGAACTCCCTCGGCTCTTTTTTTTACAAAAAATCAGCATCCCAAAAACTTTGGCTTTTGGTATTTTTGTAAAAACTTAATAACGACAAAAATAATTGCGTAATACAGTACCACAAAAAACCACGGGAAATTTTCTATACTTAAAACTGCCCATGGTTTTGAAAAAATATCTAATACCCACATAAAATAGGTCAGTAAAAACCAACACGGAATAGAAAAAAGAAAACTGGCAAACGGTAAAATGGCGCCAACTATGGAAAGCAAAAACCCTAAAACTGTTAACGCTTCCACTACCGGCAAGGCCAGCAAATTACTTATGGGCGCAATCACCGAAAGCCTACCAAAATTATAGACAATAATGGGCAAGGTGATTATTTGAGCGGCCAAGGTAACCGACATTAAATCAGTAAAGAATTTAAGATGTTCGCGAGTGACCATTTTCAAAAAAATATCTATCAAGGGTTTCAGATAAATAATGCCAAGGGACGCTAAGAAAGATAATTGGAATCCGACATCGTATGCCAGAAGCAATGGGTTTTGCATCAACATTAAGGATCCTGCTAGCACCAATATCCGCCAGTTAGTGTTTTGCCTACCTAGTTTTTGGGCTGAAAGACCAATACATCCCATGACCGCTGCCCGAATACCGGATGGCGGAAAGCCGATTAATACAATGTAAGTAAAAATAAAAATGGCGGAAAGATAAAATGCCTGGCCCCGCCAAAACCCCATCGCTAGTAAAACTATCATCATCATAGAAATAATAATAACGATATTAGTGCCTGACACAGCGGTTACATGAGAAAGCCCCGTAACATTAAATTTATCTTTTAATTCGGCTGACATATTTTTATCATTACCAAACACCATACCCTCTAAAATAAAACTGTGGGGTGGAAAAAGGTTTATATTCAAACCATTCAGTAATTTTGATTTTAACCATAATATTTTTTCATAACTATAAGTAAAAACGTTATAGGTGTGTTTTTCTGAAATTAATTCGATTTTAGGGTAATCCATCACCGAATAAATGCCGTCTTTCATTAAATAATTTTTGTAATTAAAATCCTCAAATATTGCTGGGGTTTTTAAAGTTCCCACCAGCTGCACCCTGTCTAAATACTGATACGTATCAGTATTAAAATTACTTAGAGTGACCAGTACCGTACTATCATCTACCTTCACTTTTATTTTTTTAGAAGTTTGGCGGATATCAGGCTCGGCCCAAACAAAGCCAACTAAAGTAATTTTATCGGGCGTATCATTCAATTTACTTAATTGATCGTTGGCAATAGTAAATTGCGAAATTTGAAAACGAGTAATTCCCAACAATAGTGCCAGTATACAGAACCCAAAAATAACCATCGAACTTGAGCGAATGAAGAAAGAAGTAATAATTATTCCAAGCCCTAAAACAAAAATCCCCCAAATGAAAATTTGAGGAATTTTAATAATAGAATTTAATCCAATGCCCGCAATAAATGAAAGGCAAAAATAGAAAAGTGTTTTCGATGGGCTCATTTTCTTAAAATAATTAGAACTTCGTGGCTATCACCGTAATTTTAATTTCTCCTTTCTTTAATTCATTATCCTTTACGGCGCCAAAAATAATTTGTGCTTTTGGGTCAACATTTTCAGTGATAATTTTAGCCGCAATTTTTATTTCATTAAGTGTCACATCACTGCCTGAGGCATTAAATAAAATTCCTTTTGATCCTTTAATAGAAAAATCCAACAGCGGAGAATTAATTGCTTTGGTGGCCGCTTCAATAGCCCGATTTTCACCAGTTGCTTTGCCGGTGCCAAATAATGCCTGACCCGAATTTTTCATAATAGAAACAACCGAAGCAAAATCAATACTAATAATTCCCGGAGCCAAAATCAAATCGGTAATTCCGGAAACTGCCTGACGCAACACATCATCACACATTAAAAAGGCATTAGAAACTGTCGTTGTCTCATCAATAACTTTTAATAAATTATCATTGGAAATAATCAGTAAAGAATCGGTTTTTCCCTTTAAATTTGCGAGCGCTGATTTGGCAACTTCTTTTCGTTGATCCCCTTCAAAAGAAAATGGCGTAGTAACTACCACCACCGTCAAAATACCCATATCGCGGGCAATTTGGGCAATAACCGGCGCCGCACCACTTCCGGTGCCACCACCAAGCCCACAGGTAATAAAAACCATATCAGCACCCTTAAGAGCTAATGTAATTTCACTTGCACTCTCGTTTACAGCCTCTGCACCAAGAACAGCCTCCATGCCCGCTCCCAACCCGCGGGTTGTGTTTTTTCCAATTAATATCTTATGTTCCACTTTGCAAAAATGCAAAGCCTGGGCATCAGTATTTACGGCTATCAATTCAACCCCCTGTACGTTAAACTTCGCTATCCTTGAAATAGTATTACCGCCAGAGCCACCCACCCCCACCACTTTTATTTTCGGATTCATGTTTTTTACTTACTTAATATTTACGGTATAAAGACCCTAAACATTTTTTTAAATTTTGAGAAAAAGTTTTTAGCAAATCCCAACCCCACCATAGCTCCATGCCCCTCGCCATCCATTTCGGTTCCACCCAACACCAATCCGGCAACAGTCGCCAAGGCTGGGTCTTGCTCCATATTTTCAAGTCCCTTAATTATTCCAATCTCACAAGTAAGTTTTAATTGTTGGCGAACCAATTCTTTTATCTTTGGTAATTTTGCTCCGCCTCCGGTAATTACGACTCCCCCGGGTAACATTTCCTGCCGGCCAATTTTTTTTAATTCTTTTTGCATTAAGTCCAAAATCTCAGAAACCCGTGGCTCAATAATATTAGCTAAATCTTTTTCAGTAAATGAAAGGGATGCCGTATCATTAAAAATTTCTATTTTCTTTTTAGCCAAGGCTTTTTTACCGGCATCGGTTTTAGAAAACATACACGAGCCATGCTGTTTTTTAATATCTTCGGCAATATTAAATTCCGTTTTAAGCCCAATGGCAATATCTTTAGTAATATTAGCTGACCCCAACGGAAAAACGGCCAAATGAATTAAATCCCCCTCTTCAAAAACGGCTAGACTTGTAGTATCCGACCCGATGTCAATTAATGCCACGCCTAATTCTTTTTGCTGTGGAGTCAATACTGCTTCAGCCGACGCCAATACCGATGGGACAATATCGCTAGTCTGAAGTTTTGCGTTCCACACCGCATTGGTTAAATTGGTAAAATATGACTGAAAATAACAAAGTAAAATTACCTTTGCTTCCAAACGTATACCGGTCAAGCCTTCCGGATGTTTGATGCCTTTTTGATCATCAATAATAAATTCTTTTGGAAACACATCTAAGATTTCTTCATTAGAAGGAATATTAATTACCCTGGCCGCTTGCAAAACTCTTTCAACATCTTCTTCTGAAATGCGCTGGTCAGCCCTTGAAACAGAAATTACCCCATCCGAAGGAGTAATATATAGGTGGCTTCCGTTAATATTCACAAAAACTGAATTAATATTAATATTATTATCTTTTTGTACCCTATCAACTAATCGCTGAATATTTTTTGCGGTTTCTTCAATATTGACCACCACTCCCCGGCGCAGACCAAAAGAAGGAATGCTGGCCGAAGCCAAAACCTCCAAAGCATATGGTCTTTTTTGGGCAACCAAAATTTTTATTGTGCTTGTTCCGATATCCAGCCCCGTGACGATTTGACCTTTAGTCATAAATTAAAATAAAAACTATTACCTTATACTTTTGAAAAATACTTTTGTTCTTTTTCTTCCATTCTTTTTTCTTCGGCTTGTGAAATTTCGTGGTCGTAGCCCAGCGTGTGCAAAATTCCGTGAATCATTATCTTAGCCAACTCTTTTTTTAAACTTAACTTTGAATCCTTTGCTTTTTCGCGCACCACCGAAGGACAAATAATTACCTCAGAACATTCGCCTTTAAAGTCCGACACTCTTTCAAACGACAATACATCAGTCGGTTTATCTTTCTTGCGATATTTTTTATTCAGCTTTTGGATTTCCGCAGGAGTAACAAAAGCAATGGATACATTCTCCATTTCTTTATTTTCGCCTTTTAAAATCTTTTTTGCAACCCCCAAAAAAAACTTTTTATCCACAACAAAATTCGTAAGATTATTTATTTCTATCATATGATTATAATCGATTATTTTACCACAAAACTGACAAATCACACAAAAAACAGGCCATACAGCCTGTTTTTGCTACTAGATTAAGTTGATATTATAAAATACCTGGTTTGGTTTTTACAGTCTTTAAATTTTCGTAGATAAAATAGGCATAGATAACTCCCAGTGGTATCATGAAAAAGATATTTACTAGGTCCCCAATCACCGGAACTGAACTGATAAAGGCGGTTAAAAATCCAAACAGAAATAATCTGCCAAACACCGGCCACCAATACCCTTTTACCAAATCTTTACTTTTATAAAGCGCCTGCATGCCTTTTGCATCTTCAAACACAAACACATACAAAGCAAAACTAAACCAAATATAAAGAATAATTCCGGGAATAATTAACAAAATAAATCCGACAATACAAATAATTCCAGATAGCAGTATTACCCAAGCAGAAGGAATTATTTTTGACCAGAAAAATTTCAGTAAACTTTTAGCATCCAAAACTGAATCTTTTTGTTTTATCAGATAAAAAATTGCGATATGAATCCAAAAACTTATAGCCAAAATAATCAATACCATCAAAAAAGTTATCAGTCCCACGCTCAGCATAAAACCTTTATTTGGCGATTGGTCGATTGCTTCATTTAACAATGAAATAATAACAAAACCAGCAAAAGGAATTAACGCCAACACCATAATGGTGTACATTTTACTTTTATAAAACTCAAAACTTTTTTTAAATAATTGGCCAACAGTTAATAATTTTTGTGGTTCCATTAAGATAACAACTCTTTAATTATTTTACTAATTTCGCTATTGTCGGCTTTGCCTTTTACCTTTGGCGTCAAGTCAGCCATAATCTTCCCCATATCTTTAATCTCAGTGACTCCGTTTTTTGAAATTGATTCTTCAATCAGCTTTTTAAGTTCTTCTTCTGATAATTGTTCCGGCAAATAGGCCTGCAGCATGGCAATCTCCGATTTTTCTCTATCAGCTAATTCTGGCCTTCCACCCTGATCATACAACGCGATAGCATCTTTTCGTTTCTTAATTTCAGAAGATAAAACCGTAATAATTTCATCATCAGATAATTCCGGATCTATTTCTAATTTTTCTTTATACCGCCTTTCTTTTTGTTTAGTACTAATAGATGCCAATGTCATGCGCAAAACATCAACCAATTGTTGGTTTTTTTG
>CALRCB010000006.1 GCA_943354455.1 Candidatus Staskawiczbacteria bacterium | reverse complement strand
TAATTGCTCGCGAAACAAAAATGCCATGCCGGATTATTGATGATCCGTTAACTTCAGTGGTGCGCGGCTGCGGAATTACTTTGGAAAATATTGATACGTTAAAGCATTTAGTGGAGAAGGATGAGGAATGGGGCGCGCCCATATAGTTTTTAGTTGGTAGTGAGTAGTTTTTAGAAAAAAAGAACCCACGTCGCGTTTGCGTCGTGGGCTTTTGGTTAATGATCGAGATAGGCATTTTTTCTGGGGCAAGGCAGAAAAACTATTTGCCGATTTGTTTCATCAATAAAGAGAAACAAACGATGCTTCTTTCCTACATGGAGAATTTTCCATCCGATTGGTTCTCCTTTTAAGACTTTATCCATTTCCTGCCGTTGTTGCACGGACATGTTGCCGACCCATATAAGCTTTTTGTACGCCAATTTAGCTGGAAGATGTTCGTAGTCTACCGTACTTAGAGCAGTTTGCAGTTCCTTAATAAATTGCTTTTGTGTACTTGGCAGCTCTTTTCTTGACTGGTGTTCACCGAATGTTACGTAGAATTTCCACGGTTGAGGAGGACTTGCCATTTCCGGCACAACAACAGCGGCTACCTTATTGGGGCGGGGCATTCGCACGGGAGAAGAATTGCTTTGAGGCGAAAAAACTATTGGGCAAATATCGGATAAGTTATCTTCAGGATGCTGCAACTGATAACAACGAATCGCATCATCTTTATATGACGGTTCATTGTTGAGGATCCATGTTAAATGGATATAGTTTTGGCCAGCCCAGGCAATCTTATCATCATGGCACTGTTGACGTCGCTGTTCTTTTTTGTGGATGGTTTCCTGAAGCACCTCCATTTCTTGCCGATATTGCTCTTCAATCGCACTAAGGCGATCCGTTGCTTCCTGAAGCTTCTTTTGGGTAGCTTCTTCTTCTCGCAGCTCCCATTCATCGCTCGTGTAAAGTTTTTCAGCCTTCCATTGGTCGTACATCGCAGTTTCTTCCTTATGCATTTGTACAAGATCTTTCAATTGTGGCAACTGCTTTTTAATGCGCTCTTTTTCTGCTAAGAGCTTCGCAATATTGGGATCTTCTCTGAATCCGTTCTTTTTGCGTTTCAGTTGCTCTATTTCTTCAGAAACTTGTTGATGTCTTGATGCCATTGTCTGCCACTGGTTAGCAAGTAGCTGGTCACTATCCATGGGAGTCCTCGGTAAGGGGTTGAATTGTCAAAGAATGATTTAATATATCATTATTACAAGAAAAGTCAATGGGCATTGTAATTTTGCTCATAATATGGTATAGTTTAAAAAGTACATATTATTGAGAATGGTAATTCACACTTGTTGCGTGAGTTCATTTCTCAAAAGGAGAGGTGCCTTATGGATCTGATCATAAAAATCGCAATGGAAACCAAAAAGGTGGACGCATCACAATTGATGTCTCCTCAAGTTGAACTGGGGAATGTTCCCGGTAAATGGTTGGTAGGATCAATAACCGGGGACGATTACCTGAAGCGTAGCTGGGGGTTGTCCCTCAGGTCGCAAACAAGGGTGCAAAGATTTGTGTTTGAAATGCAACAAAAGTATCCCGGCCAGCCGATACCTCAGGCGTTGGCTCCCGACGACATTCTTCATGGGAATCACCTCCATAACTTGCTGAACTTC
Source organism: Candidatus Staskawiczbacteria bacterium (assembly GCA_943354455.1). GTDB lineage: Bacteria > Patescibacteriota > Minisyncoccia > Minisyncoccales > Staskawiczbacteraceae > VGLO01. The sequence continues at coordinate 20,424 of CALRCB010000006.1, read as the reverse complement.
GCGTTGAGCAGTTTCTGGCATTCGGTGGCTGATCGATGGCCACAATCTTTTGGCTGGACACTATCCTTGTGTAATAATTGGGAAGTGTGGGCAGCCCCGCCTCCTTCAAATTTGCCGAGGCCACCTTTCAACCCCTCCGGCAAGTAAGCAACAAACATATCCTTGAGTACGCCCATACTCGAGGATTTTTTTTGATACTTCCATTAAATCTATGCAAAAATACCACGATCGTAGTAATTCTGCATAATTATTTTTGTAAAAAAAGAAGCCCACGAACGCGGTTGCGTAAGTGGGCTTTTGCTTGTTTCTACTTTAGAACCGGGATGAGAACCCGGATTTTTTCTCCAGTTTTCGGATCTTCCAAAGAAAGGAGCTTGCCTGATTCAATCTCCTTCATTAACGCCTCGTAAACGGCTTCAGCAAAGCTGGATTTTCTGACATCAGCTTCCTTCCCCTCCGAATCAAAGAAGGACAGGACTGCTCGCCGAATAGTCTGCGATCGAGTCGCTTTGTCTGAAGCCCGAATGGCGTCAATTTTTGTGACAATACTGGGCTCCAGGCGAATAGTCAGAAGTTGTTTCACTTCATTTTTCAGCCCGGTTTTTTCAGTGGGTTCCAAGTCAGACTCCTTTTTGGATTTTTAAGGTACAAACACAATATTTGACCTCGTTCTTTGATTGTATCATTATGCATGTAAATTGTCAATAGTTGAGGTATTTTGTCAAGTTTGGTAAGATTTATGAATATGATAAGTAAAGAAGAGGTATTAAAAATTGCCAAATTGGCGCGATTAGAATTAACTGAAATTGAAGTGGAAAAAATGCAAAAAGATTTGTCATCGGTTTTGGATTATTTTGATATTTTAAAAAATGCGCCAAAATTAAAAAAACAAAAAGAGGTGAAGGATAAACACCAAAATAATTCTTTGCGAATGGATGAAGTAATAACAATGCCTGCCAGTTTGGCAAATAATTTAATTGGGCTGGCCCCCGATAAAAAAGAAGATTATATAAAAGTAAAGTCTATACTCTAATTTTCAAAGGTGTGGAAATTACGGTATAGTTATTATGCGACAAATGGATATTCTTGACCTAACAATAGTTCAGCTTCACGAAGGTTTTAAAAAAAAGCAGTTTACTTCGGTTGAGGTAACCAAAGAGTATTTAGGGCAAATAAAAAAAACTGATTCAAAAATTCACGCGTTTTTGACGGTTACGGAAAATTTGGCATTGGAGCAAGCAAAAAAAGCCGATGAAATAATTGCCAGCGGAAATGACTTTCCGTTATTATGCGGAATTCCATGTTCTATTAAAGACGCCATTTTAGTTCAAGGAGAAAAGGCGACTGCCGGATCAAAAATGTTGGAAAATTATGTGGCACCTTATGACGCGACAGTTATTAAAAGATTAAAAGAACAGGGCGCAGTTATTTTAGGAAAAACCAATTTAGACGAATTTGCTATGGGTGTTTCCACTGAAAATTCTGCGTTTAAGGTCACTAAAAATCCTCACGATTTAACAAAGGTGAGCGGGGGAAGTTCAGGTGGATCGGCGGCTTCAGTTGCTTCTAAACAAGCGGTGTTTTCTTTGGCATCAGATACAGGTGGGTCAATTCGCTTGCCGGCATCGTTTTGTGGTGTGGTGGGGCTAAATCCAACCTATGGGGCTGTTTCAAGGCATGGGTTAATTGCTATGGCGTCATCACTTGATCAAATCGGCCCGATAGCCAAAACTATTGAAGATGCCAAAATTGTGTTTGATGTTATTTCTGGAAAAGATAGTATGGATTCCACTAGTGCTGATTACAAATTTGAAACCAAAGAAGTTTCTTTGAAGGATTTAAAAATTGGAGTACCAAAAGAATATTTTGCGGAGGGGCTTGACCCACAAGTAGAAAAAATAATTAAAGAAGCCATTAAAAAAGCCGAAGACGCCGGGGCAAAAATTGTGCCAATTAGTTTGTCGATGACAAACTATGCTATTGCTTGTTACTATATTATTGTTCCATCAGAAGTTTCGGCCAACTTAGCTAGGTTTGACGGCATAAAATATGGTAAAAGCCAACAAGATGCCCCAAATCTGTTAGATGTATACTTAAAAAGCAGAGGGGTAGGCTTTGGAGTAGAGCCCAAACGTCGAATTTTAATTGGGACTTATGCACTCTCCAGTGGATATTATGATGCTTACTATAAAAAAGCGCAGGAAATTAAAGAGTTGATAAAACAGGATTTTGCGCAATCATTTGAAAAAGTAGATGTGATTTTTTCGCCCGTTTCACCAATTCCAGCATTTAACATCGGAGAAAAATCCAGTGACCCGTTAGCAATGTATTTGATGGATATTTATACCTGCCCACTAAAATTGGCCGGATTGCCTGCGCTTTCAATACCGGCAGGTAGGATAGGTAAATTGCCGGTGGGGTTGCAAATCATTGGAAATTACTTTGAAGAAAATACTATCTTGTCCGTTGCTTCGCAGTTGGAAAAAATGTTATTATAAATGTATGTTTATTGATTGGGATCTTATTTATACAACATTGGGAATAAAAGAATTTATTTATTTTATTTCTTCGCCTAGTATTCAGCAGGCACTTTTTCCTATAAAAATGGCGTTTATTCTATTCGCACTGTTTTTTTTAATTGCGGTAATATATTTTTATATTAACAGTAGTTATCTTCAGTATAAATTTTTACAAGATACAATAGAATTTATTTCCAAAGAAACATTTGGACTGAACAAGGTAAATAAAAGTTGGAAAAAAATTAAAAATAGAATGGCTTCCGGCACTGAAGCCGATTTAAAATTAGCCATTATAGAGGCTGATGATTACCTGTATGAAACATTGCAAGACGCCGATTTTCAGGGAGATACCTTTGAAGAACTGATTGCCAGTGCTGGTAAAAAAACGATTAGCAATTCAGAAGAAATTTTAGAGGCTCACGCGATAAGAAACGCCGCTGTTTACGAGCCTGATTATAAATTAGATTCAGATCAGGCAAAAAGAATCTTGTCTGTTTATGAAAACACTATTAAAAAAATAGCACTTGTTTAAAATAAAAAACAGCTGGAATTAAAATCGGGCTGTTTTTTTTGTACTAATTTTGCTAATATTTAACGTAGATAGATTATTGCATAAAACCTCCACCAACTAAAGATAAAATAGTGCAAAACGCTATAATGATTATTAGAATAGTCCAGCCGACGCGGAATAATTTTTTATATTTCATTTTCATATTATATTATGTTATCAAATTTTAAAAAAAATAAAAAGGCTAGTGGCAAGAAAAAATATGTTTTACATATTGTTGGGTTTTTAATTTTATGCATGGCAGTTTTTTTAATTGTGACTAATATTAATATTCACCACAAAAAAAAACAACTCTCAGTCAAGGTTTTAAGTTTGCAACAACAAATCAAAGATATTGAACAAAATAATAATCAATTACAGTGGGGCATTGAAAACGCCGATGACAGCCAGTACATAGAAAAATCGGCCCGAGAAGAGTTGGATTTGCAAAAATCGGGAGAGCAGGCAGTTTCTTTTATTATTCCAAAAATTGATATCCAAGAAGTTGATACGGCCAAACATAATTTTTTACAAAAATGGTGGGGTTGGATCGTGGGCAAGTAGTCAAGCCGCTTTAGTTAAGTGGTAGAACAACGCTTTCGTAAAGCGTAGACACAAGTTCGATTCTTGTAAGCGGCTCACACAGGGTTATCATTTTGAGGTTTTTTTAGTTTTAAAAATATGTTATATTGCATGTATGGCAGGTATGGATTTGGAAATCAATCAATTGAAAGAAAGGGTCCATTTTTTAGTGGACCGGCTTTGATATTAATGTTAAAGAAAAAGAAATAAAAGAATTAGAATTGCAAATGCAGGGAGCCGATTTTTGGAAAGATCAGCAGAATGCCAAGAAAGTCAGTCAAGCGGTTTCTCGGTTGAAAGAAGAAGTTGAAGTTATTGAGCAAATAAAAAAAGAATGCAAGGATTTAGAAGAATTAAGTAGATTGTCTGATGGCGCCGATGTGAAAAAAGCTTGTGACGATTTGCAAAAAAAGATTGAAAAAGAAGAATTCCGAATTTTTTTATCAGGAAAGTATGATAAAAATAATGCATTGATAGAAGTATTCCCTAGGGCAGGGGGGCAAGACGCGCAAGATTGGGCAACGATGCTTTTGCGAATGTACGAAAGATATTGTCAGAAAAAAGGGTTTATCGTAAAAATACTACACCAGTCATTTGGAGATTCGGGTGGGCCAGATGGAAGGATTGGCACCAAATCAGTAACCATAGAAGTAGAAGGAAATTACGCTTATGGATTTTTAAAGGGTGAGCAAGGGGTGCATCGACTAGTAAGAATTTCACCATTTAATTCGCAAAAGTCCCGGGAAACTTCTTTTGCCTTGGTTAATGTGTTACCGGAAATAGAAGAAGATCAATCAGAAATTGAGGTAAAGTCCGCTGATTTAAAACTGGAAACATTTAAATCTTCGGGGCCAGGGGGTCAGTATGTGAATAAAACTGAATCAGCTATAAGAATTACTCATATTCCAAGTGGTATTGTGGTTTCGTGCCAAACTGAACGAATGCAGATGAAGAATAGAGAACACGCGATGAAGATTTTGTACGCAAAACTACATCAGTTACGGCAAGAGTCGCACCAGAAAAAAATGAAAGACATAAAGGGGGATTTTGGTCCTGCGTCATGGGGAGATCAAATAAGGTCTTATGTGTTGCACCCTTATCAGATGGTAAAAGATGTACGCACCCAAGTCGAAACTTCAAAAACGGAGGAAGTGTTGGACGGTGATTTGGATGAATTTATTAATGCTCAAATAAAAATAAAAGATGATTAAGTTTGAAAACGTAACAAAAATATATGAACCCGATATGCCTGCCCTGCAAGACGTTTCTTTTGAGGTAAAAGAAGGAGAGTTTGTTTCTATTGTTGGAAAATCAGGAGCCGGAAAAACTACGTTAATTAGACTTATTTTGGGGCTGGAAAAGCCAACGTCGGGTAGTATTTTCTTTAATGGAAAAAATATTAATGGAATGAATAGCACAGAACTTCAAAGCACTCGTAGAAAAATCGGCGCTATTTATCAAGATTATAAATTATTGCCAACCAAAACAGTTTATGAAAATGTGGCCTATATCATGGAAATAGAAGGTAAGGCCGATGAAGAAATTGCCACCAATGTGCCAAAGGTGCTAGAAGCTATTGGTTTAGTCAATAAACTTAATAATTTTCCCCACGAGCTTTCTGGTGGTGAACAGCAACGATTGGCGGTGGCGCGCGCCTTGGTAAATTTTCCTGATATTATTATTGCCGATGAGCCAACGGGAAATCTAGATCCGTATAATAGTTATGAAGTAGTTTCTCTTTTATCAAAAATTAATAAAACTGGAAAGACGATCATCTTATCAACGCATGACCGGGAAATTATCAATAAATTAGGCAAGCGTGTCATTACAATAGAAGATGGTAAAATAATTCGCGATGATGTAAAGGGAAGATTTATCATATAATTATTAAATCGCAATTTTAATTATGTTTACGAATTTTAAAAGGGTATTACATTTTGCTTTGACTGATTTGGCTCGGAACAAGGGAATATCAATAGCCAATATTTTCATTTTAGTGGTTACTATTTCGTTATTTACGATGTTGTTTTTTATGCACGGGCTTTCCAATGAAATTATTTATCAAATGCAAAATAAAATTAATATTACGGCATATTTTAAATCAGACACCAGTGAGCAAGATATATTATTAGCAAAAGAACAAATTTTAAAACAAACCAATGACATTAAGAGTATTCAGTATGTTTCCAAGGAAGATGCAGCGGATATTTTTTTAGAAAAATATAAGAATAATGATGCCTTTACTGACGCATTGGCAGAAGTGGGAGATAATCCATTTTTACCATCGCTTAATATCACCACTACGGGGGAACCCCAACAGTACGAAAAAGTTAATATTATTTTGCAAAGCGAACAATTCTCCGATTTAATTGATCAAGTTGATTACCCTCAAAAGAAAAATATTATTGAAAAAGTTTTTTCTATAACTTCAACCGTTAATAAATTTGGCATTGGACTTGCTGTTCTTTTTATTTTAATTTCTATTATGGTTGTTTTTAATACCATTAAATTGGCTATTGATAGCTCAAAAAATGAAATTAGTACGATGAGGATTGTGGGTGCATCAAGTTGGTTTGTGCGAGCCCCATTTATTATTCAGGGGGTTATATTTGGATTGATATCTTTTATTGTTTGTTTTTTTATAACCATGATATTAATTTTCTTTTTATCTTCAAAACTGCAGGTTACTTTGGCTGGATTTAGCTTGTGGCATTATCTTCTTTCTAATATATTTGTTATTATTTTAATTCAGTTTGGATTTGGAATACTTTTGGGTGGTATTGCCAGTTTTGTCGTGGTGCAAAAGTATTTGAAGGTGTAGTTCATTAACAATTATTTACAGGGAGCGACATGATAAAAAAAATACTTAAATTTTGGATAGTGTTTTTGTTAATCTATCCAATTGGCGTTTTTCTAACCATTGTATTACTGTCATTATTGATGTTAAGGTTTTTGCGGATTATTAACTGGAAACGGTTTCCGCATTATCAAACGGGGATGGTGGTAATTTTTAATCACCCATCTATCATCGATCAATTTATTGTGGCAATGCTGTTTTTTAAAGGTTTTTTGGTTAATCCCATAAAATACAGCCCATTGATAGTTGCCGATGCCAATAATTTCTACAATTCCTGGTATTTTTTCTGGTTGCGTCGCTTTATGATTTCAGTTGATCGGGGGAATAAAGAATCAGAAAAATTGGCATTTTTACGAATGACGAAAGAAATCAAAAATGGAAGAATTCTTATCATAGCTCCTGAGGGTGGAAGAACGTTTCGTGGCGAAGAAGTAGAATTTTTGTACAGTCCTAAGGGGAATAAGATTAGAGGATTCAAAAATGGAATTGGGCTTTTAGTCCGTAAAACCAAAGCAAAAATGCTTTTGCTATGGTTTGAGGGGACTGATAAGTTTTTTCTAAATTCCAAAGATCGTTTATTCTCTTTCAGAATTAGAAATGTTGGGTTTTTCCTGAAAATAGGGGAAGTATTTTATTTTGGAGAAGAAGATTTAAGGAGATGCAGTACCGATCAAATTACCAAAAAGATTGCCGATCGTCTTTTGGCATTGGCTGATGAATAATGATGGATCCGCAGTAACCACCGCGGATTTTTTATTGATTAAAATATAGAAAGTGTTATTATGAATTATATTTTGCGGGATCGTCTAATGGTAGGACAACAGATTCTGGATCTGTTTATCTAGGTTCGAATCCTAGTCCCGCAGCCAAGTTTCAGAATTCGTTTTTTCGCCAAAATGCGGAGCGTCGCAAAGCGACGCGACAGGGGTTTCCGCCAGAATTCGCCAAGGGTTTTGACCCAAAATACGGAAGAATGGATTGGACAAGTCTTTACCTAGTTTTTAATCTTGAAAACGGCCAATATAAACTACGAGGAGTAGCTAAAAGCAACTGGACAATTTAACTTTATTTACTGGGTCGCGTCGTTCTGCTATAATTAAAATACCATAACAGGCGTTATGAGGAGCTTAACCAAATATTATAAACTGGCTGAGCACCGTGTATAGAATAAAAAATAACTTCGGAATTTAGATAATTTAAATTATTATAAAAAATGCAAGAAAAAACGTATTACATAAAAGGCATGCACTGCGCCTCCTGTGAGGTGTTGATTGAAAAAAAATTATTAGAAATTCCGGGCGTAAAATCGGTTGATGCCTCAACTGCCAAGAGTCAAGCGACTATCGAATATGATCAACAGGTACCCAGCTTACAACAATTAAATGAGGCATTTAAGCAAGATAACTACACTTTTTCTGAAAATAAATATGAGGTAGGGGATACTCAAAAAGAAGTAAAATTGGTTAAAAAAACATTGATTGCTTTTAGTGTTGCGATAGGCATTGTCACGGTTTTTTTGCTTTTAGATAAAGTAGGGGTTTCATCTTTATTGAGCGTGGGCTCACGTTCATCGGTTTTTGCATTTTTTGGTTTTGGGGTATTGGCCGGACTTTCCAGTTGTGCCGCCTTAGTTGGCGGCATTGTATTATCAATGTCAAAACAGTGGAATGATTTATATGTTAATCAAACGAGCTCTTATAAAAAATTTGAGCCTCATGCCATATTTAATATTGGAAGAATTTTATCGTACGCATTGGGTGGAGGATTGTTAGGACTAATAGGTAGTCGATTGCAATTGTCTTTGGGATTGATTACTTTTTTAATTATTGCAATATCAATTTTGATGATCGGATTGGGTCTGCAGATGTTAGGTGTGCCTGGTTTTCGTAAATTTCAGTTTTCAGCACCAAAGTCTATAACCCGATACATAGCTAATGAGAATAATTTTAAAGGAAAATATATGCCGTTTATTATGGGGGCATTAACGTTTTTTTTGCCTTGTGGGTTTACTATTACTGCCCAAACAATAGCACTTTTATCGGGGAACGCCTTGCAGAGTGCCTTAATAATGGGATTCTTTGCCCTGGGAACTACGCCGATGTTGCTAATAATCGGGCTATCAAGCGTAAAGTTTTTTTCAAAACCCAACGTTTCAGAAATTTTTTCAAAATTGGCAGGATTTTTGGTGATATTTTTTGCGTTATTTAATATTATTAATAAAATAAATATATAATATTTATGGATAAAAATAAACTTATACAAACGGTATCAATGTTAATTATTGTGGTTTCGGTACTTGTTTCTGGATATATTTTAATCGGTTCAAACAAAGAAACAGTAAATCAAGACCAAAATACCGATGATTTTGCCCCCATAGTTAATGGAAAGCAAATTATTAAAATGACGGTTTATGCGGGAAATTACAGTCCCGAATATTTTAAGGTAAGGTCTGGAATTCCCGTAAGATGGGAAATTACTTCTTCTGGCCAGGCGGGTTGCGGTAGCGGACTTATTATTGCCAAAGACTTAGTTGACGGTGGGCAAACTTACTTAAACCCGGATGCTGGTCAGGTTACTGTGGCAGAATTTACAGCTCCAAATCCCGGAGTATACAGGTTTAATTGTTCAATGAATATGATCCGTGGGAAAATAGAGGTAACTAATTAATAATGATTTCAAAAACTTTTAGTATAAAAGGGATGCACTGTGCTTCGTGCGCCAGTGTTATTGAAATGACTCTCAAAAAAATTGAAGGAGTTGTTTCTATTCAAGCCAATTATGGTACTGAAACCGCGAAAATTTCTTTTGATGAGAAAAAAATAAGCCTCGAAAATATTTCTAAAAAGATAGAACCTTTGGGTTATTATATTGTTGTACCTGTAACCGAAAACTTGTCAGACGTTGGACGTCTGACAAAGAAAGAAAAGCTGGCAGAATTAAAAAGTATGCGGTTTTTGGTTTTTACCGCATTACCACTTGCGGCGGTTGCTTTTTTTATCATGGGATGGGATATTTTAACGGCATTTAATGTGGTCTCCAAAATGCCTATCTTATGGTATGAATTCTTCCACCATCTTTTGGTGGTTATGGCAACCTACACGTTGTTTGTCGTCGGCAAGCCTTACCTTTTGGGTATGTATCGTTTCTTCCGCTATGGCAAAGCTAATATGGATACCTTGATCGGCATTGGTACTTCAGTGGCATTTATTTACAGCTTCTTAATTACTGCACTTGAAGAGCCACTCCGCCAATATGTCAATGTTGATCACACTTATTATGATGTCACTATCGTAGTAATCGCTTTTATTACTCTTGGCAAGTATCTTGAAGCTCGGGCGAAGTTAAAAACTGGAGACGCCATAGAAAAACTCTTAAATCTTCAAGCAAAAACTGCATTGATTATTAGGAATGGAAAAGAACAAGAAATTCCGGTAAATGAAGTAGTTCATAAAGATGTTATTGTGATAAAGCCGGGTGGTCGCATTCCGGTTGATGGCTTAATCATTGATGGAAATTCGTTTATTGATGAATCAATGATTACTGGAGAACCAATGCCAAAAGAAAAAAAAGTTGGAGATACTGTGATTGCCGGAACCATTAATACTACCGGCACGTTTGCATTTTCGGCCACAAAAGTGGGCTCTGAAACTTTGCTTGCACACATTATAAAAATGGTACAAGAAGCACAGGGAAGCAAGGCACCCATACAAGCCCTTGCTGATAAAATATCTAGCGTGTTTGTGCCAATTGTATTAGTTATTTCTTTTATTTCATTGTTAGCATGGCTTATCATTGGCACGCGATACTTTGGATTTGCACAGGCACTTTCTTTTGGATTAACTTCTTTTGTTGGAGTATTGGTTATTGCCTGCCCATGCGCACTAGGATTGGCTACACCAACAGCAATTATTGTAGGGGTTGGTAAGGGCGCGCGCGAAGGCATTTTAATTAAAGATGCGGCAACATTACAAAAACTTCATAAAGTGACCACCATAGTAATGGATAAAACTGGAACTATAACTCGCGGCAAGCCTGAATTAGTAAGCATTAAAAGATGTGTTGACCTTGATGATCAAAAAATAATTTCTATTCTCGCGGGACTGGAAAAAAAATCAGAGCATCCTATTGCCCATGCGGTTTTGGAATATGCAAAATTAAAAAATATAGAACCGGAAGTGGTTAAAAATTTTGAAATAATGAAGGGAAGGGGATTGAGGGGTATTATTGGTGATACGGAATATTTTGCCGGAAATGTAAAGCTTATTTTTGACTTAAATATTACTTTTGACATTAAAAGTATTGAAAGCGAAACATTGCATGGTAAAACACCGATTATGTTAGCAACTAAAAAAGAAATTATCGGAGTGGTGATGGTGGCAGATGCAATAAAACCTGAATCAGTTTTGGCCATAAAAAATTTACACAGCCTTGGTATCAAAACCATTATGCTTACTGGAGACGATAAAAATACCGCTAACTCTATCGCTAAACAGGTTGGGATTGACCAGGTGATAGCCCAAGTGTTACCAGAAGATAAGCTTAAAAAAATTAAGGAATTACAAAGCAGTGGTAATGTGGTGGCTATGGTTGGTGATGGGGTAAATGATGCGCCGGCGTTGGCTCAGGCTGATGTGGGCATTGCTATGGGCACAGGAACCGATGTGGCGATAGAAACGGCCGGTATTACTATTTTGTATGGAGATATTTCAAAAATAGTTAAAGCTATTAAGCTTTCGCGTATTACGATGCGGGGAATTAAACAGAATTTATTTTGGGCATTTTTTTACAATATTGTGGGGATTCCCCTTGCTGCAGGATTATTTTTCCCGTTATTTGGCTGGTTATTGAATCCTGTTTTTGCGGGAATGGCGATGGCCCTTTCAAGCGTAAGTGTGATTGGAAATAGTTTAAGAATCAAAGTAAAGAAAATATAGATAAAGGGATTTTTTTCTATGTTCTTTGACATAAAAACCAAGAGAGGTGTAGCGTGGCAAATCGACGCAAAGATATTAGGTTGCTAACCCGAGATCAAGAAATTGAGTTGGCAAAAAAAGTTGAGGTAGGAGATCAAGATGCATGGCGACAATTTGTTGAAGCAAATTTGAGATTAGTGGTTTCTATTGCAAAAAAATACGTTGGGAAGTCTCGCTATTTAACATTGTCAGACTTAATCCAAGAAGGAAATTTTGGTCTTTTTCGGGCGGTTTGGAAATTTAACTACAAACATGGTTATAAATTTTCGACGTATGCGCAATATTGGATTCGTCAATTTATCCAGGCAGCGTTTGAGAAGCATGCAAATATTATTACCATACCTCAACATATGGCCAGATCAATAACGAAATATCATAAAATAAAAAATCAACTTTTTATTAAGATTGGCAGGAATCCTCTTTTGGAGGAAGTTGCCTTGGAAATGAAATTAACCGTGCAAGCCGTAGGCAAAATTAAGAAATTCATTATTATAGTAAGATCTCTTGAAAGACTTATTTCAAGAGATAGCGAAGAATCATTATCAAGCTTTCTTGAAGAAAAAAGAGGGTCATCACATCTTAAAATGAGTGAGAACTTTACTAATAGTGAAATGATAAAAAGCGCTTTCATAAATTTAACCAAGCAAGAGCAAGAAGTGCTTAAGCTTAAATATGGTTTTGGTGGCGGAGTAAGTTATACTCAATTAGAAATATCAGCTCGACTTGGTTTATCAAGGCAGAGGATTTATGTTATTGAGCGCACGGCGCTGTCCAAGCTCCGTAAAAGTCGCGAATTAAATGAATAATATAATCCAAAAACCCGCATTTATGTGGGTTTTTATTTTTCGGTATTTGCAAAAATGTTAAATTTTAACTACTATATATTCATTATCATAAAATAAATGGAAAATTTACAAGCTATCGGACCAAATAAAAATAAAAATTTAATTATTGAAGTGGATGGGAAAAATTTTCAGCGTTTTCCCATAAAAACAAAATTAATTACCCCTCAAGACAAAGATATATCTTTAATTATTGAAGATGTGGTTAAAAAATACGTAATAGTTGGTGATATTATTTTTATCAGTGAAAAAGTGGTGGCAGTGACCCAGGGCAGGTCTTATCCATTAGATCAAATAAAAACTACATGGTTGGCGGACGTTTTATCAAGATTTGTAAAAAAAACTCCTATTGGTATCGGTCTTGGTTCTCCTCAAACAATGCAATTAGCCATTGAAGAGGTTGGTATCGCTAAAATTTTACTTGCCAGCGTTATTGGCTTTTTGGGTAAAGTAATTGGAATTAAAGGGTTGTTTTATATTTTGGCAGGCGAAAAAGCTAGGTCCATTGATGGAGCAGTACCTTATGCGATACCTCCTTATAATACTTACGTTTCAAAGGGGCCAGTGAAGGCAAATGAAATCAGTCAAGCTATTGCCAAAAAACTCGGTGTTGAGGTGGCCATTGTTGATGCCAACGATATTGGGGTTAATATTTTGGGTGCAAGCAATGGCATTGATAAAAAATTAATTGCCCGTATGATTATAGATAATCCGCTAGGCCAATCAGATGAGCAAACGCCAATTGGAATTATCCGCGAGATGAAATAAAAATTAAATAAAATGCAATATTATGTCAAAAATATTATTGTTCGTAGTTTTATTAATCGGAGCTATTATCTTGGGGTTATCAACTCTTTTGTTTTTATTTAATTCAATACCACAATCAACTACGCCTCCAGCGGTTTTAGATTATAAAAATATTACCTATGTTGTTGAAAAACAACCGGTAACTTTGGTTAATGGATATTCAGAGATACCTTCAGCTACGGGCGAGGTAAAAATTGTTACCAAGTATTTTGGCAATGAGGCAACTGGCGAACTAAATGGTGACGGCGTGCAAGATGTTACATTTTTGTTAACCCAAGAAATGGGTGGGACTGGAATGTTTTATTACCTTGCTGTAGCATTAAAAACCGATACCGGCTATCAAGCAACTAGTACTATTTTTTTGGGTGATCGGATTACTCCGCAACCAAATCAAATTGGCGCCGGTGGTATCACCGTAAATTATGTTGACAGGAAGCCTAGTGACGCCATGAGTACAGCGCCGTCGGTTGGGGTTTCCAGATACTTTAACGTTCAAAATAATGTGTTGGTTGAGCAAATGGATGCAGGCACTTTTGCCATTCCAGCTACATTTGTCATTAATCAAAAAGTGAAGTTCGGTGACGGGTTGATTGTTAGTCTTAAAGAGATAAATGATTCAAGATGCAAACAAGGATCTGTATGTGCGTGGGCCGGTGAACTTGCGCCGTTATTTAGTATTATTGGCGGAGATGTGGGAAATTCAGCCCAAGAAGTAAGACTTGGTTCGGTTGCCACCAAAAAAATAACTAAAAATGGATATGCATTTGAATTAAAAGATGTAACTCAAACGATTGCAACTATCTTTATTGTCAAGGATGTGGATATCATAAATAAATAATCATGAGAAAAGAGAGTTTTACAATTATATTATTTTATAAATTTACTCCGATTAAAGATCCGGATGGTTTTAGAATTAAGCAACGAAAAATTGCCGAAACATTTAATTTAAAAGGCAGGATGTTAATTGCCAAAGAGGGGATTAATGGAACATTTGAAGGTCAAACGAAAGATATTAAGGCATATATCAAAGAATTGCGAAAGCAAGCGGTTTTTAAAGATGTGGTATTTAAAGAAAGCGCCGGGTTTGGAAAGGCGTTTACGAAATTGCAATTAAAGGTTCGCCCTGAAGTGGTGACACTTGGGGTAGGGGAGTTGAACATTAAAAAAGATACAGCGCCAGTGATTACGGCTCAAAAATTGGAAAAAATGTATGAAAATGACGAAGACTTTGTAGTGTTGGATTTGCGAAACGACTTTGAAGTGCAGGCCGGATATTTTGAAAAAACTATAAATCCAAAATTGCAAAAGTTTAAAGATTTACCGCAAAAAATTGCTGAATTGTCGCATTTAAAACATAAAAAAGTGGTGGCCGTTTGTACTGGCGGAATCAGGTGTGAAAAAGCGACCGTATTATTAAAGAAAGAAGGGTTTACGAATTTGTACCAATTAAAAGATGGGATTCATACCTATATGAAAAAATTCCCGGGGAAAAATTTTAAGGGCAGTTTGTTCGTGTTTGATAACCGAATGATAACGCCAGTGGAAGATTCTGATGGACGCGAAGTAGTGGGGAAGTGCGCTTATTGCAATACGACATGTGAAGAATATTATAATGATGATTTGGTAAGGCCATCAAGGAAAGTGATTTGTTGTGATAATTGTATTAAGAGCCATAAAAAATTACGGCCAGCAGTGACAGTGTAGGATTGATTTTTGGGCAAATATACTATATAATTATACTTAATTCAGTTTACTGGGCCCATAGTTCATTGGTAGAACGCCATACTGATAATATGGAGGCAGAAGGTCCGATTCCTTCTGGGCCCACCATAGAAAAGAACCCGTTAAACCGGGTTCTTTTCTATTACTTGACATATCACATAATGCATAGTAATATATAGATAGCACACACGCGTAACAATTTTCCACTTAAACCTAATGAAAGGGGATAGAAATGGCAAAACTGCCACTCAATCAGTTAAGAGAGCAGTATTGGGTCTCGCAACTCAATCTCATGCTAAACACTTTTGCGCAGGGAACGTTTATGCTTCCTGAGGTCCAAAAGTCCTTCAATGAAAAGCGAACCAAGATTGCCCAGACATACCCAAAGCATTCTGTCGACGGTCTGCCGAAGTTTCTCTTTTATCGACAATCTCTGAGTGCTTTTAGTGATGCCAATTTGGCTCCCTTTGCCTGCCAACTCAATAGCGGTGAATTAAGTTTAGGAATGTTTTTTCCTGATATTGAAGCGATGGATCAAATAATCCGCCGGGAAAAACACGACCTTCAGAAAATGGATTTTGTTGTCAGAACAGCTTTGACAATTAAATTCCTTCACGAATTTGATCATATGGCATTGGGAGAGATAGATGAGGCTGCGATTCGCAGAAGTATCGAGGATACCATTGCTCTTGAGGCTCGTGTTTGGGCAGAAACCTGCAGGACGACAATTTCACTGTTCGTCGAGGTTTACGGGGAAAAACTGTGCTTCAGCGATAATCTCTTCTATACTAACTGGATTAAGTGTGGCAGGAATGCTCAAAGCCAGCAGTGGAAAGATTTTATTGCAGGCTTGTATGGCAAATTGAAAAAGGTTTGAAAAACCGAATCCCGAAGGGTAACACCGACGGGATTTTTTATTACTTTAAACCGCTTTTTTATTAAACTAGTAAGCCTGGCTAAATAGGGGTTTTTGTGATAAGCTATTATTACATTAAAGAATATGAAAATTATTGTAAAAGTAAAACCAGGCGCCAAAGAAGACAAAATAGAACGAGTTGACGAAAGCAATTATATTGTATCAGTAAAAGAACCGCCCATTGATGGCCGGGCCAATGTCGCAATAATTAAACTACTGGCCAACCACTTTGATGTTAGTCCATCACTGATTGAAATTATTTCTGGATATATGTCGCGCATCAAAGTCATTGAAATAAATAATTAAAAATTAACCACAGGGGTTGATTTTTTTTTCGTAAAAACTTGATTTTATTATCCAAAAAGGTAAACTATATCTAATGAAAGCCAAGAAAAAACAACCTAAAAAAATAAAAAAATCAGTTAAGGATGCGGTAAAGAAAGCGGTAAAAAAACCGAAAAAACTTTTAATTATAAAAAAGACTAAATTAAAAAGTCCCGAGCAAGATTTTTTAGCTGGTTCATTTTTCAAAGCAAAAATCAAAGTTATTGGAATTGGTGGGGGTGGGGGGTCAATTGTTTCACAAATTAGCCGGTCGCTTGGAAAAGCTAGTTTTGTGGTTGCCGATACTGATATGCGTGCCTTTAAAAAGAAGGCTGGTATTAAAAACTTTTTGTTTGGCCAGAAATTAACTCATGGATTGGGTACTGGGGTAAATCCGCAATTAGGGCGCCAGGCTGCTGAATTAGAAAAAGAACGAATTGCCCATTTTTTTGCCGACCAAGACATTGTTATTTTTATTGCTTCGCTGGGTGGTGGATTGGGGTCTGGGGCCACGCAAATTTTTGCTGAGGCGGCAAAAGACTTTAATGGAATTACTTTTGGAATTTTCACCTTGCCATTCAAATTTGAAGGCGATAATAAATATAAAATTGCCGTGAAGGCTCTGCATCAACTGCGTAGGTCTCTGAATGTTTCTATAACTATACCCAACGAGAAAATTTTTAAAATTATCGACCAAGATACCGCCATTACAGATGCCTTTTCCATGGTCAACAAAAACTTAATTGAATCTTTGGAAAGTTTAATAGATTTAATTTATAACCCGGGAATTATTAATATTGACTTTGCGGATTTGCGAGCCATATTAAGCGGTAAAGGAAATTTGGCATTTTTAAATACGATAGATGCATCAGGGAAAAACCGCGCTCAAACTATTGCCGAGAAGATTTTGCACAACCCTTTGTACCAAAATAATAACTTTATCGCAGAAAAAATATTGTTTAATATCGCTGGAGGTGATAACTTGAATATGTTTGAGGTTGATAAAATTAGCAAAGCTATTAGTCTGGAAAATCCAAAGGCTAAAATAATTTTCGGGATTTCTAAAAATATCAAATATAAAAATAAAGTTAAAGCAACGGTACTAATGACTGGTCCAGGCAAAGAAATAAAAGTGCCAGAAGTAAAGGTAGTGCCAAAAGTAGAAAAAAAGTCAGTAGTGAAAGTTATGCCTAAGATTTTTACAAAAAAGAAACCCGTAATTAAAAATAAAAAAAATAAAAAGAAATTTGTGTCACTTGATGATATTTTAATGCCGGCGTTTAATAAGATACCTTTCATTAATGGGCCCGCAGAACTTAATGTAAAAAGATTAAATATTGTTGAAGCGGGCGAAAAGGATAAAAAGGCTATCAGGAGAAATGCTATGGAAATTAAAAAAGACGAAGAACAAAAAGAAAGCGGGCAGTCCGTACAAGAAAAAGAGTGGGAAATACCAGCATTTTTAAGACTTAAAAAGTAGAATGGCTTTGCCATCAAAATAGAAAAAATATGGAAGAAAATTTGGAAGTAAAAAAGGCTATTATTCCTGTTGCGGGGCTTGGAACACGGTTTTTACCATTATCTTTAGTCGTTTCTAAAGAGTTTTTTCCTTTGGTGGACAAGCCTGTTATCCAATACATTATCGAAGAAGTGAAAAATTCAGGAATCAATGAAATTGTATTTGTGATAAGCCCAAAACAAAAAATGATTTTAAATTACTTAAAAAAATCTCCTGAATTGGAAAAATTGTTGACTAAGCGAAAAAAAGAAAGCGCTCTTAATGAATTAAAAAACTTTGAACAAATGTTTGAAGGAATTAATTTTTCTTTTGCCGTTCAAAAACAACCCCACGGTGATGGACATGCTATTTTACAGGCTCAAAAAATGGCGACCAATGACCCTATTGCAGTTTCTTTTGGGGACGACGTGGTTGATTCACATGAACCGGCCATTTTGCAATTAATTAATATTTTTAAAACCTGTAATGCTCCGGTAATTGCCCTAAAGTCTCTGCCAAAAGAAAAAATTCCGGCCTATGGATCAGTGGTGGTGGAAAAAATTGCCAATAATTTATACAAAATAAAAAAGATTATTGAAAAACCGACACCCGACCAAATCCAATCAAATCTGGTGATTGTGGGAAAATATGTATTAACCCCTGATGTATTCGGTTATTTAAAAAAAGCCAAACCAAGTGAAAAAGGAGAAATCATTTTAGGTGAAGTGTTTGATGCTATGTTAAGCGATGGATTACCACTGTACGGTTACGAAGTAAAAGGAGAATGGCTTGAATGCGGAGATAAATTAAAATGGCTTAAATCATTCATGTATATGGCCTTGAAAGATGACCGGTTTGGAAAAGAATTGAAAGATTATTTAAAAACCATAAAATAATCAAACATGCGAAAGTTTAAAATTGCATTCTTTGAAGTCACTAGTGAAAAAGAAAAGGAGTTCTTACATACTCAATTTAAAAATGTTGAGATTTCTTTTTTTGCACAACCACTTAGTCTGCACAACGTAGAGAAGGTGCGCGATTATGATATAGTTGCCGTTTTTATTGATTCGCAAATGAATCAAGATTTACTTGGTAAATTTACTAACTTAAAACTGATTACCACGCGTTCAACCGGGTTTGACCACATTGATGTAGAAACCTGTAAAAAATTAAATATTGCAGTTTGCAATGTACCACATTATGGAGATAATGCGGTAGCAGAATACACATTTGCATTAATATTAGACCTTTCTCGCAAAATTCATCAATCTATAACTGATGTTAAAAATGGCGGATTTTCTTTTAAAGGGTTTACGGGGTTTGATTTAAGTAGTAAAACGCTGGGTATTGTGGGAATGGGAAACATTGGCCAGCATGTTGCCAGAATTGCCAAGGGATTTGAAATGAATGTGATTGCACATGATTCGATTCAAAATAAAAAACTGGCAAAAAATTTGGGGTTCAAATATGTGACACTAGAACATTTGTTGGAAAATTCTGATATTATAACTTTACACGTTCCTTACAATAAAAATACCCATCATTTAATTAATTCAGATAATATTCGTTCGGTTAAGCATGGTGCATATTTAATTAATACTGCCCGTGGCGGAATCATTGAAACAGGTGCTTTAGTTGGCGCACTGTCGCTTGGCATTATTGCCGGGGCCGGACTAGATGTACTAGAAGAAGAAAATTTTATTAAAGAAGAGTTGAGCTTGTTGCATAAAGAAAATACCCAAAAAATTGATTATAAAGTGGTTATGGAAGACCACATGTTAATGGAGCATAAAAATGTGATTGTTACTCCTCACAATGCATTTAATTCTAAGGAAGCATTGAAAAATATTTTAGGCATTACGGCTTTAAATATCAGATCATTTATAAAAAGAAAACCAACTAATTTAGTTAAATAATAAATAAAAATGATATACGATTTAATTATTATTGGAGCTGGGCCTGCCGGAGTTTCTGCTGGTATTTATGCTGCCCGCCAAAGATTAAGCATATTAATTCTTTCTAAAGATTTGGGAGGGCAAGTGGCAAAAAAAGCGGTTGATATTGAAAACTACCCAGGTTTTGAAAAAATTTCTGGGCCAGAATTAGTTGAGCTTTATAAAAAACAACTTCAAGCTAATGAGCTAGAAGTGATGCTAGAAGAAGTAATTGGGATTGAAAAAAAAGACGGTAAGTTTTATTGTGCGACAAAATCGGGAAAAACATTTGAGGGAGTTTCGGTTATTGTAACATCGGGCGCCGAATCAAAACTCATTAATGTGCCCGGCGAAGAAGAATTTTCTGGTAAGGGCGTAAGTTATTGTTCACTTTGCGATGGTCCGGTGTTTAAAAATAAAATGGTGGCAGTGGTGGGTGGGGGAAATAACGGGTTTGAATCAGCCTTATTTTTATCAAACTATGTAAAGCATATAACTATTTTAGAATATGGTGATAAATCCAATGCCGACGCCGAAAACCAAGAATTGGTAGCTAAAAACAGTAATATTGAAATTATCACCAATGCCAAGGTGACTAAGATTGAAGGAAAAGTATTTGTAAATGCCATTTTTTATGAAGATCGTAAAGATAATACGGAAAAGAAATTAGAAGTGAGCGGAGTGTTTGTGGAAATTGGTTACAGTCCAGCCACCGCATTTTTAGGGGACTTAGTTGAATTAAATGAAAAGCAGGAAGTTATCTTTGACCAGAAAAATTTGGCCACCAAAACTCCGGGACTATTTTCAGCGGGGGATTGTAATGTTTCAAAATATAAACAAATTGTCATGGCATCGGGCGAAGGTGCCAAAGCCGCGCTTTCTGCCTATGAATATATAAAGAAA
>CALRCB010000005.1 GCA_943354455.1 Candidatus Staskawiczbacteria bacterium | reverse complement strand
TTTTTTGTGGGAACTTTTGTCGGGAAACAGCAAATAGTTTGCAATACATGCAAACCTGAAGCGGTCAATTTTTCTCTTTTTTGGAGTGCTTACGAAACATTGCACCAAGCCTACATTGATAAAGAGGGGATTGATGAGCAAAAATTAATTTATGGGGCCATTGAGGGAATGGCAAAAAGTTTAGGTGACCCCTATACCTCTTTTTTTGACCCGAAGCAAGCTAAGGTATTTGAACAAGATTTGGCCGGTTCATTTGGCGGAATTGGAATTGAAGTGGCTTCACGAAAAGGCCAGCTAATTATTGTGGCGCCGCTGAAAGGAACACCCGGTGAAAAAGCCGGATTAAAACCCGGCGATAGTATTGTAAAAATAGATGGAAAAATTACTAATGATTTAAGTACTGATGAGGCGGTAAGTTTAATCCGGGGAAAGAAAGGTACAACCGTTACGTTAACTATTTTCCGTGAAGGTTGGCAAACTACCAAAGACTTTAGTATTGTGCGCGCCACCATTAAAATTGATTCTATAAATTGGGAATTAAAAAATGGCGATGTGGCAATAATTTATATTCACCAATTTGACCAAACCCTGTCAGCTGATTTTAAAAAAGCGGCATTTGAGATATTGCAAAGTCCGGCCAAAAAAATTATTGTGGATGTGCGGGGAAATCCGGGCGGATATTTGCAAACGGCCCAAGATATTGCCGGCTGGTTTTTACCAAACGGACACGTGGTAACCATTGAAGATTTTGGAAAAGATAAAGCCCGGCTGGAATACCGGGCTGAAGGAAATGCCAGTTTTTTAAATTTTCCGGTAGTGGTATTGATTGATAAAGGCTCAGCTTCGGCTTCAGAAATTTTAGCGGGAGCATTGCGTGACGACCGGGGGATTAAGTTAATTGGGGAAAAATCTTTTGGAAAAGGGTCAGTTCAAGAAATCAGGGAATTGGCCGGAAGTGAATCATTTTTAAAAATTACCATTGCCAGGTGGCTTACCCCAAAGGGAAGCTCAATTTCAGAAGTGGGTTTGACTCCCGATGTAGTTGTGGCTGGAACCCTCGAAACAAAACCGGATAGTGACCCGCAACTTGATAAAGCCCTTGAAATAATTAAGGGTTTAAAGTAGAATAACACATATTAGTAAATTCGAAATTAATTTGTAAATTCGCTGATTATTATGAAAGTTATATTACTACAAAATGTTGAAGGGGTGGGCAAGAAATACGAAGTAAAGGAAGTTAAAAATGGCTATGCCAGAAATTTTTTGATTCCCGAAGGATCGGCTAAACCCGCTAACAAGGAAAATTTAAAATGGCTACAATCTCAAAAAGAAGTATTTGAAAAAGAAGTAGAAGAAGATTTAAAAAAGGCGCAGGAATTAGCTTCTAATATCGATGGTCTAGAGGTGACTATTACTGTTAAGGTGGGAGAGAAAGGCGAACTTTTTGAATCTATTAACGCTGTAAAAGTTTCTGAAAAGTTGAAAGAAATGGGTTTTGATGTTAAAAAATCCCAAATTAATTTGAATGACGCAATCAAAAAAGTTGGCGAATTTCCCATTAAAATTAATTTGGACCATAATTTGGAAGTGGAAATAAAAGTTATTGTTACGGGCGAAACTACAGGGGAAGAGAAAGTTTAATTTATATTTATAATGACAAAATATATTTTTGTCGCAGGCGGCGTTATGTCCGGGATTGGAAAAGGCATAGCTTCATCTTCGATTGCCAGAATTTTAAAGTCAAAGAATTACAAGGTTACCGCACTTAAAATTGACCCTTATATTAACATCGACGCAGGAACTATGAACCCCACCGAACACGGCGAGGTTTTTGTTTTGGATGACGGTTATGAAACCGACCAGGACATGGGAAACTATGAACGCTTTTTAGATGAAACCTTGCCGTCAATTAATTACATGACCACCGGCCGAGTGTACCAAGAGGTGATTAGGAAAGAACGAAACTTAGAATATAAAGGCAAAAATGTGCAGGTGGTGCCGGACGTGCCGTTGGAGGTAATCCGCCGGATTAAGTTGGCAACAGAAAAAGCAAAGGCCGATGTGGCGGTTATTGAAATTGGGGGCACTATTGGTGAATACGAAAATATTTTATTTTTGGAAGCCGCCAGAATGTTAAAGCAACAGCATCCTTTGGATGTGGCCATTGTCATGCTTTCATATGTGCCAATTCCAAATACCATTGGTGAAATGAAAACCAAGCCGACCCAGCATGCCAGCCGGGAACTTAATTCGGTTGGTTTGCAGGCAGATATTATTTTAGCCCGGGCCACGGTACCCATTGACCAAAAACGCAAAGAAAAAATTGCTACCTTTTGTAATGTTTTGCCTGAGCGGGTAATTTCCGCCCCCGATGTGGAAAGTATTTACGATGTGCCGGGTAATTTTGAAAAGGACGGATTGGGAGATATATTGTGCGACGTTTTAGGATTGCAAAAACGTCCGACTGATTTGTCAGAGTGGCAAGCATTTGTCGCCAAAGCAAAAAATGGAGTAAATAAAAAACTGCAAATTGCGGTGGTAGGAAAATATTTTATGTCCGGAGAATATGTGCTTTCTGATGTGTACATTTCAGTTATTGAAGCATTAAAACATGCTAGCGCCCATCTTGGCACGGTCGTCAAACTTTCGTACCTTGATTCGGAAGAATATGAAAAAGATCCTAAAAAGCTGGAAGAGTTGCAAAAATATGACGGCATTGTGGTACCGGGGGGATTTGGAAGCAGGGGAGTAGAGGGCATTGTAAAGGCGATTGAATTTGCCAGAATAAACAAGATTCCGTATTTTGGATTGTGCTATGGAATGCAATGGATGGTGGTAGAATTCGCCCGCCACGTTGCCGGATTTGCCGATGCTAACACCGGCGAAGTTGCCCCAGATGCCAAGCATAAGGTAATTGGTATTATGCCTGAGCAAAAAGAAAAAATGGTCCGGGGGGATTATGGTGGCACTATGCGTCTTGGGGGATACCCATGTAAGTTGCACGAAGAGACGATTGCTCGGGAAGCTTATGGAGAAGATGAGGTTCGTGAACGTCACCGCCATCGCTATGAAGTAAGTCCTGATTACATTCAAAAACTTTCTGATGCGGGATTGGTTTTTAGTGGTACATCGCCAGATGAACGCTTAATGGAAATTGCTGAGCTTCCGGTTGCGGTTCACCCATTTATGGTGGGCACCCAATTTCATCCGGAATTTTTATCTCGTCCATTATCGCCCCATCCATTATTTTTAGCTTTTATAAATGCAGCAATAAAAAAACATACCTAAGTATGTTTTTTTATTTAAATTATTTTACCAAATCCACATTGACCACTTTTACTTGTCGTTGAGTGCCATTAAATAATTTTTTTAATTTAGTGGCAAAACGAACAACTCCCGGTTTAAAAGCGTAAAGAGTGTCGTCTGATCCTCTTTTAACATTTTTACCGGCCAAATATCGTGTGCCTCGTTGCCTTACGATGATCATTCCAGTTTTTACGGTTTCTCCGGCATATATTTTAATACCAAGACGCTGGGCGGCAGAATCCCGACCTAATCTGGACGAACCTGATGATTTACTTGTTGACATAGCTTTTTAAATTAAATTTATATAGTACAATGTTAGCAAAAATATCAAAACTTGTCAAAGCCTTGGGTGAGTTTATAAAAAATAACATCAATAATGTCATACTATTTATCATAGTAGTGCTTTTTATCTTGTTATCTTTCGCTTCTGGATATATGATAGGAGAGTATCAGCAAAGAGAGCCAATAATCATAGAAAGTAGCAAATAGACACATTATTTATGAATATCCCAAAACATATTGTTTTATTTCCTGATGGTAATCGGCGCTGGGCAAAATCTCATAGTTTAGCAAGTTTAGAAGGACATAAAAAAGGTTACGAACAGTTTAAATTATTGTGCCAATGGTGTGAGAGTAGGGGAGTGAAGACCTTGACTGCTTTTGGTTTTTCAACCGAAAACTGGAATCGCTCGCCCGAAGAAGTAAATTATTTGATGAAGTTATTAGAAGGCGCGCTTTTACTTTTTAAAAATGATAAAGAATTAATGGATAGAGGGGTAATAATAAAAGTGATAGGGCAAAGAGAGTCATTGTCACAGTCTTTGCAAAATTCCATAAAAGAAATAGAGGCACTGACAAAAGATAATACTAATTTTCAATTAAATTTGGCGATAAGTTATGGTGGCAAGTGGGACATTTTACAGGCCGTCAAAAAAATCGTAGAAGAAAAAATTCCCGCAGACCAAATTGATGAAGTCTTAATGGAAAGTCATTTGTCAACCGCCGGTTTGCCAAACCCAGACTTAATTATCAGAGTCGGGGGCGAAATGCGCTTGTCTAATTTTGTGTTATGGCAGGCAGCTTATTCAGAATTATATTTTTCGCCAAAAATGTGGCCAGAATTTACCAAAGAAGATTTTGTTTTAGCCCTGGAAGAATTTGATCGCCGCACCCGAAGATTTGGAAAGTAAATTTTATTGTTAAATAAAAAGCACCTTAGAGGTGCTTTTTAGGTAAGTATTGACATATATAATCTAATATGATATAATTAAATTATAGGTTAAATATGACCTATTAGCACAAAAAAAGTCCATTTTATAAGGAGATTCTCATGCGTAAGTGCGTTCCCGTACGGTTAACAGCACAAGAACTCGAAAGCCGACAACTGTTGTCTGCCAGCCCCGTGCAATACGTTTTTAACGGGCCAGGTCAATTGACCATTAATGGCAGTAGCGAGGCGGACAAGATTTCGGTGCAAATGCAGGGTGACGCGGACACCAGTAGTGCGACTGTCCAAGTTATCGTCGGCTACGGCCGACAGGCTGCGACTAAGACTTTCGAGGCGGTTACCAATGTCAGTATTTTTGGTAATGCCGGAAACGACCACATCAAGATTTCGGGCGCGAATCTGTCTGAGTTTTTTGGGGTGTGGACCCAAGTTAACGGTGGCGATGGCAATGACGTCATTCGCATCGTGAACTTCGATGGCGGGGTCAGCGCGGACGGCGGTAGCGGGAATGATCTAATTGATGCTTCCCACGCCTTCGGTAGGTTTGCCCTCGTTGGTTCGGCTAGCTTTCGCTTCCTTTCGGGCGGAACAGGCAATGATCGGATCATGGGTTCGTCGTACAGCGACTATCTGCAGGGAGGCGCCGGCGACGATGTGATCAACGCCGGAGCTGGCAATGATTGGTTGGCGGGGGACTCTGGTAAGAACATTCTTAGAGGCGGGACAGGGGACGACACATTCTCGGTTACGTCCCTTAATGGTACTTATGCGCAGGCGGTCGCTGACGGTAATGTCGGTGGATTTGACAAAGTGATTGGTGGTGTGGGCAATGATACTATCTATGGGGATTTCAACTCCTCGATGGGAGAAGCAGAGTTCGGTCTCCGCTCCACTAGTTCAGTAGAAAACTTCAGATTAAACGATTTCATTGGTGGCGGTGGATAGGCACGAAAGTGCATTGTGGTTTGAGAAAACACTTTATGTGTTTTCTCAAACCACTTTTTTTTTGCAAAAACTACAAAACAAAAAGAGATTTATGTCTCTTTTTTAGTTAATGTTTTTGCCATTTCAGACCACTTTTGCTTTCTGGGTTTTAATTTATATTTTGCCATCGCTTTGTGAATTTCCATTAAATGCAATAAATCATTTTTACTCCACTTGGAAAGGTAAATGCCTTTGTTTCTAAAAATAATATCCACCGCTTTTTGCCATAAATCAAAATCCCGTTTTTTATTTCCCGACAGTTTATTTTTAGTGAAGAAGGGGATTATGGCTTCAATGATATCATCAATTTTTTGCACCGAAAACCTGGCCTGCGTACCGGTTAAAGAAACATTGCCCGCGCCGATTATTTTTTTGGCTTTTTCTAAAGTTTTAAGCTGATCTTTTGGTGAGGTAACAATAAATTGTATCTTCCAGCGGTAGTAAGTGGGGGAGCCGGTTCTTTCGTGGCGGGTATCTTTGCGGAATTGCAAATCAAAACAGCCGTCGTTGTTTACTAAAGTAGTAATGCTAAATTTTTCTGCCATGAAATTTATTTTATGAAATAATTATACTATATCTTTTTATATTATGCGACCCCGCCAAGCATGGAATAAGAAAATTATTTGTGATATTATTTTGATATTACATTACTAGCTCTTTCAAGGAGGGTCTTGCTATGTATCTCTCTTTGTTTGAAGAAAGATTTATAGAATTAGCAATGAGCCAACACATCAGTCCCTTATTAAATGAGGTGGAAAAGGATTATCTGGAAGAGATGCGGAATCATAAATCAGTAAAGTCTGTCGCAGTCACCAAAGATGACATAGAGAGGGCTTTTATGCTTAGCATAATTAGAGAATCAACTCTTTAGTATGTCCTTGGCCAACCCCGAGGATTTTTTATTTCTCTATTTTTTATTGTGCGACAAATGGAGAAAATAAAAAGAGTGGGTGACTAGGACTTTAAGTTTTTACCACTGTGGAATTGGCGGTGGATGTCGCGCAGGCGCTTGTTGGTCACGTGGGTGTAGATTTGAGTGGTAACAATGTTTTTATGGCCCAAAAATTCTTGAATTGAACGCAAATCAACGCCTTGAGTTAATAAATCTGTTGCATATGAATGCCGTAATGTGTGAGGCGTAGTAAACATCGGAATGCCGGCCATAATTGCATACTTTTTAACAATTCGTTCAATAGACCTGGGAGTCAACCTATGTCCGGTACCATCTTTATCGCGGAAATTTATAAATAATGATTTTTCTTTAGAATTTCTTAGCGATAAATATTTTTTGATAAATCCCAACGCGCGTTCAGAAAAGTAAACGGTGCGCACGGTTCCGCCTTTTCCTGTGACCGACAACTCAAAATCTTTTTTATCTTTTAAGTTGGCAAATTGATCGGTGTTTAATGAAACCAATTCGGCAATTCGCAGACCGGTTGAAAATAATGACTCTAAAATAGCTCGGTCGCGAATGCTAATAGCGTCTTTTGGTTCAATAGTGCTCAAAAGCTTTTCTATTTGATCTATATTAAGGAACTTGACCGTTTTTGAGGCTTTATCGGCCCTGGGAAGCTCTATTTTATCGGGCGGGAGTGAAACTATGTCCCTGGCCACAAAGTAGCCTAAAAAGGCTCTTAGGGCTATTAAATAGTAGTTTTGGGTGCTTTTTTTGAGGATTTGCTGATTTAGGGGGTTTTGGTACCGGGATAGATAGATTCGGTAGTCCCAGATGTGCTCTGAAGTAAGTTGGTGGGGAAGTAGTCCTTGCAAACCTCGGGACTGAAGCCAACCAACAAATTTATTTAAATAATGTTGATAATTTTTTTGTGTGTTTTCTCTTAGACCTTTTTGAACTTCACAAAAATCTAAAAAGTCCGGAATATGGTTTGGAATTGGTTTGGTTGACCGGTTCATATTTATAAGCTTTTCTTATATACAATGTCGCTTTACCTACATTTTGCGACGTTGTATGTATCTATAATAATCCTGCATATAGATCATGTCAACGCATGTCTACTTAACTTTGGTGCCAAATGTTTTAGAAAACTTTTCGGCAAAATAATTTTTGAAATTCTCCCACAGATTTTGCACGACATTATCTTTTTGGCGGCTTATTTCTTGAGTGACAGAGGTTTCAATAACGCTCACTTCCCTACTGGCTTTGGGCATCACAATGTTTTTTATCCAATTTTCTGTTTTTACCCAATAATTGTTGATTTGGGACATCGCATTTTTATAAACGTAGTGATCAACCAATTTAAACTGTTCCTGCTGGCTCAAAAAAACCACTACTAATAAGACAGCTACAAAAATGACATTTTTTATAAGTATTCCTGTTTTCATATGTGTGTATGTTTTTGTCGCACAATATAATTAATTTAATGATTCTATCGCGTCGTTGATTCGTTTCAGAGACTTTTCCTGACCGAGTATTTCGGCGATTTCAAATGGGCTGGCACTGGCTTCCTTTCCGGAAAGCGCAATTCGCAACGGCCACAATAAATCTCCTTTGTTTTTTGGATTAAAGGCGGTGGCTTCTTTAACTAATAATGTTTCCAAATTTTCTTTATCCCAATCTTTGGCATCAGACAAAATGATTGCCGAATGTTGGAGGGATTTTTTTGTCTCACTATCCCTCATTTCTTTCCAAACCAATAAACCTTTTTCATAACTTAATTTCTCAACAAAGAAAAAATCAACCAAGTCGGTAATTTCTGAAAGTTTTTTAATTCTGGCTTTATAAGCCTCAACAATTTTTTCTAATTGCTTTGGGTTGTATTGAGTGATATCAAATTCACTTAAATACGGCATACATAATTTTACCAAGTTGCCGATTGATTTTTCGCGAATATAATATCCGTTTAAATAATCTAGTTTTTGTAAATTAAATACCGCGCTTGATTTTTGTACTTTTTCAATTGAGAATTCTTTTACTAATTCGGCCAACGTGAAAATATCTTTTTCAGTTCCCGGATTCCAGCCAAGTAGGGCAATGAAGTTTACAATTGCTTCAGGTAAATATCCATTTTTATGATAGTCAGAAATTGCAACATCTCCAACTCTTTTTGACATTTTTGATCTATCCGTATTAAGCATTAATGGTAAATGAGCATATGTCGGCTGACTAAAATGTAATGCTTCTTGTAGTAAAATTTGGCGTGGAGTATTTGCTAGGTGTTCCTCTCCTCGAATGACGTGACTAATATCCATTAAAAAGTCATCAACCACAACAGCGAAGTGATACAAAGGAGAGTCTAAATCTTTGGCAATAACAATGTCCCCTAATAAACCCGAATCAAACTCAACTTCTCCACGAATTAAATCATGAAATTTCACTTTTTTGCTTTCAATATGAAACCGGATAACACCTTGGGTTTTATTCAAACCCCGGCACTTGCCATCATATTTTGGCGCCAATCCCCTGCTTTGTTGGTCTTGGCGTTTGGCTTCCAATTCTTCAGCACTGCAATCACAGTAATACGCTTTTTTTTCAGTCAAAAGTTTTTCCAAATATTCTTTATAAATTTCTAAACGCTGGGATTGTTTGTAGGGGCCGAATTCTCCGCCCACATCTGGGCCTTCGTTCCACTCAATCCCCAACCATTTAAATTCTTCAATAATTTCTTGTGTCCATTTTTGATCAGAACGTTCTTTGTCAGTGTCTTCAATTCGCAGTATAAAACTGCCGTTATTTTTTTTAGCAAATAAATAATTAAATAACGCTGTTCGCCCGCCGCCAATATGCATTGGACCAGTTGGTGAGGGCGCCATTCTGACACGTACTTTTTTCTCTAACTCGATTTTCTTTTTCATCTTAATTAATATGTAAATATTCTAGTATTTCTCGCGCGATGGCTTTACTAGCCAACGGTTTTGCAAAACTTAAAGCGCTTTGCTTCATTTGTTCTAATCCATTAGCATTTGAAAGTAAATAGTGTACTTTTTGTAAAAAGAAATTCGGACTTAAATTATCTTGTTCAATAATAACGGCCGACCCATTTTTAGCATATTCATAAGCATTTTTTGATTGATGATTGTTGGCTGAAGATGGTAATGGAATTAAAATGCTTGGTTTT
Organism: Candidatus Staskawiczbacteria bacterium; assembly: GCA_943354455.1. Taxonomy (GTDB): domain Bacteria; phylum Patescibacteriota; class Minisyncoccia; order Minisyncoccales; family Staskawiczbacteraceae; genus VGLO01. The sequence continues at coordinate 12,536 of CALRCB010000005.1, read as the reverse complement.
CCGCAGGCCGATATTTCAAAAATACTACCTGACCCAGCACGCGAAATTATCAAGTCCGCCACCTTTAAAGCGTGCTTTAACGGGGTTTCATCTAAAAATTCCCAGGGGTGATAATCTTCTTTTAAAACTTGCAGGTTGTGCAAAATAACGTTGGCTTCTTGTTGTACGCTGTGATAATTTTTCTTACCGCACACATGAATTACTTGATAGCTTTGCAATAGTTGTTCTAAAATAGTTAACACAAAATCATTAATGGGCTCGGCTCCTTGTGATCCGCCCCAAAATAATAATACCGGCTTTTGTGTTTTTAAATTAAAAATTTCTTTGGCTGATTCTATATTGCCTTCCATGACTTCTTTTAAAATGGGGTTACCGGTTAGAATAGTCTTATCTCGATTAAAGTATTCGGTGTTTTCAAATGAAGTAAATATTTTTTTGGCAAAGGCCGATGTGACACGGTTTGATTGTCCGGGAATAGTGTCAGATTCGTGCATAAATACGGGGATTCTTAAAATGTTAGCGCAAACGGTTACCGGCACCGACCCCGATCCGCCCTTGCTGAATACCAGCGCTGGCCGATTAAAAAGCAGTATAAAAAAACTTTGCAAAAATCCGAACGGGATACTAAATAAAATATCCGTAATATTTTCTAAAGAAAAGTATCGGCGTATTTTTCCGGAAATAATATTGTGGATTTTTACATTTTCTTGGGCCAACAAAAATTGGCTCTTTTCATCTTTGGGACCAATGTAGTGTAACACCATTTGTTGGTTATCACCCAGCCGTTTTATTTCCCGAATAACGGCCAATAGCGGAAACAAATGTCCGCCCGTCCCCCCGCCAGTGAATAGTATCTTTATTTTCTTAGCCATTTTTGGATATGTTTAATAATAACCCGACGGCGATGATTTCGGCAATAATGTGCGACCCGCCGTAAGAGAAAAATGGCAGTGGAATTCCAGCCAAAGGAAATAGCCCTACACTGGAAGCCATGTTGATAAATGCTTGAAATACAATCCACGTGCAAAGCCCAATGGCGGTTAATTTAGCAAATTTATCGGTGGCATTATGAGCAATTTTAAAGCCCAGGTAAACAAAGGTGGCAAAAACTAAAATGAGTGCCGATGCTCCAATCAACCCCAATTCTTCACCCACAATAGCAAAAATAGAATCAGTCATTGGTTCGGGCAATGCACCAAATTTCTGAACCGACATTCCCAGCCCCTTACCAAAAATTCCACCTGACCCAATAGCTAATTTTGCCTGGCTTATTTGGTGCCCCATTCCCATTGGGTCTATTCCTGGGTTTAAAAATGTCATCAAACGTTCAAGTCGGTAGGGTTGTATGATAATTAATATCAATGCGCTACTGATGCCCAAAATAAAGGTTAACAATGTGTGCCAAACCGGGGTTTGGGCTATAAAATATATGGTAATTAAGGTAACGCAGACAATTCCCAGGGTACTCATATCGCGTTGTAATAGTAAAAGAAAGCCAATAATTATCAAAAATACTAAAAAAGGTAAATAAATTGATATAAAATTGTGGAAAGATTTTTTTGCTCCCCCGCCCCAATTTTTTTTACCACCGGTGGAAATTCTATTTGAAAGCCAAGCGGAAATAAATAGTATGGCAGTGATTTTTAAAAATTCTGAAGGTTGGAGCGTATTTCCGGCAATGTTTATCCAGCGATGCGCTCCGCCCAGTTTAACTCCAATTCCCGGTAAAAAAACGGCAAGCACTAGTAAAATATTTACTATGAAAAGAACAGGTGCTATTTTTTTTAAAAAAGGCAGGGGTAATTTAAACATAATTACTCCGCCAACCAGACCAATGGCCACTGAAATCAATTGGTGAAAAATATAGTAATTAGTATTTCCAAAAATTTTTAATGATGCAATGGCCGAAAGGGTTGATAAAAACAGTAACCCGCAAGTCAATAATCCGCCCGCCACCATTAAAAAATAATAATTTACGCGTCGCTTCATGTTGATAACTCTTTTACAAACTTTTTAAACTGATCTCCTTTTTCTTCAAAGTTTTTCCACACCGAATAACTGGGTGATGCGCATGATAATAAGCAAATTTTCCCTTTAGTTGTATGCTTATAGGCAAACCTTACCGCCTCTTTCATGCTTTTAGTTTTTAAAATATTGAAACCTTCGGCTTGCTTTAACATGTTATTTCCACTGTCGGGAAACAGTACCACATTCTTTATATTATATTTTTTCAGCACTTTTTCCAATGGGGAAAAGTTATACCCCCGGTCTTGGCCTCCTAAAAATATGGTATCCACATTTTTTAATGCTTCAATGGCCATAATAGTAGAATCCGGAGTAGTGGAAATAGCATCATCGTAAAATTTGATGCCGTTAAATTCTCCAACCAATTCAAGGCGATGTGGTAACCCCTTAAAACTTTTTATCGCTTCTGTAATAGTTTCTTCTGGGATTTCTAATATTTTGGCAACTTCAACTGCAACTTGAATATTGTTTTGATTGTGTTGGCCCAGTAAATTGGTTTCATATTTTTGGGTCGCTTTTACCTGATCAATGAAATGATCGCCGGATTTTTGAAAGCGGTAAATATTTTTTTTGGCATTGTAATAATTTTGCAGACTGCCATGAAAATCCATGTGCTCTGGAAATAAATTAGTTATGACTGCAATGTTGGGTGAAAATGTAATATCTTCTAACTGATAACTGGAAAGTTCTAGTACAAAAATAGTATCCAGTTTAACGGGATTTAGCAGAGCGCCAAGCATTGGCGTACCAATGTTTCCCAATAATTGAACCTCTTTTCCGGCGGTTTTTAATATATGATAAATTAATGAAGCAGTCGTACTTTTGCCCTTGCTTCCGGTTACGCCAATGGTAAGATTTTTTCCGATAACTTGTGAGAAAAAAATATTGGTGGCAGTAGTATATGGAATGGTTACCAGTTCTTTTTTAATGCCAGGAGTCTTAATGGCAATGTCAAAATTTTCTTGCTTTTCTAAGTATTTTTTATCTTTTGCTCCGTCCCCCACCCCGATTTTCATTTTCGGGTATTGTTTTTTTACATATTCTTTGGTGATTTTTCCTTCTTTTCCGTAGCCTAAAATATAGGCGCTTTCCATTCCTAAAAATTTAAATGCTTCAGGAATATGGGCTTCTTTATTGGTTAAAAATACTTCTTTGTGGTATTTTGCCTTGCTTCCAATTTGTCGCACAATAAAATCTTTGGCAAACTTTTTTTGGGCCATCAATAGCGCCGTCTGGGCTTCGTCAAAGGTGCCTACGCAATCAAAAGGTTTCATTTTTCCAAAACCTAGCACATCGGAAAATAACGGCGACAAACCTTCATCTTCATACAAATTTTTGCCAAAGATATTAAGTAGTTCTTTTTTTGGCAAATAAGCTGAAAGCAAGATAAAAACAAACACGCATTTAGGGCATTTGCCACACCATAGTCCCTCAATCTCTGTTTTATTTATTTTAAAATTTGTGTTGCAACTTGAAAAATGCGAAAAATATTTTGGGTATTTTGAAAAGAGTTTTACAATTCTAATTTCATAAAAACTTCGCAACAGTGAAAAATATACCACACTTGGAGTGATATAATTTTTTACATAATTTTGGAATAGTTTTTCAAATTCAAAAGACTTTGACCATTGATGGTTGATGTCTAACCCATTATAGGTAATATTTCCAAAATTACTGCTCTGCTCGTTGCCGACAATAACATAGGAATAACCGTATAAAACAGCGCTAAACACCCCTAAAAAGGCATATATTGCGGATATTGGGATGTGTCCGTTAAACTGATGGGTGTCATGGACTTTTGGGTCCAAAATGCGTTGAATTGAAAGCTGTGGCGCGCCAATTAATTCAATCACCTTTTTGACTAATGCCGATTCTTTGCCGGCTTCAGTAACAAAAGAAGTGATATTAAAACCTTGTTCTTTTAATAATTCTGCTACTACAATGGAATCTTTCCCCCCGCCGATGCCAACGAGCGAACGGTTAGTAGTTGGTAGCGAGTAGTTGGTAGATTTTTTCGTTTTATCAAAAGAAAATTTTGGTGAGTGTTTTGTATCTAATTTATTTTGGTAAAAAAATTCTCCCAATCCCTTTTTATAAACCGTGTTCCAAAAATCTGCCTCCCCTTTTGATAGAGTATATGGCACTATCACTTTTGTCGCACAATAGAATTTGTAATAACTGATGCCTAAAATAATATGCAAACTTTCCAGTAATTTTTGCACCAGTTCTTTTGGAATGTTTTCCAGGTTAGGTATTTTTGGCAAAAGAATAGTTTCGCTAAATAGTATCGGTTCCCTATCAGAAAATTCGGTTTTATAATGAAAAACAGCCTTTTGCAGAGAAGGCTCTCCGCCCGAGGCGGACCCGCCTTGGGCGGGAAATTCGTAGGAAGTAAATTCAAAAACTGTCGCTTTATGAGGCATTTTGTTCTTAAATTGTATCACACTTGACAAACCCCCTCAACCATTGACATACACTCTTTAGTATGCTATAATTAACATAAGATAGAAACTCGTCAATTTAACCCCTTTCGAGGAGACAGAAATGTTGCTCACCGAAGTGGTTTCGCCCAGGCCCGCGTAGTTTTACCGGGCTTTTTCTTTTACACTCCAGTAGTAGAAACTGCGGTTTCACTACGGGGCAAGAAAAATCCACCTTTCGGCGGATAAAATTTAGCAAGGACAGTCCTTGCTAGGTTCCCTCCAATATACGTTTATGTCTAGCTTCTGCTCCAGCGAGTGCTCCACGAGCAGAAGTAAGCGCGGCTAATTCATTGCCTTGGTCTAATGTTGCCAATATTGCACCAGTTTTAATCTTATCTCCAATCTTAGCTCGTAATGTACGTACAATTCCGCTAGAATTAAAAGAAAGGCTTAAATCAGTAGTTGATGTGACTTGACCTGTTGCTAAGATGGTTTCTTTTAAATTTCCAAATTTAACGAAATCAGTAGTTATGTTGGCGCTATTATCTTTTGGACCAAAAATCCTATATCCTCCAAAAATTACAACTAAAATAAGTACCCCATAGAGTATTTTTTTAAAAAGTGACCAAGATTTAATTCTTGTCCAAAAATTCTTTATTTTTTGCATATAACAATATTATAACATAAAATATTATTATATAAAAAAATGAATTCTGAAACTTGGCTGCGGGACTAGGATTCGAACCTAGATAAACTGCTCCAAAGGCAGTTGTCCTACCATTAGACGATCCCGCAATATAAATGTAATTCTAAGTCTCTTTGTGGGCAATGTCAATAACCGCCAGCTCCAACGGCAATTGCAAAATGATGGCGTATTTCATTTTGTTTTCGGCGTCAATGAATAATTCTATCATATTTTGCAACTCTTTTTCTGATAATGTTTCAATCTGCGTTTTCATTTTGGTAATTTCTTCATTTGATAACCCCGATGTTTGGGGATTCAAAAAATCCGGATTAATTTTTGACAACAATGCCTGACGCGAATAAAATATCAGCGTTTTGGTAAATTCTTGCAAATCAATCCCTTCTTCCACCAAAGAATTTAAAAATACCAGCGCTTCCTTAGTTTGCTTAACCAGCAAAAAATCTACGAATTTTGAAATTTGGCCCACTTCCACAATGCCCAATAAATCTTTTATTTCTTCAACGGTAATTTTTTTAGTTTTTCCGGAAAAACTGATGCATTTGTCCAGCAATGATTCGGCATCACGGAATGACCCGCGGGCATTTAAGGCAATTAATGACAAGGCCGAATCTTCAAACTCAATTCCCTCTTTTTTGGCGATAAATTCCAGTTTTTTAATAATTTCAGGAACGTGCAACCGCTTAAAATCAAACCGCTGGCACCGGGAAATAATGGTTGGCAACATTTTATGGGCTTCGGTGGTGGCCAGTAAAAAAATGGCGTGGGCCGGAGGTTCTTCTAAGGTTTTTAATAATGCATTTGATGCTGTTTTTGATAATTGGTGGCATTCGTCAATGATAAAAATTTTATACTTTGATTTTATCGGCGCAAATTTAATTCCATCAATGAGTTCACGCACATCATCTACTCCGGTGTGGCTGGCGGCATCAATTTCTACCAAGTCCATTGAATTAGCAGTATTAATTTCAAGGCATGAATTACATTTGTTGCAAGGCTTTGCTCCCGTTTTGGCCTCACAGTTTACCGCTTTAGCAAAAATTCTGGCCATGGTGGTTTTTCCACTTCCACGGGGACCGCAAAATAAATACGCATGCGAAATTGACCCGGATTTAATTGAGTTAGTCAGTGTTTGCACAATATGTTCTTGGGCGATTATTTCTTCAAACCCCTGCGGGCGATACTTTCTGTATAATACTAAATTTTCCATATATTTAGACTAAAGTGAATTTACAAAATCTTTTTGTGCTTCAATATTTTCATCCAATTCTCCAATTTTTCTTAAAGTTCCATTGCTAAAGGTATTTTCAATAAGTCTACCCATTGGTAAAATATTACCCGTTATCATTCCTTTTTCAAAAACTTCAAATACCTCCGCCTTATTTTTAAATTTATCTTGATTCCTTTCAAAAATTTTATTAATTAATACATTCAAGACTGCTCTTTCTTGATTATAACCGAATTGCTCTGTTAATATTCGTATAGATTTTTTTTGAAATCCTAGTAATTGTCCGACTGTCTCTCTCCAAGATTTCTTGCTTTCTATCTGAGCGTAAAAAGTATTAAAGTTAAAAAGTGTTCCACCTGAAACGGAGGTGGCATATGGATTTTCACGAGTGATTTTCTCTGTTTGTTCAATATCTTTTGTAAAAAGCGGGTTATTTAAAAGTTGCCTAGCATATTTAGCTGTCATTTCCTCTGTAATTGCTTCATTAAGATTTTTAAAATACATTATTTTTCCATCTCTCGTACGAACCGTTAAACCCATCCTATATTCATCTAATTCTGGGTTTTCTTCATTAGTCATTTGCAGTGCTCCATACGATTTGAAGTGAAGCATTTCATGAAATACAGTTTTCATAAAAGTAATATTTGACGGTTTTTCTCGCAATGCAATTCCTTGTACATTGGATTTGAAAAATGCGTTTGATTTTTCTCTTGGCCACTTTTCATCCTCAATAATGTGAATATTAGCTGGCGGGATATTAAAATCTCCTGCGTCGTATTTTCGCCTTACTCTATTAGTAACTTCATTTACAAGAGAAATAATTTTTAATTCTTCTTTAGTTTTTTCCCTCTCGCTATCTTTTAATTCTTCAAAAATTTGGTCATCAAATCTCTCTCCCTGTTCGCTCAGGATTCTTTCTTTTTCAGTTTCGTTAATATCTCCAACTACTCTATCAATGGAAGAAAATTTTTCTGGCATGTTAATTACTTTTTGAATACAATAAATTTGTCTCCGGTAAAGTTCCAGATTGCGGCGACTAAAGCGGCGAAAATGACGCTTAACTTTGTCCAAATTATTATTGAAATGCCAAATTGAGGGCCGATGATTTTTGTCGCACAATAAAAAACCGAAACATCTATTGCTAAGCCTACCAGCATGATAAGAAAAAATTGGGCAATTTCTTTATGCATGCCTTCTTTTTCATGTTTTTTGAAAGTCCAATATTTATTTCCTATATATTTTAACGTGGTAGAAAATAAAAAAGAAATGCTTTTTGATATTAATGGATTTGTCAAAAAAATACCGGCTAACAATATTTCAAACAACTTTAAATCAATTACCGTAGCAAAAGTTCCTACCAATATATGTTTGGCGACCTGAAAAACGAATAAGAATTTTCGGCCGATGGCGTTGGCTATCCATAGGCAGACTAAAGCTAATAAAGGAAATGCTAGCCAAATGATAATATCTTGACCAGCGGTGGTGCTGACTTTGAGCTCTTCTAAAAAATCACTGACCACAAAACCAACGACTCTTCCACAAATTAAAGCAAAAATTACATCAATAATTTTCATAATTATGAAGGAGGGAGGAGTGAGAAATCGCAATTTGTCATTCCGACCGAATGATTAATTATATGCTTTGCATATATTATTTAGAATATCACAAAATATTTTTTTATAAAAGCTTCACATTTTACAAAGGACTGGTATAATGTAATAACTTTATGAAAAACTTTTTATACGACTTAAAATCATTTTTTGATAACATAGATACCTGGAGAGACAAGATTTTATTTATGTTTATAAAACCTTTCTGGCCACGTAAAATTTCACCAAATTCTTTGAGTATTATGCGTATTTTAATAAGTATTTTATTGTTTGTTTTGCTCTTTTACTACAATAATCCCAATAAGGCTTTGATTGTTTCCCTTTTTTTAATTGGGGCTTTTAGCGATATGTTGGATGGCTCTGTTGCTCGAGGATTAAATAAAGTTACAAAATCAGGCATTATTTTGGACCCCATTGCCGACAGGATGCTTATCATTCCCATTGCTGTTTATAGTTTAATGAATTCGCATTATTGGTTGTTATTGCTATTGCTTTTACTTGAAATTATCAATATGCTGGTTTCTATGTATACTTATAGTAAGAATATTTTAGTCGGGGCGAATATTTTTGGTAAAATTAAAATGTTACTTCAGTCGGTGGTGTTTGTCGGAATATTAATATTCTGGCCACAAAACCCGAACGAATTTTTTATCTACCTTCTTTGGATTTCAGTATATTTTATTATCATAAGTATCTTCTTTAAAATTCTTGATTTAAAAAATCATGGGAAAAATTAAAATCTACAACACTCTTTCAGGAAAAAAGGAATTTCTCAAACCCCTGAAAGGCAAAAGGGTTAATTTGTTTGTGTGCGGGCCCACCGTGTATGATTTTATGCATATCGGAAATGCTCGCACCATTGTCATCTTTGACATGTTTGCAAAGTATTTAAAAAACCAGGGCTTTGATGTGTTTTATTTGCAAAATATCACTGACATTGATGATAAAATTATTTTGCGAGCCCGCGAAAAAGGCGTGGTGGCCAAAGATTTAGCCGAGGCATTTTTGAAAGAGTACTTAAAAGATATGGATGCGCTTGGCGTAAACAGTGTTAAAAAATATGCCAAAGCAACCGGGCATATAAAAGAAATTACGAGCCAAATTACGCGTCTGGCTGAAAAAGAATATGTTTATCGCTTAGACGATGGTTTGTATTTTGATATTTCAAAAGTTAAAGATTATGGCAAGCTTTCAAATCGAACCGCCCTGCAAGCAGAAGATTCGGTTTCAAGGATAGATTACAGTAAAAGTAAAAAGAATCGCGGAGACTTTTGCTTGTGGAAGTTTGAAGTTAAAGGTGAACCAAGTTGGAAAAGCCCGTTTGGCGCCGGCCGGCCTGGTTGGCATATTGAAGATACGGCTATCACTGAAAGTTTTTTTGGGGCACAATATGACATTCATGGTGGCGGGCGGGATTTGATTTTTCCCCACCATGAAGCAGAAATCACCCAGATGGAATCAATTTCCGGAAAAAAACCGATGGCGAAGTATTGGATGCATACCGGCTTTTTAACCATTAAAGGCCAGAAAATGTCTAAGTCATTGAATAATTTTGTTGCTATCAGTGATTTTTTAAAACGATATTCCTATCAACAATTACGGTTTTGGATAGCCAAGAATTTGTGGCGATCCCCCATTGATTATTCAGAAAATGCCATGATTGAAGTAAAAATGTCATTGGATAAAATAGAAGAGTTTTTGCGCAAATTAAAAGGCATAAAAGAAAGTGTTAAAAATCCCTTAGCGGTAAAATTATTAAAAAAGGCAGAGGAAGATTTTTATGCTGGTCTCGCCGATGACTTCAATACTCCAAAAGCGTTTGCCGTTTTGTTTGAATTTATTAAAGAAGCCAATAAAATGTTGGATGAAAATATGATTGATAAAAAATCAGCCGTTAAAATAGAAGAATTTTTTGCAAAGATGAACAGCATTTTTGACATTATTAATTTTGATAAACTGAAAACCTCAAATGTGCCGGCTGAAGTTATGGAATTAGTAAAAGCCCGCGAGCAGTATCGTAAAGATTCTGACTGGGAAAAATCAGATGAATTGCGCCAAGAAATAGAAAAATATGGATTCTCAGTTGATGACACCAAGGACGGAACGGTACTAAAGAAAATGTAAATACTTGTCTCTTGTTGGTCATTTTGATATAACCTACATATATGGCAGATATGCCCGCTAAAAAACCACCACAAAATCTTGAAGCCGAGCAAAGCTTGCTGGGTTGTTTAATGTTAGATAAAAATGCCATTGTAAAAGTGGCTGATTTTGTTAATGCGACAGATTTTTATAAAACCACTCACAAGGAAATTTTTCAAACGATGACTGACTTGTTTGCAAAATCAGAACCGATTGATATTATTTCTGTTTCCGCAAAACTACGCGAAAATGGCCAGTTAGACGGAATTGGCGGAAGTGCTTATTTAACTTCATTAATAAACTTGGTGCCAACTGCGACTCACGTTGCCAATTATGCAAAAATTGTAAGAGAGAAAAAAGTGTTGCGGGATTTAATTTCCGCTTCTGAAGAGATTGGCTTAAACGCCTTTGACGAATCACAAGAAGTGGATGAAGTATTGGATAAAGCGGAAAAAAGTATTTTTCAAATCGGCCAGAAATCATTAAGCCAGGGTTTTCAGTCCCTTAAAGAGTTAATCCCTTCAGTATACGAAGGAATAGAACAGCGTTCCCAGCACAGCGGTATGTATCGAGGAGTTCCTACGGGTTTTAAACAACTTGATAATATGCTTTCCGGGTTACAACGGTCTGATTTAATTATTTTGGCCGCCCGGCCATCTATGGGAAAATCTTCACTAGCCATGGATATTGCCCAGCACGTGGCGGTGCATCAAAATTTGCCGGTTGGAATTTTTTCATTGGAAATGTCAAAAGACCAGTTAGTGGAAAGAATGTTGGCTAACCAAGCCAATGTTGACGCTTGGCGGATTAGAACTGGAAAACTGCAAGATAGTGGCCAGGGCGGTGATAATGATTTTTCACGTTTGCAAAGCGCCATGGGAAGTTTATCAGAAGCGCCTTTGTATATTAACGACGGCGGTATGGCTAATATTTTACAAATCAGGGCTATGTCTCGAAGGCTTCAGCAAGAACATGGTTTGGGGTTGTTGGTAATCGACTATTTGCAGTTAATGGACCACACCAATAAATACGCCACGCCTATTCAACAGGTTACCGAAAATTCCCGGGCCTTAAAAATGTTAGCCAAGGAATTAAATGTACCCATTTTAGTTTTGTCACAGTTGTCTCGAGCCGTTGAACAACGAACTCCCCACCGACCAATGCTTTCTGACTTGCGCGATTCCGGAGCCATTGAACAAGACGCCGACGTGGTAATGTTTATTTACCGGGAAGATAAATATAACGAAAATTCTTTAGAAAAAAATATTGCGGAAATTATTGTGGCCAAGCATAGAAATGGCGCCACTGGCGCGGTTAAGTTGTACTTTGACGACAACCGCGTCAGCTTCCGCAACTTGGAATCGGGCGATTATGTTTCCGAAACCCAAGCCGATTAGTTCGCTTCGGGCAACTCTCTCTCTCTCTCTCTCAGTCTGTTGTAAAATAAAAACCGCAGGGCGAACCATGCGGTTATGCGAATCACACCTCGCTCCGAAGCTTTTCGTATATCTCTACGATTTTCAGAATGCGATCGCGTGCTTCTTTCGAGAAATTTAGGAATTTGGCAGCTAAGTCAGTTTCAACTTTAAATCCTTCGCCGCCGTTAAGCAACCGCTCTGTTAGAGCTAAACTGGGATCTAACTCTTTGATTTCCTTAATTTCTTCTTCTCTCAGTTCATAAGCCTTTACGACTTCGTAAAGTTTGATTGAATTGTCTCTTCCTGATTCAATCCTGCTGGCCCAGTTTGCAGGCCGAGCAATCCTTGCCCCAACAGCAAGTTGCGACTCTTTGCGCTCCTTGCGAATCTTTCTTAGAAATTTACCGACAGGGGTTGTTGCATCATTCATACAATCTTCCTAATGATGTTTGGTGTACTTACTTTTAATTATAGCAATATTTGGTACGCTTGTCAATAGTTGCCCCCTATTGCCGGGTTTGGTAGAATATATAATCCTATGGCAGATTCTATTAAAAAACTTACGGACTTATTTGCTAAATTCCCCACCATTGGCCGGCGAAGTGCTGGGCGATTTGTTTTTTATCTGATAAATCTACCCAAACAAGAAGTGGATGAATTAATTGCTTCTTTGCAAGAATTGAAAAATAACATATCGCTGTGCTCTTTTTGTTTTCAACCCTTCGAGGCGCCTCAGGGTAAACCCTCGGAGCAAACATTGTGCGGGGTGTGCGTTGATACTCAAAGAGCCAAAGATATTTTGTGCGTAGTGGAAAAGGAACAAGATTTACTTTCTTTAGAAGCGACCAAAAAATATAAGGGAAGATATTTTATTTTGGGTGGAACGTTGACGTTACGAAAATCAACTCCGGATCACTTGCGCATCAAAGACCTGCAAGACCGGATTACAAAAAACAATTTTACCGAAATTATTATTGCCCTAAACCC
>CALRCB010000004.1 GCA_943354455.1 Candidatus Staskawiczbacteria bacterium | reverse complement strand
CTTGCAAGAAGAAACGATGTCCTTCACCTGGCATTTTGCTTCGTCAATGAGCTGTTGAACCGACATGTATCACCTCCTGGGGTTAAGTTGTCAGTTTATGTAACTAAAAACATCATACCAAAATTATGGAATGATGTCAATAGATGTGCTCCCACCAGGATTCGAACCTGGAACCAATTGCTTAAAAGGCAACTGCTCTACCGTTGAGCTATAGGAGCATAGGACTATTATAGCCCTAAATTCTTCAGTTGGTCAAGAACCTTTCTTTGTTCTTTAGAAATCTTACGTGGCGTGTCAATAATTAATTCAACATACAAATTTCCATTTCCATATCCGTTAAAATGCGCAATCCCCTTTCCGGAAATTCTCAACACTTTTCCTGATTCGGTTCCCTGCGGAATGGTCAGCAACATATTTTTCCCTTCCAGTGTTGGAATTTCAATTTCATCTCCCAACACTGCTTGCGAAAATCCAATGGTTTTTGAAATATACAAATCGTCTTCCTTGCGCACAAACACCGGGTGGCGTTTTACCAAAACCCTGACATACAAATCCCCCGCCCGGCCATTTTTCTTGCCAGCATCGGCCTTGCCGTCCATTTTTATTACTTGATTGCTATCAATTCCTGCCGGAATATTAATTTGAATTTCTTCGCGCCCTTTTGTTCTGCCTTCTCCCCGGCACACGTTACAAGGTTTTTCAGGTTTAGTTCCTTCCCCCTTACATTCGGGGCACGTGGTAAATGTAGTGTAACTTCCCAAAATGGTTCTTTTGACCTGTTGCACTTGGCCTTGGCCCCGACACATAACACATTCGTGAATTTTAGTTCCCGGCTCTGCTCCCTTTCCTTCGCACCGGTGGCAAGTAATTAACTTTTCTAAATTAATCGTTTTGGTGGTTTGTTGCAAAGTATCTTCTAAATTTATTTCAATATCAACCTGAATATCTTTCCCCTTTTTAATATCCTTTTTTGACGCACGCCGTCCACCACCGCCAAAAGAAAAAAAGTTTTCAAAAATATCACTTAAATCTTCAGCGTCCATGCCCTGGCCCTGGCTTTGGTTTTGCCATGCCCAGTTAAAATCCTGCGCGCCACCTCCACCCATTTGGTCAAACCCTTTGCCAAATTGATCGTACTGTTGACGTTTTGTTGCATCGGAAAGAACCTGATAAGCTTCGTTTATTTCTTTAAACTTTTTTTCATCCCCCCCTTTGTCCGGGTGATATTTATGAGCTAACTTGTGGAAAGCTTTTTTTACTTCTTCTTGAGAGGCATTTTTTGTGACCCCCAATATTTCGTAGTAATCCATTTTTTATTCTTTTTCTTTTACCTCACCCTCCTCTGCCTCCGGTTTCTTTTCGTCTTCACTTTCCGGATTTATTTCGTTTTCGGGAGTTGGCGGTGTAGCTTGCGGACCAGCTTTAGGATCGGCCTTGTAAAGTTCTGCGCCAATTTTCTGCATAAGGTCAGACAATTCTTTTGTCTTGGTTTTTATGTCTTCAATGTTGTCAGTTTTTTGCGCATCTTTTAAGGCGGTAATTTTAGCCTCCGCATCTTTTTTGGCATCTTCAGCAACCTTGTCTTTATTATCAGCCAAGGTTTTTTCCGCAGTATAAACTACTGAATCGGCCAAATTTTTTGTCTCAATGCTTTCTTGTTTCTTTTTATCTTCAGTGGCATGCAATTCTGCATCCTGTTTCATTTTTTCCACTTCTTCTTTTGAAAGTCCGCTTGATCCTTCAATTTTAATTGATTGGGTTTTATTAGTTGCTTTATCTTTTGCCGAAACATTTAAAATTCCGTTGGCATCAATATCAAAAGCCACTTCAATTTGTGGAGTGCCTCGCGGAGCCGGTGGAATTCCATCCAACATAAACCGGCCCAATGTTTTATTATCTTGCGCCATTGGGCGTTCTCCTTGCAGTACATGAATTTCAACTGATGGCTGGCTGTCAGCGGCCGTTGAAAATACCTGCGTTTTAGCGGTTGGCACGGTGGTATTTTTTGAAATTAACACCGTGCTTACTCCACCCATGGTTTCAATGCCCAGGCTTAATGGGGTAACGTCTAACAAAAGTACATCTTTCACATTTCCCTGCATAATTCCCCCCTGCACGGCCGCTCCAATTGCCACCACTTCATCAGGGTTTACTTCTTTATTTGGTTCTTTGCCAAACAAGGCTTTCACTTCAGCAATAATTTTCGGCATGCGGGTTTGTCCCCCAACCATCACCACTTCATTAATTTGATTGGCTTCTAATCCCGCTTCTTTCAACGTTTGTTTTACCAAATCAATTGATTTATCAATGTAATCACCCACCATTTGCTCAAACTGACTACGAGATAATTTCATCAACAAGTGCTTTGGCCCATCGCTTCCAGAAGTAATAAACGGCAAGTTAATTTCCGTTTCCAGTGAGCTAGACAATTCAATCTTCGCTTTTTCTGAAGCCTCTTTAATTCTTTGCAACGCCAAATTATCTTTTGCCAAATCAATGCCCTGTTCTTTTTTAAATTGTTCCACAATCCAATCCATTAATTTTTGGTCAAAATCATCTCCGCCCAAATGGGTATCTCCACCGGTGGCTTTCACTTCAATAGTATCAGCACCCACATCTAAAATAGAAATATCAAAGGTTCCACCACCAAAATCGTACACAATAATTTTCTCATCTTTCTTTTTGTTTAAGCCATAAGCCAAAGCGGCCGCAGTTGGTTCGTTAATCACCCGCTTTACATCAAACCCGGCCACTTCTCCAGCTACCTTAGTGGCTTTTCTTTGGGCGTCATCAAAATAAGCTGGCACCGTAATAATCGCTTCAGTAATCGTTTCACCTAATTTTGCTTCGGCGTCTGCTTTCAATTTTTGCAAAATCATCGCTGAAATTTCAGCAGGGTTTAACCACTTATCACCCATTTTTACATCAACTCCACCATCGGCTGATTCTTTAATTTCATACGGCAAATTCTTTTTATCGCGTTGCACTTCTTTGTCCGAAAACTTCCGGCCAATTAACCGCTTAACGGAAAAAATGGTGTTTTCGTGGTTGGTAATAGCTTGGCGTTTGGCCAATACTCCCACCACTCGTTCACCGCTTTTAGACATAGCTATAATAGAAGGAGTGGTTCTGGCCCCCTCTTTGTTTTCAATAATCTGCGGTTCACCATTAATCACCACGGCCATCGCGCTATTTGTAGTTCCCAAATCAATTCCTAATATTTTTGACATAATTTTTTTATTTTAAGTTTATTTATTTACTTTTATTTACTTATTCTTACTTTCGCTGGTCTTAATATTTTTCCGCTCATCATATAACCTTTTTGCAATTCTTCAGCAACCATTCCGGCCTCACCCCCTTCCGCTTCCCCCATAACCTCCATCGTTTCCGGGTTAAATTTTTCACCTTCGGTTTTAATTTCTTCAATTCCCTCTTTCTTTAAAAATTCTTCAATTTGTTTTTGTATTTGCGCTAACCCGTCATCTTTCACATGCTTTACGGCAAGATAAATATTATCAATGATTGGTAAAAACTTTTCTATCATGTCTTCTTTTCCATACTGCATCAGTTTTGCCATCCGCTCCATTTCTTCTTTTTTGTAATTAATAAAATCAGCCCGTTCCCGTTTCCAATTATTTAAATATTCGTCAGCTTTTTGCTGGGCCAATTCCAACTCACTCTTTTGCTCGTCTTTTTTAATTTCTTCATCCATTGATTTTTTCTTTAATTAATTTACAAATTTTCTAATTCTTTTATGAGCTGTTCAATTAAACTGATATTTTTATGATACGTTGATTGCGATGGCCCGATAATTTTTAACATTTCAAAAATAGTATCTTTATTCTGTATCTTTGTATAACTTAGCGTGGATGATATTTCGGTTAATGATTTGGTTAATTCTTGCGCTAACTGTAATTCTTTTTTTATTTTCTGTCTTGCTTGCTCGATCTCCTTCTCCAGGTACAATTCTATACCTGGCTTCGTAACTTCGTCTTGAAACGTTATTTCTACAAAATATTTATACCCTTTATTAGTTGGCACTCTGCCGGCCGAAGTATGCGGTTGCATTACATATCCCAGTTCGGTTAATTCCTGCAGTTCGTTTCTTATGGTTGCGGGAGAAATATCAAAATTCAGTCTCTCTTTTAAAAGGCTTGAGCTTATCGGTTCGGCTGATTTAATATATCCGCGTATCAGATTATGTAAAATAATTTCTTGTCTTTCGCTTAACATACTGCCATCTTATTAAATTGGCAATCTCTTGTCAAGAGTGCTAACTCTCTATTTAAAAAAGAGCCTGCTTTTGGCAGACCTTTTTATATAAAAATTATTTTTTCTTCAAATCAAGGCACACTGAATTTATACAATATCGCTTGCCGGTTTGGGTTGGCCCATCATCAAACACGTGCCCAAGGTGCGACCCGCATTTGGCACATAAAATTTCTGTTCGGCCGTCAGGTTCTTGATTATAAGTCACTGAACCTTCAATGGGTTTATCAAAACTGGGCCAACCGGTGCCGGAATCAAACTGCGCATCAGAAGCAAATAGCGGATTTTCACAAACCATACAAATATAATTTCCTTCTGCGGTTTTGTGAACATACTTTCCCGTAAACGGCACCTCCGTCCCCTTTTCTCGCAACACCTTATATTGTTCAGGCGTTAATTTTTGTTTTAACTCTTCTTCGTTCATTTATTTTTCTTTTAATAGTTGTGCAAACTTTTCTTGCACCTTCCTTAGCTTTGGGTTTATCACTACTTGGCAGTATGCCTGCCCTTTGTTATTTTCGTAATAATTTTTATGGTAATCTTCGGCGGGATAAAATATTTCTAAGGACTTTACTTCTGTTGTAATTGGCGCTCCCAATTCACTAGAACCATTTAATTCTTGAATAAATTTTTCACAAATTTGTTTTTGCTCTTCGGTGGAATACAAAATAATTGACCGGTATTCTGGACCCACATCATTGCCCTGCCTATCTTTGGTAGTTGGGTCGTGGCTAGCAAAAAATACCGTCAAAAGAGTTTGAAGCGGTATTTTTGCACTATCATATTCTATTTTAATTACTTCGGCACGTGGCTCACCTGCATAGCCAGATTCAACTGAAACTACTCCTTTTAGCATCTTAAACACCGCCTCGGTGCACCAAAAACAACCACCACCTAATACTATCGCTTGGTTTTTTTCCATTTACGCTGAAAATCCTGAATATACCAAAAAGCATCCAACAATAATTATGCCCAAGAAAATATATGGCATCCATTCTGTTTTTTGTTTATATTTTACTAGCATTTCCAGTACAAATGCTGGGAAAAACAACCATAAAAGTCCTTCTATTAATACTGCCCAGCCCAAAAAAGTAACTAGTCCCTGCCAATTCCAACCCCATGCACTATAAGTTAACACTAATAAGACTCCTAACATTGTACCCACAATCCCCGACAAAACGATAACCGCTTCGTTTTCAATAAACCCAAGACATTTTTGAATATGATTTGGATTAAGCAAAAAAGCAAACCCAACTAACGCCAACGAAATGCCCCAAAATTGCGCTAAAAAATTTACGATTTCCACCCCGAGTAGAAGAATTTTGACGAATTAAATTTACTTATTAATTCTTTGAAATTCTCCGGTTAATTATATTTATATACTAACTACCGTATTAATTTTCCCACAAATTTAATTCATCCGCAACAAGTCAAAATTCTCTACGGGGTAGCCCCGTACTGAGCTTCGCTCTAGTACTGGGGCATATTCCTTTCTTTTATTGTACCATAAAACAGAAAAAACGGCAGTAGTGCCGTTTTTTTCTACTTCTCTTCCTTCGCTTCTCGTTTTGCGTTTTTTCCAGCAATTTCAGTTAAATAGGTTTTTCTGATTCTAATAGTTTTTGGGGTAATTTCAACCAATTCGTCGTCGCCAATGTATTCCAATGCGTCTTCCAGCCCCATTTCTTTTGGCTTGTTAAAATGTTCATCTGACCCTTCTCCCTTAGACCTCATGTTAGACAATTGTTTTTCTTTGGTTACGTTTACCCGAATATCTTCAGACCGAGAATTTTGCCCAACTACCTGGCCTTCATAAATCTGAATTCCGTGATCCAAAAAGAGTGTGCCTCGATCTTGCACGTTAATTAATCCATAGTAATTAGTGTCACCTGATTCCGATGCCACCAAAGATCCATTGCTTCGTTCTTTCCAATTTCCCGGGTCAGGCATGTATTGGAAAAAAGAAGTATTGATAATACCCAGCCCTTTTGTATCAGTTAAAAATTCGCTTCGGTATCCAAACAACCCTTTGCTTGGAATAATAAATTCTAAAAACGCAATACCGTTGTGGGTTCGCATTTCTTTTACTTCTCCTTTTCGCAAACCCATTTTTTGCATCACCGCTCCTTGATATTGTTCTGGAGTTTCAATAAATACCTTTTCAAATGGAGTTAAAGTTTTTCCATCAATTTTTTTCAAAATAACCTGTGGGCGCGAAACCTGGAATTCGTATCCTTCTCTTCGCAATCGTTCAATTAAAATAGCCAAATGTAATTCTCCTCGGCCGGAAACTATCCATTGAGCTTTGTCAGTTTCTTCCACTCGCAGTGCCACATCAGTTTCTAATTCCACCAATAATCGTTCCCGAATTTGGCGTGAAGTACAAAATTTTCCTTCTTTTCCAGCAAACGGAGAATCGTTAATCATAAAGGTCATTTTAATGGTTGGTTCTTCAATGTTAATTAACGGCAAAGCAGAAAAGTTTTCTGAGTCGGCAATGGTTTCTCCAATGGTCACATCAGCAATTCCGGCAATGGCAGCAATGTCTCCGGCTTCCACTTCTTGTGCCTCCAATTTTCCCAAACCAGCAAACGTCATCAAAGAAGTTAAACGATATTTTTTAGTTTCACCAGTTCTATTAATATGGGTAATTTCTTGACCGGCCTTAATTATTCCGTTATAAATTCTACCAATAGCAACCCTGCCTTTAAAATTATCTGGGGCAATTGATGTGATTAACATTTGCAATGGTTTATTGACATCAACGATTGGATTAGGAATGTGTTGAATAACGGCATCAAAAATGGGAGTAATATCAGTCATTTTTGACAAATCAGATTCAAGCCCGGCCAACCCGTCTCTGCCTGAAGCGTAAATAACCGGAAAGTCTAATGAATGGTCGCCGGCTCCCAATTCCAAAAATAATTCTAACGTGGCTTCTAGTGCCCATTGGCTTCGGGCTCCCGCTTTATCAATTTTATTAATCACCACAATAATTTTGTGGCCCATTTCCAAAGCCTTTTTCAACACAAACCGAGTTTGGGGCATTGGGCCCTCTTTAGCGTCAATTAACAGCAAACAACCGTCTGCCATGTTAAGCACCCGTTCCACTTCTCCACCAAAGTCGGCATGACCGGGAGTGTCAATAATATTTATTTTAGTATCACCAAAAATAACCGAGGCATTTTTAGAAAAAATGGTAATTCCCCGTTCCCGTTCCAATTCATTGCTGTCCATGATCATTTCCTGGCTGGCCACATCTTTTTTCATTTCAGTTTTTGACTGACGTAAAAGCGCATCCACCAAGGTGGTTTTTCCATGATCAACGTGGGCAATAATGGCAATGTTTTTTATCTTATTCATGTCTTGGTATTGTACACTAAAAATTAATAAATGTAAATAAAAACTGCAGTGGGTTGTTGCAGTCTATGATAAATGATTCTAATCAAAAACTGAAACGCCGGCATTAAGGTCTTTTTCGATATTGAATCTTTTCCATGGCTTAATTAATATTAAATTTTCTAAAACCTCTCTACGGACCAAACAAAATACTAACTTCCCACCCACTTCTTCTACCATTCTACGAAATATAATTAACATAGGCAGGCCGTTAGTATTGTAAAATTTTACATTTTTCCAATTAAGTAAAATTTTATTCTTGCGTTGCTCTTTGACGAGCGAAAAAAGTTCTTCGCTAAGCTTCTCAATTATCAAGTCAAACCAGATTATGTCATCTTTAAATTTAACCAAAGTGATTCCCCTGTCTAAATCTTGAATAGTAATTTTCTTGTATATTCTCATCATACACCGCGTCCCTTCTTATTAAATTAATAATGAGCCAGCTAAATAATATCATAAAGCTTACCTAAAAATCAACAAGAGCCATTCGTGTAAATGGCTCTTGTTTTTTATATAAAAGGATTTTTGCGTTATTACTAATTAATTTTCAGTAATTCCACTTCAAATATCAAAGTTGCGTTTTGAGGAATAACTGGGGGTCGTCCATCGGGTCCATAGGCCAGTTCTGGCGCAATAGTTAATTTTCTTTTCTCGCCAACTTTCATTCCCATAAAACCCAAATGCCATCCCTGAATAACCGAGCTTTCATTTATAGTAAACGCAAATGGCTCTCTTCCTGGGTTCAAACTTGAATCAAATTTTGTACCATCAGTTAATGTGCCGGTATAGTTTACGGTAACCAATTCCCCGCTTTTGGCCCCTTCTCCACTACCTTCTTGCAATGTCTCAATTTTTAAACCTTTTGTTTCTTCCATAGTATTATTTATTATTTGATTATTATTATTTTGCGTTTGTTCGGTTGGAGATTTTTTAAACATAAAATATCCGCCAATTAATATGATTGCTATTACTAAAATTAGTATCCATGCTTTTTTATCCATAATTTTATGTGATTAATTATATTACTCAACTGGTACATTGTACAAAAAAAATCCCCACATGTAAATAATACGTAAAAAGACACCGCTATGGTGTCTTTTTTAAATTATCTTGAAAACTTTTTTCCTTTCCATCCTCCGCCTTTTCCAAAAGTTCTTGGTTTAAAATTATTATGGACGGGCTTTATGGTTTTTTCGAATGCATCATTTCTTTTATAAACCGTTTGCTGTTGAGGGGTTGGGTTATTATTTACAAACGAACTTGCGGGCAGTTCCGGCAATTGCAAAATGGGTATGGTTGATCTGATTAACCGTTCAATTTCACGCACTTTGTTTCGTTGGTCAGGCATCACAAAAGAAATAGCTTTTCCAGTCATGCCAGCTCTTCCAGTTCTACCAATTCGATGAACATAGTCACCAGGAGATTCTGGTAAATCAAAGTTAATCACCAATTCAATGCCTTTAACATCAATACCGCGCGAAGCAATATCAGTTGCAATTAATACCCGGTTTTTACCTGATTTAAAGCCATCTAAGGCTTGTCGGCGCTGTACTAATGAGCGGTTAGAGTGAATTTCGGCAACTGAAAATCCTTTTTTCAATAAATCTTGGCAAATCTTTTTTACGCCAAACTTGGTTCGGCAAAATACTAATACACTTCCCTTGCACTCTTCCAATAATTTTTCCAAAAGGCGAACTTTATAATCTTTTTTAACAAAAAATAATTCGTGTTCCACTTTTTCGTTAGTAGTTCCCTGCCGAGCCATTTCTACTCGTACCGGAAGTTGCATGTGCTGGGTGGCAATTTTAATAATTGAGTCAGGCATGGTTGCTGAAAACAACATGGTTTGACGGTTTTTTGGAACCGACAATAAAATTTGTTTAATCTGCGGAGCAAACCCCATGTCAAACATACAATCGGCTTCATCTAAAACCAAAATAGAAACATTGCTGAAGTTTAAGGTTTTTTGTTTTATGTGGTCATTAATTCTACCAGGAGTTCCAATAATAATGTGCGGGTTCCGGCGAATTTCGCTGACCTGTTGGTACATTGAAGCCCCACCAATTAACACGGCGGTTTTTAATCCAAACTGTCTTCCAATTTTTAATAAGGTTTCGTTAATTTGTACGGCCAATTCACGGGTCGGCAAGATCACCAATCCTCGGCTTTCCACTTCGGCTTCCATTAATCGCTGTAACATAGGAATTCCAAAGGCCAATGATTTTCCGGTTCCGGTTTGGGCAATTCCCACTACGTCTTTTCCTTGAATGGCAACTGGAATGGCTTTGTGCTGAATTGGAGTTGGAGTAGTAAAATTAAGCTGTTTTAGGGCTGTAAGCAGTTTTTCTGATATGCCAAGCCCGGCAAAAGTGTTTTCTGCCTGTGTTTGAGGTTGTTTTGTTTCTTGATTATTCATATATTTATTTTACCTTATTTTCACCCAAATGTCAAACAAATACCTCGTTTTTTGAACATTTTACAAGAAAAAAGCACTATAGTGTGTTGCTAGTACACTATAATGCCTGTCGATCACTGCACATGTGTAAAATCTCTTGCGAGATGGAGAAACGGGTTGACCGCTAGACCGGTCTCTCACAAGACACATGCCGTCCTGTACGTGAAGAACCAAAGCAATAAGGTTCTCCAGTCAGGTACCCATATCCTATAAAATATCAAAATATTGTCAATAGACAAACAAAAACGGCGGTTACCCGGCCGTTTTACAATTTGATTTCTACTCCACCATACAGCGCACCTCATTCCCCTGCCGCACTTCCAAAAATCCTGATTTAATTTCAAAAAAGTTTTCTTTTTTATCTTTATCAATTACTTTCATAACCCCCGTCGCCAAAACGGTAATAAGGTTTTCATGATTATCTAAAATGGTAATTTCTCCCGCAATCGTATTGCAATTCAAAAGGCTTGCCTCTCCGGCAAATATTACTTTTTTCAATGAATAAATCGAAAGTTTCATTATTTTATTTCACTTATATCGCCTTTCATATAAAAATTCTCTTCGGGCACGTCATCGTGCTTGCCTTCCAAAATTTCGGCAAACCCATTAATCGTATCTTCCAATTTTACATATTTTCCTTTAGCGCCAGTAAAAATTTCGGCCACGTTAAAGGGTTGTGCCATAAACCGCTGAATTTTTCTTGCGCGAGCAACCACTTTTTTATCATCATCTGACAATTCTTCCATACCCAAAATGGCAATAATGTCTTGCAAATCTTTATATTTTTGCAAAGTTAACTGCACTCCCCTGGCAGTTTGGTAATGTTTTTCGCCCACAATTTTTGGATCCAAGGCGCTTGAAGTTGAAGCCAACGGATCAACGGCCGGATAAATACCAATTTCGGTTAAGGCGCGGTTAAGCACAATGGTAGAATCTAAGTGGGAAAAGGTTGTGGCTGGCGCAGGGTCGGTAATGTCGTCAGCAGGCACGTACACGGCTTGTACTGATGTAATTGACCCTTTAGTGGTTGAAGTAATTCTTTCTTGCAGTTCAGCCATTTCTTGGGCCAACGTTGGCTGGTACCCCACTGCCGATGGCATCCGGCCCAAAAGAGTTGAAAGTTCAGACCCGGCTTGCGAAAATCTAAAAATATTATCAATGAAAAACAGTACGTTTTTATTTTCTTCATCGCGGAAATATTCTGCCATGGTTAAGGCAGAAAGCGCCACTCTTGCGCGAGCCCCGGGCACTTCATTCATTTGCCCATACACCAACGCCGTTTTACTGATAACGCCGGATTCGGCCATTTCTTTATACAAATCATTTCCCTCCCGGGTTCTTTCTCCTACCCCGGCAAACACCGAAACTCCCCCGCCTTCTTCAGCGATGTTTCTAATCAATTCCTGAATAAGCACGGTTTTTCCCACTCCTGCTCCCCCAAACAACCCAATTTTTCCTCCCTTAATAAATGGGGCAATTAAATCAATAACTTTAATTCCGGTTTCAAACACTTCGGTTTTAGTGGCTTGTTCAGTAAATGGAGGCGCCTGCCTATGAATTGGCAAATACTTTTTAAATTTAGTATCAGTTTCGTTAAGGGTTTTTCCCAATACATTAAAAATGTTTCCCAATACTTCAGGACCAACCGGCACTTCAATTTGTTTTCCGGTGTCAGCCACTTCCAACCCCCGTTGCAAACCGTCGGTTGATTGCAAAGAGATAGCCCGTACACTTTTAATGTCTAAATGTTTTACCACTTCTAAAATCACCTCTCCTTTAGGGCCTTGCACTTTTAGGGCGTTATAAATTTCCGGCAAACTTTCTTTGTCAGAAAATTCCACATCAACCACCGGCCCGATAATTTGTATAATTTTTCCTTTGTTCATGGTTATTTTTTAAATTATAATTTTAATTTAAACTTTCGGCGCCGGCGATAATTTCTATGATTTGGTTGGTAATCGCACTTTGCCGTACTTTGTTATACTGTAAATTCAAAGCCTGTTTTAATTCGCCGGCGTTATCAGAAGCGGTTTTCATAGCCATTCGGCGAGCGGCATGTTCTGAAGCATTAGCTTCTAAAATTAAGTGGTACATTTGCATAAAAAATAAATGCTTTGCCAAATCTGCTAACACCTCTTTTGCCGATGGTTCCACTAAATATTCATTAATCACATCTTTACTTGGCACAAAATTTATCTGTTGTTCTTTTATTAAATCAGCAAACTTTCCTTTGTCAGGAATAATATCTTTTACCGTTTGCTGTAATGATTCAAAAGTAATTGGCAACACTTCGCGTGTTAACGATTCTTGTTTCAGAGCAGAGCGAAAATGCGTTGAAAAAACCGTTACCTTGTCAAAATCCCCCGCCAAATACCCTGCCACCAAAAAATCCGCCAACGGTTGCACCTGCTCGGTTGTAGTAAAATCCCCCACATTGGTAAACTTTTTAATAACCGTTAACCTTTTTTTTGAAACATAATTAAAGGCTTTTTCTCCAACCGTTACAAAAACTGCTTGATCTTTTGAAGTTTTATAAACTGATTCAAATTTTTTGAAAACAGAACTGTTAAATGCGCCGGCCAAACCTTTATCAGAAGCCACCAAAACAAATAATGTTTTTTCAACTTTACGGGCTTTTAACAATTCCGGCAAATCAGTATTTAACAGCGAAACGTTGGCCAATAAATCTAATGCGGCAAAAGCGTAGGGGCGCGAAGCCAGCGCAATTTCTTGCGCCCTTCGCATCTTTGTGGCAGCCACCAATTCCATTGCCTTGGTAATTTTATTGATGTTGCCGATTGATTTTAGGCGCTTTTTTAAGTCCTGCACATTTTCCATACTGTTGACAAATAATTATTTATAATATACAATGATATAAGTGGTGTTGATAATTCTCTCGTGGCAGCTATGCCTAAATAGCAGGTGTTTAAATGGATATTTCGCCTCTTATAAAGCTCGACCCGAAAAACAAAGAGCAACACAATCAGTTCAGGGAGGAGTTTCTGAAAATCGCAGAAGAACACGGTATCGGCGACACTCTTTCTGCACTTTTGAAGCATACTCTGCAATCCCCAGAAGGCCTTAACATGACTGAAAACATGAAGAAAAGAGGGTTTTCTAGTTATCAAATTGCAGTAATCAGGACAGGCTCTCTATTTGAGGGCATTAAAGTGGCACTGCAACCAAAACAGGAATGGCTCTAATTCGAATCATGGAGGGACCTTCGGGAACCTCCTTTTTTATTTTAAAATTACTGGATTTCCACAAACTTTGTGATTACTTCTTTCAATTGTTTTTCAATGTCATCGGTTATCGCGCGCTGGCTTCGCAATGAATCCATTAAATCTTTATGCAAATTTTCAACATATTCTAAAAACTTTGCTTCAATTTTTTGAATTTCCTCAGGTTGAAATTTGTTAAAATATCCGTTTAATGCAGCGTACATTACGAGCACCTGCTTTTCAAATGGGAATGGATTTAAATCAGACTGTTTTAAAATTTCAGTCATAATTCTTCCTTTATTAATTCTTTCCCGAGTTTCAGGGTCAACGTCAGATGCAAATTGCATAAAAGTTTGCAGTTCTCTAAATTGCGCCAATTCAAGTCGCAGTTTTCCGGCCACTTTTTTCATAGCTTTAGTTTGCGCCGATGAGCCCACGCGTGAAACTGAAAGCCCCACGTTCACCGCTGGTCGCATTCCCTGATAAAACAAATCTGATTCCAAATAAATCTGCCCGTCAGTAATAGAAATTACGTTGGTTGGAATATAAGCAGTTACATCACCCAATTGAGTTTCGATAATTGGCATAGCGGTCAGCGACCCTCCACCATTTTCTTTAGACAATTTAGCAGCCCGTTCCAATAATCGTGAATGTAAGTAAAACACATCGCCCGGATAGGCTTCTCTTCCCGGCGGTCTTCGCAACAGCAAAGAAATTTGTCGATAAGCCCAAGCGTGTTTTGATAAGTCGTCGTAAATAATTAGTGCATCTTGGCCTTTGTCGCGAAAATACTCTCCAATAGCACATCCACCAAACGGAGCCAAGTACCAGCTTGATGCCGAACTTGAAGCTGGTGCCGAAACAACTACCGTATTAGCAAAGGCATTATGCTTTTTTAATGTTTCTACAATTTTGGCAATTTTTGATTCCTTTTGACCAACGGCTACATAGACGCAAACTACCGGATTGTCGGAAGATTGTGATTGATTAATAATCATATCCAAAGCAATGGCGGTTTTTCCCGTACCTCGGTCTCCAATAATTAATTCTCGCTGACCCCTTCCCACAGGAATCATCGCATCAATAGACTTGATACCGGTATGCAATGGATAATTAACTGATTCACGAGCCAATACGTTTGGCGCATCGTTCTCCAAAAAATTTAATTGCGGTTTTGTTCCAGCAGAAAAAATAGGCCCTTTGCCGTCAAGCGGGTTTCCTAATGGATCCACTACTCTGCCCAAAAGTTCTTCTCCAACTGGAATTGATAATAATTGTTTAGTTCTTTTGACGGTTTGACCGGCTTTGATAGCTGAAAATTCTCCCAATACCAAAGCTCCCACTGAAGTTTCTTCTAAGTTTAAAACCACCGCTTGGATTTTTTCCTTGCCGGCTTCCACCGTCAATACTTCTTGGCTCTGCACATTTTTAAGTCCAGAAATCTTTAGAATTCCGTCACCCACTTCGGTAACCATTCCAATTTCTTCCCACTGTGGATCATTTTTATATTCTTCAATAGCTTGTCTAATTTTTGATAATATTTCTTCTGCCATAACTTATATGTGTTGCAATTTGCTTTGCATCGAAGCATCAAATTGCATTGAACCGTTAATTATTATTTTTATTCCTGCGATTAATTCTGGGTTAATTTTTTCACTTACTATATCCCCTTTTTTCACAATACTTTCCATTATTTTTTTTTGACTAGGTGTTACTGTTCTGGCAGTTTCAAAAGTGATTTTATTTTTGCCTTGCTTTTGCAATAATAAATCTTCAGTCAAGGCCAAAATTTCTTCTGCTTTATTTTCATACCCTACAGAAACCAAAAGCTTCACAAAATTTTTAACAATCTTTTTTTCATCAAATTCATTTTTAGAAAGAATCTGGGCTAAAGCTCTTGCATATGAAGCGGTATTATTTTTCATTCTTTATACTTTCAATTGCTTTTACAATAAGAGAATCGTCTATATCAGCTGGTTTTAATTGAACCGTTTTTATGATAGTTTTTTTAACTAAATCAACCGCATTTTTAAATACCACCTCTTGAGCTTGTGTTTGCTGTTTTTTATAATTTTCTTCTAATTCTTTTTGTGATCGAAGGTGACTTTGTTCTATTTTTTGTTGCAACGAATTTTCTAACTCTTTAGCTTTAAGTTGCGTTGCGTTCATAATACTTATTGCCTCATTATTCGCCTCTCTTATTTTTTCTTTGGCAATTTGATCAACCTCGTGTAATCGAATCCCTGCTTCTTTAGCTTTATCGAGTCCCTCTTGAATTTTTTTATTTCGCTCTTTGATTATTTTCAAAACAGGTTTGTATACAAAAAACCTCAAGACTATCAAAATCACGACAAAGTTTATTAACTGGCTCAAAAAAAGCTTCCAATCAATTCCAAATTGTTCTAAAAAAGAAGCTTCCATTTTTTATGCGAATTTAATAATTAGTGCAATTACCAAGGCGTAAATAGCTAATGATTCAGCAAAAGCGATTGCTAAAATCATATTGGTTTGAATTTTTGAAGTAGCCTCAGGGTTTCTAGCAATACCATTTAAAGCCGCTGTACCAATTAAACCAACTGCTATTCCAGGACCCATTACTCCTACAGCAACAGTTAATCCGGTTGCCAATAATCTCATTGATTCTATTTCCATATTTTTACTAAATTCTAGTATCTAAATTCTAAAAAATATTGTTTAGGGTTTAGCGCTTAGAATTTATATTTTTATATTAATATATTTTTATATTATTTAATGTTCTGCAGCCGTTGTATGCAAGGCAAGAATTACTAACGTCAAGATTGAAAAGATTAATGCCTGAATCATTCCAAAAAATATTTCTAACATCAAAAATGGCACTGGCACAACATAGGGAAGCAAGAAAAATATCACAACCAGCAACACTTCACCAGCAAATATATTGCCAAACAATCTAAAAGAAAATGATATGACTCTCGTTATTTCTGATAATAATTCCAAAATACCTACGAAAAAATTTATTGGACTGGAAAAATTAATAAACTTTTTAATATGCACTAATACTCCAACGCTCACCATTCCAAAAAAATTGGTCAAAATCACGGAAATCATAGCAAAAGCTAAGGTAAAATTCAAATCTGCAGCCGGAGCCCGTAATAATGGAATGGCGTGCCCGTGACTGTAACGCAACCATGACCCAACTCCGGGAAGCACCCCCAGGATGTTTGAAAACATAATGAAAATAAAAATGGTGGCAATCAATGGCAAATATTTTTCTGCCAATTCTATAGATCCCAATATCATTTTCATCAAATCTAATAACTTTTCTATAGCTAGCTCAACTAGGGATTGCAACTTACCGGGCACAATATTTATTTTTTTATATATTACCAAACTTAACAAAATCAATATCCCAGTAACGATAAAGGTTAACAGCAGGCTGTTGGTTATTGCAAACCCTCCAACCCTAAAAATCTCTTCTGCTTTTAGAGATATCTCCTGCATATGCGCCATTCTAACCCACTTTCCGATTTTTTACAAATTATTTAACCGCCTCTTTTACAATTTGGACCAATTGGCTGGGGGTAGTAGCTGATTTTAATATGAATTTATCGGGTTTAACGTATTAAATGCTTAATAACACGTCACTGGTGTTTCCTGATAATCCAATATTATGGAATTTAAGGGATCTTCCAATGTATCAGCAAAAACCGGAGCTATTGGAGTAACGAAAAATACTAACACTAAAAAAATAAAGCCGATAGATCATATTAGCTTTATTTTACGATCATTCAACTACTGCAATTTTTAATTTGTTGGAGTACGACGACACCTGTATACCACTAAAAAAATAGCAATTAGTATAAAGGCTGTCAGCGCCATTAGGGGAATCGTAACGTATCCGAATTCAAATACATATTGCTTAATACAAGAAACTTGCGTACCGCCCAACTGACAAAATGAATCCAATCCTTGGTTATAGTAATACATATAATTGTGGTACAGAGAAATAATTCCACCAATTATTGCAAGCATCAATGCATAGACAGTAATATGGGTTTCCTTTTTTATTAAAGCCAGGCCCAGTAAAAAAAATAACGGATACATAAAAATCCGTTGGAACCAACATAATTCGCAGGGTGGAAAACCCACAATGTTGGAATAATAAAGACTGCCAAGAATAGATATCAATGTAACAATAAAAGCTAATAACAATCCCCTTTTACCAATAAATTCAGCAATAGAATTTTGTGTTTTACGCCAAAAAATGAAATACAAAACCGCGCACAAAATAAATATCTGTCCGATAATAACTCCTAAACTTAGTAATTTAGTGATAAAATCTGTTGTTTGCATAATTATAATTACGAAGGAGAGAGAAATAAAAAATAACAATTTATTATTCCGACCGAGTAATTAATTATATAAATTATTTTTAATTTCTATTGCGGTAATTGGCAACTGGTTTTTTCTGCCAATTCTTTTAAACTGATTTCTCCTTTTGTCATAGAACCGTCAGCAAATTTCCAGGTAGGATAATTAATGACACCATTATCTTTGCATATTTGCAACTGCTTCTTGCCATCCGGAGTTGAACATTCAACATAAGGAAGGTATTGTTTTGAACCTCCGAACATCTTTTTTTGAGTCTGGCAGTGAGGGCACCAAAAAGTTCCATAAAATACCGCCCCTTTATCTTTAAGACACTTGGCAAATTCATCTAACCTGCCAGAAGTATCTTCTTGGGTGCGTATAAAATAAAATACCGCGGATACAATAACTAAAACTACGATGATTAATATGATAATATTTTTTATCTTCATGTTTTTTATTATATCAAACTTATTTGTGTTCTAAAAGATTCTTTTTGAATTAATGACCGGTAGGCACAGTGCTGGCAGTTTTTACCTGATTCTGGAATATTATCAGAATCCAAACATTTTTTAATTTCTAAAATGGCCGGTTCAATCCATTCGTCATTACCATGGTAAGGAATAATAGAATTTTTAAATTCTAGCCTTCCATTAAACGCCGGCAAATTTTTCTGGCCATTGGCAAAGAAAAAATAACCAATTGGCGAAACCTTATGCCCCATTTTTTTAAAAATCCATTGGTAAATTTCCATTTGTCGTTTGTACCCCAATTTATACTGGCTATCCAAAGAAATCGGGTAATTAGTGCTGGTGGATTTATAATCTACAATATGCAACTCCCCTGTTTTAGTATTTTGCCAAACATCATCAACAATTCCGCAAATATTCAAATTAGTTTTTTGATGCAAAAACGTGGCACCCAATTTTTTATTAAAATCGTCTCGCCAAATGGCCAAATCGGGGTGGGAAAATGGAACGGCATCAATTCCGGCCTGGATCATTAATTGGTGAGGCTTTTTTTGCTCGCGCAATAAATCAAATTCGTTTTTTAATAATGCATCCACGGCACTGTTAAGCGACCAACCGGGCATTTCGGGGCGGGTAATTCCCAATCGCCTATCCAACCAAAAACACTGCGGACATTCCAAAAAAAAGTCGATTTTTGACCGACTCACATTAAAGGTTTCTTTCTGCCCAACTTTATATAAATTCGCTTTCCTCTTTTGCATTATTCTTTTTTAATCGCAAGGTTCTTAAAATGGTGTCATACATTACCGGCAATTCAAGGTAGTCAATGGAAATGGCAATCCAAGCAAGCCAGACAGGAATAGCGACGAGGGCTTGACCAGTAAAATTTTCCAACACAATTTCGTCGGTAATCCAAAGCATGTGGAGCCATTGGCTGTTTAATAACAACAAATAAAGACATGCCTTTCTAGTACCTTTACCTAAAAATATATCATTAATATACACTAATGATACCGTAATGAGTGCGGGAATTTCCGTATAATCCACCGCGGCAATCAGCCAATTTAATTCTGGAGGAAAGACACTTATTCCAAAAAGCTTAAAGAGCACCACATTACAGGTAAGCCAAACCAAGTGAACCACCTGCAATGAAAAAAGCAGGGTGGCCAGTCGCAGGTGAAAATCATAATTACTATTGTACC
Source organism: Candidatus Staskawiczbacteria bacterium (assembly GCA_943354455.1). Taxonomy (GTDB): domain Bacteria; phylum Patescibacteriota; class Minisyncoccia; order Minisyncoccales; family Staskawiczbacteraceae; genus VGLO01. The sequence continues at coordinate 3,676 of CALRCB010000004.1, read as the reverse complement.
AGTCAAAAAATCTTTTAACTATTGTCATTTGTTTATTATAATTTAAATGAGGGAAAAGTAAAAGGCGCGCTTTTATAAGGGATTATTTACGCAATACAAATTAAAAAACCACCAATATTTCAGTGATTTTTTAATTCCGATACTAAGCTCCCCCTATATGATGCGTTACGAACCTTAAACTGGGAGCTATTCAAGGTAGAAATGAATAATTTAAGCCTTATTTAGAAACCGCAATGAGTTGTCTGACAATGAGTTCATCAGGTTTAATGTATTCGCCTGTAAAATCAAACCACACTTTCATAAAGTCATCCCGCTCAATCTTACGTAACTTTCCAATCTCGGGGTCTTGCAAGTAAATAAATTCATCGTCCAATCCAACAACTACCGAATAATGGCCATCGGGAACTTGAGAATCATCATAATCAATTCGGCCTCTGGTAAACCAGTTCACGATGACTGGTGTTTTTTTACTCAAATAAACTTGAATATCTTCAAATGAACTTTCGTTTTTAATCTCTACCGTAAATCCCAATTCTTCTGCGGCTTTCTTAATTCCTTGGTCATCGGTGCCTAAATCATCAGTAGTCCCAGCAAGTTTTGCGATTTCTTCTTCGCTCTTCTCAATTCCGTAGTAATCAAAAACCATTTTGAGGCTGGCTGGCCCACACATACTCTTAAACAGAGTTTCTTGGAATGGTTTTACGGGTAATAAATCTTTTTCCATAAATAAAAAAGGGCTATACTGGTTAGTATAGCCCTTAAATTGACTGAAATCAATTCTTTATTTCTTGAACAACCCGAAAAATCGCTTCTGCAATTCCCGTCCCTCATCAGGATTTGAGGCAACGACAATGTAACCCATCACAGGACGCCATTCACTGATAAGGGTAACAATAATCCCTTTTTTCTCGCCATTCATCGGGTAAAGAAGCGGACTGACTTGTTGCAAGATTTTTTCAGCATCCATTCGCTTCTTGTGGTAACGAAATGAGTCGTGAGACAAAAGATATGCCTCATTTTCCCATTTGTTGCCGAAAAGATGTCTTGCCAAGTCGTAGGTATGAGTGCCGCCTGTTCGCCGTGTGTTGGTTTCGGCAACATAGATTCCGCCATCTTTTGAAACGACAAAATCAATGTCAAAGAAACCACGGTATCCCAGCTCCCAATACCATTTTCCGATGATATTTCCGATTCTTGTTAGCTTTCTTGCCAGAGTTTCGGAAAGAGCACCTTTCCCAATCTCTACACCCAGAAAACCGCCAAAATCATTGAGCAGTTGTCCGCAATGATAGAGAAGAGAAATTCCTTCTTCGCCAACGAAGACTTCCGTAGAGGGAGAACCGCCAGCAACCGAAGCATCGGGTTCTATGAACTGTTCCACTACGATACTTGTATCTTGCCAAATCACATCGCTTTGCAGGATTTTTCTTACCTGCTTTCTGAACACCGAAAGCGATGAATATGACTCAACCTTGAGTATTGCAATGCCCCATCCTGATTCACCGAAGTTAGCTTTCAGAATTGAGGATTGGCCATTCTCATAAAACCACTCTGCCATCAACAAGGCTTCAGTGGCATCCTGTGCCACAAATCCTTGTGGGATTTTGATTTCCTTGTGTTCAGAAGCCAGCTTGAGCATCTCTGCCCGAAATCCAGATTTTGAATCCAAGTAGGCAACCGTCCACAGCGATTTGTTTGGCGGCCGTTCTTTGGTTTGAACAGAGAATTGCTCTGACATTTCCAGGAAATCTCTCGTTATCGCATAGGGCGACATCGTCATTTGCGGATTACCTCTTGCTTCTTTGGCAATGAGGCCTCGCAACTGCTTGTCGCTTGCTATTGCGTTTGAGAGTTCTATGTTTCCTACCGAGGGAGCAACATTTGCCACATTCTTGAACCCACAAATCCATTTGTTTAATTCAAAAAGTGGAACGGGAATCAGGTGTGGCGTAACCACGATTTTGTCGTCTGATTCCCAGAAGAATGCTCTTTGGGACACTAAAGCTCGTGCTTGATTCGTTCTGCACCAGCTTTAGTGTCCTTATCTTTGACGAGCACTCCCTTGAATGCTTCTGCTGTGTTTGCAATCAGAATCGTATTGAACATCGGCTTCTCCTTTCGGGTGAACGGGTTATGACAAGCCACATCGTTTTGCGGCAGTCAGGATGATTCTTTCCACGAAATCTTCAAAGCTCAATCCCACAAAACTCGCCATCATAGTGAGCGTGTTATTGAGGCCGTGCGTGTTTGGGCCAATACCAGGATTGTAGTTTACTTCCAACAGATATACATTCCCTGCATTGTCCAGGCGGTAATCCATTCTTGCGTAGTCCCTACATTCGGTAGCCGTATAAGCAACTTTAGTGCAGTGCTCCAGTTGCTTTACAGTTTTCCTTTGCAGGTCTGCACGAATCATTTGTTCCTTCTTGCCACCCCATTTGTATTCGTAGGAACGAATCTGTTCCAATGGGGATTTGGCTTCAGGAAACACAAATTCCAAAGCAGGGAAAAGAGTAATTTCGGGTTCGTTTCCAACGATACCCACGGAAATTTCCCTTCCCTCAATGAACTCTTCAACGAGAGCGGGCTGACGGTATTTTTCCAACACCGTAGCCACTTTCGCATAGAGTTGTTTTCGTGAAGACACCACACTGTCGTGATAGATACCGATGCTGGCTTCTTCACGAATGGGTTTGACGATGAGCGGGAACTTGAATCCCTTCATCAGTTTTTCTTTTCCATCACGGAAAACCTGATGCTTTGGCATCGGAATACCATAATGGGAAAGAACCAGCTTGGTTTTCTCTTTATCCAGCGTAAGGTGCATATTGTGCCCAGAAGCTCCCGTAAAAGGAATTTCAAGGGCTTCCAACATCTCTGGCACGAGCGTTTCGTTGGTGTTGCCACCGCCGAATGCCTCGGCCAAATTAAGCACGAGGTCAGTTTTCTTTTTTCTAGTTTTCAGTTTTTCCCAGAGGTTGAAATCTGTTCCCATCGTAGAAACAGAATAGCCTTTGTCTTTGAGGATGGCTTCAACCAAAGGAACGATAATCGTAATTTCCTGCTCGCACGCCAGGTCGGTTTCCACGCCCTTTTTCAACACTTTTGCGATGTTGTAGAGAATTAAAATTCTCATTTTCAGTCTCCTTGTCAAAGAACGGGGTTAGTAAAATCGTGGCTATACTTATACCCTATTTTTCGCTAAAAGTCCAGAGTTGAGAAATTATTTTATTGGGAGTAAAATTCACGGACAGGGTAGAAGACCCTGTTTTAATTTATGGCAGAAATCTCTTTTACTCTTTATTTGGATGAATCAGGCGATAGCACGCTTTATTCAGAAGAAAAATATCAGGCAAATTCTCAACTTTTTACTTCAGAACATTGTTTTAGATGGAAAAAAGCTCTCTTTTACACTCAAAACACCCTTTAACAGGGTGCTTGAGGCTACTACATCTGATACTAAGCTCCGCAGGTAGGATTCCGCGCCCCGACCGCGGTCGGGGCGCTTGAACCAGTCGTCGCTTCGCTCCTCCTTCAAACCCCTCGGTTTGAACAATTCCGCCACGGGAAAAATACTTTTTCCCGACCCCTTTTTAGGTTCGAATCCTCCCCAAGCTCGTGAGAAACAAAAACTACCGGAAAATTCCGGCAGTTTTTGTTTCTGATACTAAGCTCC
>CALRCB010000003.1 GCA_943354455.1 Candidatus Staskawiczbacteria bacterium | reverse complement strand
TTAATTTCAGAAGATAAAACCGTAATAATTTCATCATCAGATAATTCCGGATCTATTTCTAATTTTTCTTTATACCGCCTTTCTTTTTGTTTAGTACTAATAGATGCCAATGTCATGCGCAAAACATCAACCAATTGTTGGTTTTTTTGTTTCATTGCTTCTTTAGTATCGACTTGAAGCTGTTGTTTAATCATTGGTTAGAAAAACTATTTAGGTTTTGCCATTTTTTCGGCAATGATTTTTTCAGCCCTCATAGTCACTCTTCGCAAAGCTGATCTCTTTTTTGCCAAAGCAGACTTTGGTCTTTTTCTAAACTGTTTGCCTCGGACATTAAGCATAATACCGCTTTGGCGAACCACTTTAGTAAATCGATGCACCAAATTTTGAGAATTTTCTTTTTCTTTTTTCTTAACTTCTAATGCCATGTTTTTATTTTTTCTATTTTAATTTATTAATTTTTTGCTTCATTTCTTCTACGACCTTGTCTAAAGGAATTTCTACCTGAACTCCTGTTTCCATATCACGTAATGTTATAAAATCTTCTAATGCTTCTTTCTGCCCGAAAATCAACACCCACTTTACCCCCATTTTATTAGCAGAATTCAATTGGCTTCGCAACGAATCTTTTGAAAAAGATTCTGCCACGGGTATTTTTGCTTGGCGGAATTCTTCAAACAGTTTCATACTTTTTCTTTTGCCCGATTGGCCTAATTGAGCTAAAAATATATTTGTCTTTTCTTGTTTTTTATCCGGCTTTGCTTCCCGGGTTTTTAAAATATTAATAATCCTATCAATACCGCCTGCGGCCCCCATAGCCGGCGTATCGCGCCCACCCAGTAGTTTTACCAAATTATCATATCTTCCACCTCCAGCTAAAGCTCCTTGCGATAAACCGTCTTCACTTTTTTCCACAATTTCAAATACGGTTTTAGTATAATAGTCCAAGCCACGCACCAAGTAAGGATTTAAGGTATAGGGCAGTTCTAGTTCATCTAAAAATTCCAATACTTGCTTAAAGTGGGCGTGACAACCTTCACAAAGGTGGTCAATAATTTGAGGGGCTCCAGATTTTACTTGTTGACATTTTTCTTCTTTACAATCCAAAATTCGCAAAGGGTTTTCTTTTAACCTTCGTTGGCAATCAGAACAAAGTGAAGATTTTTTTGACCTAAAATAGGCGGTTAATATCTTTTTAAAATAGGGTCGGCATTCACTATCTCCAATACTGTTAACTTCAATGGTAATATTTTTAAAAGATAAATCTTTTAAAATATCGTAAGTCATTTGGATAATCTGACCGTCAATAGAAGGGCTCTTGTCTCCCAATACCTCCAAATCAAATTGGAAAAATTGCCGGTACCTGCCTGCCTGCGGTCTTTCGTGACGGAATAATGGCCCCGTAGTCCATAATTTTACCGGTTGAGGCAAGTTATACATTCCATTTTCTATATAACTTCTTACAATACTTGGAGTAAATTCCGGCCTTAAAACAACCAGGTCTCCACCTTTTGTCCTAAAAGAATACATTTCTTTTGAAACCACATCTGTGTCAGCGCCTGTACCCTTGATAAAAAGCTCTGCCTGTTCCAAAATCGGAGTATCAATTCTATTAAAATTATAATAGTGACTGATGCTTTCAACCGCTTTTTGCACCCGCTTAAAATACACCTGGTCTTCAGGCAAAATGTCGCGCATTCCCGACAAACTTTGAATTTTTACTTTAGTCATAATATTTAATAACTTGGTGTTGTAAAGAATGTCATTTGGTTAAATGGAAATACCCTAAAAAATGCTTTACCAATAATGTCTTCTTCTGGTAAAACTCCCCATCGGCGCGAATCATAAGAAAATTTTCGATTATCGCCCAACACAAAATATTTATTGTCTCCCAGAGTAATATTTACATCACCATCAGTTTGCAATAAATCCGGAAGATATTTTTTTTCATTCAAAGACATATCCTTGCCATCTCTTAAAATATCAACTTTCCCATTTTTTATTTTCACTGTTTCTCCTGGAAGTCCGACAATTCTTTTAATGAATTTCTGCTTATTATTTAATGGGTATTTTAACACAACCACATCTCCTCGTTTCGGGTCGCCAAACCGATAAGATATTTCATTTACGATTAAATAATCCCCGGAATGGAAATTAGGCACCATTGAATCTCCTTTTACAATAAAAGGTTGAAACAAAAAATAACGGATAGGAAAAACAATAATCGCCGCAATAATAGCTATTTTTACAAATTCCCACATAGCAGGGGAATATTTCTTTAAAAAACCGTCTTTATTGGTATTTTCCAGATTATTTTCCGGCTCCACGCTAATGTTTTCCATGTTTTTGTATTCTATTGGGTATAATTTACCATATTTTTTTGGTTACTGCAAGGGGGTAAAAAAAGAGAGCTGAGCCATGTGGGATGTGGCTCAGCTCTTCACTGGTGCTTATTGAACGAAAATCATCATCCGTCGACGATGTCTTTTGCGAATTCCGGGCTTGTCGACATTATGACGATGAATCAAAGACAAGACACCTTTTACCGCCATAGGCTCAACCTCCCCAAGATTAAATCTCTCTTGAGCAACAAGAAGCTCGGCAAGCTTCCTGAGATTTTGAGGCTCCAAAACGGAACCATTGAAAGCCTTAGCCTCTTGTAGAAGAAATGCCTTCTTGTCAGAGTTAAGGCGCCTGCTGGATGACACTTTTCTCCTCGACATCGAAACCCCCATCATGGTTGTAGAATCGAAGCGGAAAAACACAACTAACAGTCTCTTTGAAGCCAATGATTCGACTGTTTCTGTCGAAAACGCGAGTACTTGCCTCCCTTCAAATTGTACTGATTTATATTCTATATCTTCATAAAAGGAATGTAAAGTGATACAATTAAGAAAATAAAAATATATGACCATAATCATTGGACTGGGAAATCCGGGAGAAAAATTTAATAACACGCGCCACAATGCTGGCTTTATGGCGGTTGAGTCTTTTACCAAAAAAAAACAGTTCCCTGATTTTGAATTTTCTAAAAAATATAATTCGCTGGTTTCACAAAAAGAAAATGTGATATTAGTAAAACCACAAACGTTTATGAACGAATCTGGGTTTGCAGTAAAAAAAATTACCCAAGACCACAAATCACAATTAGAAAATATTATTATAGTTCACGATGATATTGATGTGGTAATCGGAAAACTAAAAATTGTAAAAGACCGTGGTTCTGCCGGACACAAAGGCATTGATTCTATCATACAAAATATTGGCAATGAAAATTTAATACGGTTTCGGGTTGGTATACAGCCCACAGCAGGTAAGCCCGCAAACGGCCCGGCTTTTGTCATTAAAAAATTTACCAAAGAAGAACAGGAAGTTTTAAGTGGCGTCATAGAAAAAACCTCACAAGCCCTGGAATATTTTATTGAAAATGGCTTGGAAAAAACTATGAACAAGTATAACTAGTTTTTCTTAAGCATACTTTGTAAAATGCCGATACTTATAAAAGTGCCGACTAGCCCTGACCCTCCGTAACTTACCAGCGGTAGATAAAGCCCAACCACCGGAAGCAGAGAAAGGTTCATTCCAATATTAATAACAAATTGGGCTATCAAAACTATGCCAAAGCCCACCGCAAACAGCCGGGGGAAATTTGATTCGGCCGTAAGGGCGATTTTTAATACCCGCCAAATAAAAATTATATACAACAAAAATAGCACACTAATTCCGGCCAATCCCCATTGTTGACCTATGGCTGAATAAATAAAATCCGTATGGGGTTCTGGTAAAAATCCATATTGAACCTGTGAATCATTTCCGATTCCGGTGCCAAAAATTTGACCCGATCCAATAGAAATTTTAGTTTGAGTCTGAGACCACGACCCGCCCAGTACATCATAGGGAAAAATAAACGAAATAATTCTTCCCTTTTGATAATCTTTCAATAAAAACTGCCAGGCCAATCCAAAAACTAATAAAAAACAAATTGATATTATTAAAAAATGTTTTAATTTAATTCCGGAAACTAATAATATTCCAATCCAAATTAACAACAATACCATAGTACCTCCCAAGTCCGGCTTAATAAAAACAAACAGGGCCGGAAAAAAAATGTAGGCGCCCGATACTAAAATATGTTTAAATTTATAGAGTTCAACATGGCGCATGGAAAAATATTTTGCCAATAAAATAATCAAAATAATTTTCGTGGGCTCCAAGGGGTCCAGCGATAAAAACCCTATCCGATACCAGCCTCGCGTACCCCGAATATCCGGCGCGAAAAAGTGAAGCCCTAATAAAAGTAATAGACAAATTCCATATAATATTAAAATTAAATAAGAATTATTTCGCAAAATACGATAATCAAAAAAACTCACCGCCAACATTACTAAAAACCCCGCCACAAAAAAAACCAACTGCTTTTGAAAATCTGCAAAATCCTGTTGAGCAAGTCCGTAACTGTAAATTCCAACCAAACCAAAAACGGTGATTAATGCCGCGCAAGTAATCAACACCCAATCCAATTTTTTAATATGCGCTAATATGGTATTCATTAAACTAACGTATTAACTTCAAAAATTCTTTTTCGCTAATCACTTTCAATCCTAATTTTTCGGCTTTTGATAATTTAGACCCGGCTTCATTTCCTGCCACCACAAAATCAACTTTAGCTGAAATTGATTCTGTGGTTTGCCCACCCAAATCTCGCACCTTTTCTTTGGCCAGTTCCCGCTCTATCGCCTCTAAACTGCCGGTAAAAATAAACAATTTTCCCGACAACTTTCCCTGTTGTACTTTTTTAGGATTTATTATTTTCACACCCACCGTCAAAAACTTATCCAAAAGATTTTTATTTTCTTTTTGCAAAAACCACTCGTGCACCGATTTTGCCACAATGGGTCCTATGTTTGTAATGGCATTAAAATCTTCCAGTGGCACATTTTTTAATGTTTCCAAAGACCCAAAATAATTTGCCAAATCCATCGCCGTCTCCTGTCCGATGTTTCTAATTCCCAAAGCATAAATAAAGCGCCCCAACGGCAATTCTTTTTTTTCTGCAATTGACTGTATAACATTTTCGGCTGATTTTTCGGCAAACCGCTCCAAAACTAACAAGTCACCCTCTTTTAAGTTAAATAAATCAGCCTGGTCTGAAATCAAGCCTTCGTCAAGCAATCTATCAATAATTTTTGGCCCCAATCCTTCAATATTAAAAGCCCCACGCGAAACAAAATGGTAAAAAGATCTGCGTTGACGCGCAAAACACCGAGTATTTGGACAGCGCCAAAGAGCTTCTGTTTCTGATTTTTCAAGTTTGGTCTTGCAACTTGGACAATCTTTTGGCATCACAAAATTTTTCTCATTGCCGGTGCGAAGTTCTGGCAAAACCTTAATAATATTAGGAATAACATCTCCTGCTCGCCCCACAATTACACTATCGCCGATTTTTAACCCCAGCCGCTTAATTTCATCATCATTGTGTAGCGTTGCCCGGCTTATAGTAATTCCACCAACCTGTACTGGCTTTAACACTGCCACGGGAGTTAGGGCGCCAGTTCTACCAACTTGGATTTTTATATCTTCCACAATAGTGGTCGCCTGGCTTTGGGCAAATTTAAAAGCAACCGCTCCTCGAGGCGCTTTGCCAACCACCCCTAATTTTTCAAAAATTTCATTATTATTTACTATCACCACCACGCCATCAATTTCATATTCCAAACCATCTCTTAATTTTGCGCATTTTTCATAAAAAGAAAAAACATCTTCCAAGGTTTTACAATATTTATTATAAATATTGATTTTAAATCCAAAATCTTTTAAAATATCGTGTTTGTCTTCGTGGGTTTTTTGCCCCAAATTAGTAATTAGTTCATAGGCGAAAGAATCCAAATGACGGGAAGCGGTTATTTTAGGATCCAATTGCCGCACGGATCCAGCAGCAATATTTCTGGGGTTTGCATACAAAGGCAAACCCCTTTTTTTCTGGATTTCATTTATAGCATTGAATTCTTTTCTTGAAATAAATACTTCTCCGCGTACCACTAAAGAAGTTGGTAGTGAGTAGTTGGTAGTGAGTAGAGAAAGGGGAATTGCCTCAACGGTTTTTAAATTTAGCGTAATATCTTCGCCGATTGACCCGTCCCCCCGAGTAGCGCCGGTAACAAGCACCCCGTTTTCATAAATAAGTTCAATTGCTAAGCCGTCTATTTTTAATTCACAATAAAAATCTATTTTTTCTTTTTCTCGGTCGGTTAATAGCTTTGAAATTCTTTCCAGCCAATTACGCATGTCTTCTTTTGAAAAAGTATCGTTAAAAGAAAGCATTCTTTCAGAGTGATTTATTTTTTTAAATTCTTTTAACGGGGTTCCTCCTACTCGTTGGGTCGGAGAATCAACGGTTACAAATTCGGGAAAATTTTGCTCCAAATCAAAAAGCTCTTTTTTTAAAGAGTCCAACGCCTCATCAGATATCTCGGCTTTATCCAACACATGATATAAATACCGATGATAATTGATGAGCTTTTTTAAACTTTCTATTCTTTGTTTGGTTTCTTTTTTATCCATAGCTATAAATTTGGCGGGAATACATTAAATTGAAGGCGGGCCTTTAACGCAATTTCTAAACATTGCACCATGATTACCACCAGAACCACCGCTACCATAAGTTGATGTAATCTTGCGCATAACACCATTAAAATAACCTGTTGCATTAGTCACCAGAGTTTCGCAATAAGTTATGGTTGCCAATACGGTGCCCTGACCGCCATTACTGTCAGTACTTTCAAAATAAACCGTACAATTGGGGCTAGTACCGCTAATGGTACAATTATCACACGTTGGACAATTATTACATACATCACAGATGCCACCATTTCTAATATGATACAATGCCTCTTCTTTGACATTTTCAGCAATGATTAATGCCACTGAAGAATTACCAATGCGCCCGAGCAACTTAACTTCACTTAATAAAATAGCATTGATGCCAAGCACCATAGACACCATTATGGTCATCATTAAAAACACCATAATAAGCGCCACGCCTTTTTCTGAATTTTTTATTTTCATATATTTTTTATTTTTGAAATTAACTTACTGAACAATAGTATTTTGAATTATTTTTTCCGATCGGTTTGATTGGGTTAATACATCCAACAAAAAGGTAACCCTTGGTTGAAATGAATCACTGCTGGACGCATAATGCCCAGCTTTGTTGCCGTTAATAATAAACCTTCCGTATTTTATGATCAATTTATTTGATAGAAGGTTTTGCGCTGGGGCTCCATTTTTTGTTTCCATCAAATGCGGGTTGACGGGGTCATCATCCAAAAAGAATTCCTGACAAGCATTATTATCTGATGCATTAATAAATTTTATACGATTACAGGCTTGATCGGTGATAGGGCAATTAGGAAGAAGATATATCCGGCCCGATGCGCCTAGACAATCTCCGGTGGGGTCTTCGACCGCCGAGCTTAAGGCGCTGGAAATATATTCAAAGGCAAAGCTGGTTTGATTTAACAATTCTTGCTCTTCTAATGCCCGCCTTTGGTTTGTAACCATGGAAATAAAAATATTAATGGTAACGCTTATCACAATTAAAAAAATCGTCAAAACAACCACTAATTCAAGAAGCGAAAATCCCCTACTGTCTTTAAAGTTAAAGGTATTAACTCTGGTCATACAAATATTGATCGATGTTAAGGCTAAATACACCTCCTTTATATGTCCATGATACCAACACATTAACTTTTAAGACATCTCCGTCTTCTCCTACTTCTGATATTAAAATCCTTCTTTTAAACATTGTCGGAGTACCACCCACCTGGTGACTGTAAAAACCATCTTCGTTTAATGTTAGAAAAGTATCATCGTAATCAGCTATATCTGAATATATCAATGCCTTATAATCCACCTGACAACCATCACTACAAGAACTCTCAACAAGCCCCAAAGACCAACTATCACTATTAAGAATATTATTATCCCTGATATTTTTAATTATTTCCTGTCCCTCATTTGCCAAATACGTTGCGGTAAAACGTGGGCCAACACTATATGTCGCGTTAAAAGAAGCAAAAAAAGCACCATAAATTAATATAATACCAAATGACAAAACCGCAATGGCAATAATCATTTCGGCCACCGTAAAACCCTTTTGTTTTATATTATCTATATTATGTTTCATAATACTATTGAATTTCTACCAATCCCGTGGCATATATTGAAACTGTTTTATTTTTTACTACATCATTTTCATAGGCAAAAACAATATCGAACCTGACTGACTCTAAGCTCGGCTGAAATGTAGTAATGGGATTGGGCGGATTAAAATGCGCTCCGGCGCTGGTAGCATGTTTGATAACAATACCCGGCTCAGTTTCGGTAAAATCAATCGTTTCCACAATATAATCGCGACCAGCGTCATACCGCTGATTATTTTGCAAATCATCAAAATTATCCGCATAAATGATATATTCGGTATTATTTAAGGTATTAATGTAAATTCCATATCCTTTTACCGGGTGAGCCACATTATTGGAGTCTATAAATTCTGCCGATGATAAAGATAATTGTTGGGCCCTTCTTACGTCTTGCTCAAATTGATTGGCGACCCGCGAAAGCGAAAATTGTAATTTGGCTTGCGGAAAATTTGAAACTGTTATAATCGAAAGGACAGAAATAATAGCAACTACCACCAATAATTCTAAAATAGTGTAACCTTTTGACATAATAAATTTAAAAAGTAAAAAATTGAAAATACCATTGAATAATTTCGCTACCAAAAAACATCGCTGTCAGTGTTCCTAAAATTAAAAATGGAGCAAACGGTATCTCGCTTTTTAGCCCACATTTTTTAAAAGACATTAATATTATCCCCAGTATAGCACCAAAAAAGAAAGATAAAAATAAACCCAGTAAAATGTTTGGAAATCCGATCAAAAAGCCTAATAATATGGCTAATTTAACATCGCCAAAACCCATCCATTGGCCCTTTGACACTAAAAAAATTGCCAATAAAAATCCACAAGCAATGGCAGATGCCATCAAATAATTTCCCATGGCGCTGGTGTGGAATATAGCCTGATACAGAAATGAAATAATAATGGCCGGGAATAATATTTTATCCGGAATTAAATAATGTTTAAGGTCATAAATAAAAATAACTATCAAAAAACTGACAATATACAATAAAAATAAAATGCTTATTAAATTATATGGCGTAGCCAGAAAAATTAACACAAATAACAATCCCGTAGCCATCTCAACTGCCGGATATTGCCATGAAATTTTTTGAGAACAATATCGGCATTTACCCTTTAAAAATAAAAAACTGAAAACTGGAATCAGGTCTAACCAGATTAATTGATGACGACACTTGGGGCAATGCGATCTTCCTGTGACAAAACTCTCTTCTTTTTCTAATCGAAAAATAACCACATTTAAAAAACTTCCGACACAAAGCCCAAATAAAAATATAAATAAATTAAAAATAGTAAAAGGCACTTCCATAAAATAATTATATCAAAAAAAACAGGTTTTTAAAGCCTGTTTTTTCATTAAATAATAGTTGATTCCCGCATTTCTCTCAATCAACACATAAACTATTATATCCAGGAGTTTGAGTATCGGTACATCGTTCTGAGCAAGAACCATTTGTTATTTTTTTGTACCCACTATCATCAACACATAATGTATCAGTAGCAACAGCTTTCGTTATCGAACATACGCAAAAGTGATCATTATTAGTAGAAGAATAAGTAAGATCGGTTCCCCCGTTTGCTGTTACGGCCGCGGCTGCCGGAACAGTATAGCCGTTACTGGTTTCAAAGTCATTGTAGTTTGAATTATCATCATAGTATACTGCGCCATTAATCAATATTGTGTTTAAATTTGCCTTTATAGCAGCGTCCTTGCCTTTATTAATATAAGGAGTTACGTTAACCAGAACAATACCTGTTAATACGGCAATGATTGCGACAACAACTAATAACTCAATGATGGTAAAGCCTTTTGTGGCCGAAGCCGAATTTATTCCTTTTTTCATATTTTATTACGTTTAAATTTAAAAACTTCGACCTTTTAAAATTTCTTTTCGTTAATGACATTATATTATTGATAAAAATAATACTCAACGGTGATGGTGTGGATAACTGCGGGCTAAATATTCCCCAGAGTACTATACAGTGGAGCAAAAACAGAAATAGCTAAAAGTCCGACAATAGCTCCTAAAAATAAAATTAACATCGGCTCTAAAAGGGTTAAAAATAAATCAATGGATCGCTTAATTTCTTTTTGGTAAAAAACGACCACCTCCATTAATGTTTTATCCAATTTGCCAGTTTCCTCTCCCACTTTGATCATCTGAATAACAAAAGAAGGAAAATACACTGGATATTGACCCAAAACAGAGCTTATTTTCTCTCCTTCGGAAACTTTTTGCTCTATATTGCCTATAATATTTTTATAAACACTGTTGTTGACGGTATCAGCGGTAATCTTTAAAGCTTTATTAATTGATATGCCAGCCACAATTAAAGTTGAAATATTGCCACAGAATCTAGCAAGGAAGACTTTTCGTAAAATATCTCCCATAAACGGTATCTTCAATGATACTACATCATAAATTTCTCTGCCCTGTTTTGTTTTTACATAAAAAACCAATGAAGTGACAATGACTGACAATAATAGCACTGTAATCCACCACCAATTTCCCAAAAACTCATAAAAATTCATAGTAAATACGGTAAAAGCCGACGGGTCATTGCTAGATTCCATGATAAGCTCTTGAACTCTGGGCAACAGAAAAATAATAATAATATTCAACACCACAAAAAGCACGCTTACGGTAAACAGCGGATATATCATCGCCTGACGTACCTTAGATATAATATCTTGCTCTGCTTCAAGGTGATCTGAAATATAGTAAAGGGTTTGAGAGATTTTACCGGAAACCTCTCCAGATTTGACTAAATTTACATAAAAATTATCAAACAGTTTTGGGTAGCGGGAAAATGCTCCCGACAAAGGAATGCCCTCTTCAACTAGTCCAGAAATTTCCAATATTATTTTTTTAAAATTATCTTTTTTGGTTTGAATAGCCAAGCTAGAAAGACTCTGAATCACTGAAACACGAGATTCAAGCATTACCGCCAGTTGCCTGGAAAATATCACTAAATCCCGATTTGATACCTTTTTTTCAAATTTTATTCCCTTTAAAAGAGGACTTTTTTCCGTCTCTTGAGTTAGCGAAGTAATAAAAATATTATATTTTTGCAGCAAAACCGCAGCTGCCTCACGGCCAGACGCATCAATAACACCTGTCTCTATTTTGCCATCGCGAGTCCGCGCCTTATAGTTAAACTTCATATATTACCCCAATAAATTTTTTAATTCAAATGGATTAGAAGAGTAATCAATAGCATTTTTCAGGGAAATTTCCTTTTGTCTTACCAAGTCAGTCAGAGCCCTATTCAAAGATATCATTCCGTCTTTTGCCGATGTTTCAATTACCGCTGGAATTTCATGGTTTTTATTTTCCCGAATCAAGTTGGCAATGGCGTTATTGCATATCATTACTTCGCAAACAGGAATGAATCCGCCATTAATTCTTGGAATAAGTCGCTGAGAAATAACTCCCAGTAATGACCCGGCTAATTGAAACCGAATTTGATTTTGCTGTTCAGCTGGAAACACATCAACCATTCTATGAATGGATTGGGCTGCTGAATTAGTATGTAATGTGGCAAAAACTAAATGGCCAGTTTCAGCGGCAGTTATGGTAGTAGAGATAGTTTCCAAATCCCTCATTTCTCCGACCATAATAACATCGGGGTTTTGGCGAAATGTAGATTTTAGTGCACTGGAGAAACTATTAGTATCGGTCAACACTTCTCGTTGCTCAATAATAGATTTGTCGCCTTTATAGATATATTCTATGGGATCTTCAATGGCAATAATGTGAACTGCCTTAGTGTGATTTATTTCATCGAGCATTGCCGCCAGCGTAGTGGATTTACCCTGTCCAGATGCGCCAGTAATCAATACAAGCCCTTGAGATTTTTTAGTAAATTCATGCAAAATCGCCGGCAGAGACAAATCTTCAATGGTTCTGATTTTTGGTGAAATTAAGCGTAAAGCCAGACTAATAGTATCTTTTTGAAAGAAAATATTAACCCGAAACCTTGCCTTGCCGTCAAAATCATAAGAAAAATCAATTTCTTTTTCTGTTAAAAATTTCTGCTTTCTGACTTCCGACATCAAGCTAAAGGCAAACCCCTTGGAGATTTCAGGAGTGACTATTTTTTCATTAATCAGGGGGATTAATTGACCGACAACTCTTATAACTGGGGTGTGATTAACCGAAATCAATAAATCAGATGCCTGCTCTTTAATTGTAATATCTAAAATTTTTTTAAAATTTTGGAGGTAGTCAATAGGCATAGTATTAAATTATTGTTAAATATTAAATTTAGTTAAGCGCTTCTTATGTTGCCTCTACGATTTCTTCAACTAGTGTTTCTATTTTCAAAAAATGTTTTTCATAACAATTTAATTGATTGATTATTTTTCTTGCGTAACCCTAATTACTTCATCTATTGTTGTCTGGCCATCTAATACTTTTAAAATACCTTCTTGAAGCATTGTAAGCATTCCCTGTTTTTGTGCAACTTTTAGAATCAATGATTCGGCCGGGCTTTTCAAAATAATATCAATTAATTCATCAGTCATTGATAGTACTTCATAAAGCCCCATTCGATCCTTATACCCTTTTGAATTGCACAATTCACAACCATTGGCTTCATATATATAGATGGACTCATTAAGATTAATATCTGCTTTTGCAAAAGCTGGTAAATCTTTTATAATATCTAAAATATATTTTTTAACCTTTTCGCTGGGAGAAATTTTCTTTTTGCATTTTTGACAAAGACTTCTAATTAATCTCTGAGCAATAACAACTCTTAGGGTAGATGGAATTAAAAATGGCCGTACCCCCATATCGATAAGCCGTGGAATAACTCCGGTAGCCGAATTAGTGTGCAGAGTAGACAAAACAATGTGTCCAGTCAAAGCGGCATTGGTAACCAAGCTAGCAGTTTCTTCGTCCCGAACCTCTCCCACCATAATAACATTCGGGTCTTGACGTAAAATTTGACGTAAACCCTCTGCAAACGTGTAGCCAATATCCGGCTTGACTTGGGATTGATTAACCCCTGGCATAGAATACTCAACTGGATCTTCAATAGTAACCACGTTTACGCTTTCCTGATTTAAAATACGCATAAGGCTATATAGGGTAGTGGTTTTTCCCGAACCCGTAGGCCCTGAAGCCAAAATTAAACCGTATGGCATTTTTAAAGCTTTAGTTATTACTTCAATATTTCTTTTTGAAAAACCCATTTTTTCAAAAGGTTTTAATCCTTCGGTCGGATCCAATACTCTGATTTCTACCTTTTCTCCATACAAAATGGGGAATGTGGCAATTCTAAAATCAATATCCTTGCCATCAATTTTTGCGGAAAATCTGCCATCTTGGGGAATTCTGTTTTCATCAATTTTCAAATTAGAAAGAATTTTAATCCTAGACACAATAGATGGGTGAACTGAAATCGGTAAAAAAAGACTCAAGTGTAAAATACCATCTTGGCGAAAACGTATATTAAGTTTGTCGCGGGTCGGCTCAATATGAATGTCGGACGCACCTCCTTCAATAGCATGTCGCAAAATAACCAATACCATTTTAATAACCGGTGCATCGTCGGTAATAACGAGTGAGCCAGATGCCTGTTCTAGTGAGTTTATCATTCCCCGCTTGTCCTCACCCAACTCTTCTAATGCTTTTTTAGTTTCCGACTCCAATGTTTTGTATTGCTTTAATACATTTTTAAAATCAGAAAAGGTTATCAAATAAATTTTATATATAAAATCATTTTTACCACTTAAAAATCTTAATGCATTCTGGCTTGATATATTTTCCGGATACACCATTCCTATCTCAACTACATTGTCTTTTTTAGACAAAGGAACCATTTTATAATTTAAAGCGGCCGCGCCCGATATTAACCCTAAAACATCTTGAGAAATTTCTCTTTGATACAAATTTTTTATGGGCATATTAATAAGCTTACTTTTTAGTTCAAATAAAGAAAGCTCTGGAAGAATTTTATTTTCCACTATAACTTCTTCTTCGGTTTTGCCCATATCCCTTACTGCACTATCCAATTGATTTTTTTTATCTTCGGTTATAATACCTTTAGCACGTAACTCGTAAATTAATTTCATAGTTTTATGAATAGTTAATACAAAATAAATGGCTGAATTCTACCAATTCCCACTTCTTTTAGATTAGAAATGGTAAAGCCCGACGCCCGTAATAATGCTTTAGCATATTCTATACTGCCAGCCGAGATATTACCTTTAATCTCTTTGCCAACTTCATCAATTACCACATAAGAGAATGCACTTTCCATCTTATAAAAAGGCTTTAAATTAGAAACCTCAGGCGAGTCGATAATATCAAAATTTATAGAAATGTTCTTTTGAGTTGGAACAGTTAAAACGCCGACATCCCTATTTTTCCCCAAAAAAATAATACTAGAAAATGTCAAAAAAGCCACAACTAAAATTAATAACAACGCCATTGCCGTTACTTTTAAAAATGTTCTTTGATTTGCTTTTGGTGATATAAATACAATTGCCATAATTAAATCTCTTTGCGATTATATAATATTAGTATACGTGAGTTTGAATTTCTATATTAAAATCATAGGTTTGTAATTTGGTATTTGACGATCTTGCATTCTGAAAAGTGGCAGGAGTGCTGAATGAAACAGAATTTACTTCAAATAATCGTGCTGATGTGTCTAACGTTGAAAGAAAAATCTTAAAACTTTCGTAGGTTCCCGTTACATGAAGATTAAAAATAATATCTCTTATTTTAGTTTTTTTATTTGGCGGTGATATTTGCACCAAGGTTATTGATGTCGTTGATAATTTAGCATTAGTCGCCTCTTTCTGGAAAAAATAAACCAATGAAGAAAAATAAAAATCCGAAGGAAGTGCGCTTTTAATTTTTTCCAAAACATCTTTTCTGGAATCAATATTTTTAATAATATCTACTATTTTCGTGTAATAAATAAATTTTCCATCATATTCCGCCTGCTTTTGATTTAAATTATTTTGCAAATTATTCATTTTTTTATAGGTTGGAATAAAAAAAAGGAAAACCACCATCAAAATAATGATAAAAATAATTATTGTAGCAGTAAGCTTGTTAACCTTCATAAAATAGTGCCTTTAAATATCTCTGGCTTTAAAGAAAGACTCAATGTAAACCTTATTCTTTTCTGTGGCGTTATTTGAGAATTTAATACAGTAATATTATTCACATAATCTTTGCTGGTTTCAAAAATCTTAATTTGATTACTTAATGCTTCCATATTCTGAGCCTCCCCCAATAAATTAATTTCTTTTTTTGTTTCTGAAACACTAAAACTTACATACCATACATTAGGTAGAGTTTTTTGTTCTATAAAAGTAAACACATTTGAAGAAATTCTATGATTATTAATAATATCAATAAAATCATCCACCATTTTTTTATAAGAAAGAACTTCTTTCTCCGCTGTTTTTTGTTCGGTCGATGCATATACCAGCATTTTTTCATCAAGGGAACTTATATCTTGGTTCATTGCAGTAATCTTATAACTAAAAATAACATAACAAATAACAACAGTCGCCAGCAAGGCAAACAGGAAATAAAATATGATATTCATTACCCCAAACTTGTGACTCCTTAATTGTTCTACTAAATTAAAATTCATATTGTTTTATTATACATCACATATCCAGTCCTCCCAAAGCCACGCCCACTGACGCTGAAAAACGAGGGCCCATGTCACGCAACGTTTCTTCTAAAATGGGTGAATATAGAAAATCTGAGAAGCAATTTGTAACATATATCGGCTTTTTAAGACTCTCGGCGACATATTCTTTTAACCCAGGCAAATTAGCAGTGCCTCCAGTCAAATATACTTCTTCAATTTGTTTTTTTTCTGCATATAAAAATTCAGCACAAACACTTTTTATTTCAACTAATAACGGATCAATCAAAAGATATAGCATTTTTACAATATCCTGGCGCGAATGCAAAAGTCCTTCGTTATTTTTTATACTTTCCGCCTGCTCCGGACTAATACCCAAAGAAGAAGAAATGACATGCATTAATTGATTACTGTTAAAATTAAAGCTATAGCTCTTTTTCAAAAAACCATTATCAACAATATTTATTGTTGAGCTCAGTACCCCAATATCAATCACGCATACCGCTTTTTTATTATTATTTTTTACTAAAGAGCGACTCACTCCCAAAGCTTCTGCTTCAATGGCATACAATGTAAGCCCGGCCATGCGGGCCAATGTTTGATATTCTTGCACGACTTGATTCGGAATCGCCACTAAAAATACTTTCAAGGAAGAATTTTTATCCAAAGGATTATTGGGCAATATTTTCCAATCTAAGGTAACTTCTGAAATTGGTAGCGTAATATATTGAGATGCATTATAGTGAATAGCTTCGGGAATTTCTTTTTCAGTCATTGCAGGCATGTCAAACGAAGTGCAAAAGGTAGAAAAATCAGGAATAGAAAAAATGACCGCTTTAGTTTTTATTTTGGCCTCGTCTAAAATTCCCTTTATCGTTTTGGCAATCAAATCACTAGACAGTACATTACTGCCCTTTTGAGTGCCACCCGACACTTCCTTATATAAGGAGCCGGACTTCATTTCACCGTAATTTTCTAATGTTTTTCCGCCACCCCAGCGGGAAACTTCTACCACTTTAATAGAAGAAGTTCCAATATCAATTCCCACCATTTTTCTGGGAAAAAACATCTTAAAAGGATTGATCATAATTATATAATTATACACTATTTAATATAAATGTTGTATTGTGGATAAATATGGTCAAACATTTTTTATTAGAACTCTTTTTCCCATCTTTTTGTGTGGGTTGTCAGCAAGAAGGAACTTTCCTTTGCCAAGATTGTAAGGCAACACTGGAAATTTCAGAATACGTATACTGCCTGTGTAACAAAAACCCTCTCCGTCTTGCGCAGAACGAACTAAAAGGAAAGTGTAGTCGATGCCAAGACCGAAAACTTTCCGGATTATTTTTTGCCCTCCCCTATAAAGAGAAGTTTCTAACCAGAAAATTAATTCATCAGTTTAAATACGAGCCCCATATTATAAAAGAATTGGCAAAAAGTTTAGCAGAAATTTTATTGGAGCACTTTATGTTAATTGGTAAAACCGCGCCGGCAAACTGGGAAAATGCTGTTTTAGTAGCGGTTCCTCTCCAAATAAAAAAACTAAAAAGCCGGGGTTATAACCAATCAGAAGAATTAGCCAAAGAACTTTCAAAAAGATTATCTGTGCCCGTAATTACCGATAATTTAATAAAAATAAAGAAAACCCATTCTCAAATGGAACTTTCTGCCATTGAACGGGCCGAAAATGTAAAAGACGCTTTTTTAATAAAAAAACCCGCTGGATTGGCGGGCAAAAAAATCTTCTTGGTTGACGATGTATATACCACAGGTTCAACTATGGAAGAATGCGCCCGCGTTTTGCGAAACGCCGGCGCCAAACACATTTTTGGCATCACCATCGCCCGCGAAGGATAAATTTCTAAATAAAAAGCCTGCGACCAACCGAAGTTGTAATCGCAGGACCTGTGCTCGCCGAACCTAATCGGCCTTTTCTTTTACGCCAAGATACCGTATCTCACTGTCGCTATTCCCATTTTTATCCAGAAATTCATAACTTACCAATGGACTTATCTGCAATACCTCAACCCTATGCCATAAAAATGGAAAATACTGCAATTCCGGACTATGGGAACGTCCATAGTCACAATTAAGAGCAACGATGAAAAAATGTGTCTGAGCCTTTGGATATTTTTTCCCAAAAGCTATCAATTCTCTGAATGTTGCTGATCGATATCCTTCCTTTATCATATCAGCAATGCTACGCCTGTATCCGGCGTTGCTGGGACGAAGAAGCTTGACTACTAAACCCTTCTGACCTTTTTCAAATTCCTTTTTGGGAAAAGTTTGTTCGTTTACATCTTGGTGGAATTTGCGATTATAGCCTCCGGCCACGATCGCGTCGCTAATTGGGTCGTCGTAATTAACAACCAAGTCAAGAGATTCCTCGAATTGTTTGGACTCCGCAATCTCATCTGGAATTTGTTCCTTGTTGGATTTCGGTACTTTCGTTACGAAACCGTAACAAATAAAAAAACCCACCAGGAAACTTACGATCATCCCTGTAACGATCGCGCCCAAATGACTGATCTTTAACATGACCAACTCCCTTGTTGTGCCTCGTTTGAGGCGGTCTTAAGAACAATTTAGGGCTTTTTTACCCATGTATTAATTATACTATCTTATACTAGCTATGTCAATAGGTTGATATATTCGGGTTTTGGGGTACAATTTACTCGTTGGACAAGCAATATATAAAGACAACTTTAATTACCTCAATTACCCCCTACTTCTTGGAAAAGGGGTTTATTTGGTTTGAAGAAAACCTGAAAGAAATTTTGGATTCTATAAAAACCCAATCGTTTTTTCAAGACAATGTGGTCTTTTTAGAAACCCGCAAAAATTATAATGTTTACGAAATTTTGCGAAAGCTGGATGAAATGGGTTATGAAAAAGTGTTTAGCGTTTCTGACCCCGGAGAATTTTCGCAAAAAGGCGGAATCATAGAAGTATTCCCCATTAATACGGCCAATGCTTTGAGGCTAGACTTTTTGGGTAACACCATTGAAACGATAGAAGTGCTAAATATAAAAGTTGAAGACGAAAAAAAATCAAAAGAAGTTTTAATTAAAAAACTGACATCACAGAAATTATTTTCTGATATTAAAAATATTAAAGCGGGAGATTACTTGGTGCATTTAGACCACGGCGTAGCAAAATTTTTAGGCATAGAAAAAGTAAAAATTGAAAACGAAAAAACCAAAGAAAAATCAGAAGAAGAATATTACGTTTTAGAATATGCTCAAAATGACAAACTGTTTTTACCGGTGGGACTGGAACGGAAATTATCGCGCTATGTGGGCTTTGCCGACCCGGCCGTTTCACGCCTGGCTTCTATTGTTTGGCAACACACCAAACGAAAAATCAAAGAAGATGTGGAAAAGCTGGCTAAAGAATTACTGGCACTTTATTCAGAAAAAGAAATTATCACTCGCCCACCGTATGTTTCCGACCACGCCTTGGAATCACAATTAACCGCCGGGTTTTTATACCAAGAAACACCCGACCAACTGCAAGCTATTGAAGACATTAAAAAAGATTTGTCACTGCCAAAGCCGATGGATAGAATTGTGTGCGGAGACGTAGGTTTTGGTAAAACTGAAATTGCCATGCGGTCAGCCTTATTGGCCGTAGCCAATAATTACCAGGTAGCCATTATTTGCCCCACCACTATTTTAGCTAGCCAGCATTTTGCAAATTTTACAGACCGTTTTAAAAACCTGCCGATAAAAATTGCTGGGCTAAGCCGTTTGCAAAAAAAAAGCGAACAACGAAAGATGATCAAGGAAATTAAAGAAGGAAAAATTGATATTGTTATTGGTACCCACCGAATATTGTCAGCCGACATGGAATTTAAAAATTTGCAACTATTGATCATTGATGACGAACAGCGTTTTGGCGTAAAGCAAAAAGAAAAACTGCGCAAAAAAAATCCAGCACTAGATTTATTGAGTTTGTCGGCCACACCCATTCCCCGTACCATTTATTTGGCACTTTCCAGTTTTAAAAATATCAGTTTAATGCAAACTCCACCGCAAGGCAGAAGCGCTATTGCTACCCACATTATGCCTTACCAAAAACAAAAAATAAAAGAAGCAGTTGAATTTGAGTTGGCGCGCGGTGGCCAGGTGTATTTTTTACATAACCGAGTTGAAACCATTGAAAAAACCAAAGAAAAATTAAGCAAATTTCTACCTTCGGCAAGCATTGGTTTTATCCACGGCCGGATGGACGAAAAACATATTGTAAAAATAATGGACGACTTTAAGAATAAAAAAATTGATATTTTAGTTGCCACCACCATTATTGAAAGTGGAATTGATTTGCCTAATGTAAACACCATTATTATAGAAGATGCCTCGCGCTTGGGTTTGGCGCAAGCTTATCAAATTCGCGGACGGGTCGGGCGAAGCCACATAAAAAGTTTTGCTTATTTATTCTATCCAAAAAATTTAACGCCCGTTGCCCGCGAACGGTTAAAGGCTTTAGATGAAGCTAAAGAATTAGGCGCCGGATACCGTATTGCCTTAAAAGATATGGAAATTCGCGGAGCCGGAAATATTTTGGGCAAAGAACAGTCTGGCAGTATCAACAAAATTGGTTTGAATTTGTATTGCCAAATGCTAGCCGAGGCGGTTGAAAAAATGAGAAGTTAAATCCTTTGTGCTATCATTCATCTATGGATGATATTAAAGAAATAACAATTGATGATGAACATTATCCAAAGTCACTGAAAAAACTTTCTGGCGCGCCGAAGGTTTTATATTATCGCGGAGTATTACCAAAGCCAGAAGAATTATGCGTAGCGGTAGTAGGAACCCGCCGACCCTCATCATATGGCGAGCAAGTAGCTTTTCAAATTACCGGGCAATTAGCAGATGCCGGTATTACGATTATTTCCGGCATGGCACCGGGCGTGGACACTTTTGCCCACAAAGCCTGTGTAGAACGGGGCAAGCGAACCATTGCTGTTTTGGGCAGTGGAATTGATGAAAGCGCCATTTACCCTCAAGAAAATCTAGAACTTTCCCGTCAGATTGTTAAGAACGGTGGATGTTTAATTTCAGAATATCCACCCACTAAACCCGGCATGTTACACCAATTTCCCGCGCGCAACCGGATTGTGGTAGCATTGAGTTTGGGGGTATTGGTCGTTGAAGCCAAGCAAAAATCTGGTTCATTGATTACCGCCCGCCTGGCTCAAGAACAACATAAAAAATTGTTTGCCGTACCCGGCCCCATTTATACCTTAAATTCCATCGGCCCCAATAAATTAATAAAAGAGGGGGCAACCTTAACCGAAAGTGCGCAAGATATTTTAGATGTGTTAGAAATAAATAACGCCAAATTGTTTTTGGAGAAAGAAAAATTATCTGTTCCTGAAAATAAAGAACAAGCTGCTATTTTTACCGCATTAGAAATAGAAGCGTTACACATTGATAACATTATTGCAAAAACAAAATTAACGGCGCCGGTGGTTATGTCTTCCCTTGCCTTAATGGAAATTTCGGGTAAGATACGAAACCTGGGAGGCAACACCTATTCTCTAAATTAATATAAAAACATATGCAATTAGTTATAGTGGAATCACCCACAAAGGCAAAAACCATTCAAAAGTTTTTAGGAAGTAAATATAAAATTAAGTCCTCTTTTGGGCATGTGCGGGATTTGCCAAAAAATAAACTGGGGGTTGATGTGGATAAAAATTTTGAAGCTACTTATATTGTTCCTACTAAGGCAAAAAAAGTGGTGGCTGAATTAAAAAAAGACGCCAAAGGCGCCGATGAAGTAATTCTGGCTACCGACGAAGACCGCGAAGGAGAATCCATTTCTTGGCACTTGGCCCAAGCACTAAAACTGGAAAATCCAAAACGAATTGTGTTCCACGAAATCACCAAAACGGCTATTGAAGAAGCGTTGGCCAACCCCCGCACCATTGATATGGCTTTGGTAAATGCCCAGCAAGCCCGCCGGGTATTAGACCGGATTGTGGGGTATAAATTATCGCCATTTTTATGGAAGAAAATTTCTAAAGGGCTTTCAGCCGGAAGAGTACAATCGGTTGCCGTAAAGTTAGTGGTTGAAAAAGAAGAGGAAATTAAAAAATTTATTGCCGTTGAGTATTGGGATGTTGAGGCAGTATTTAAAAAACCCGGCGCCGAATTTTCTGCATTTTTAAACAAAAAAAATGGAGAAGTTGTTGATAAATTAGAAATAAAAAACCAACAAGAAGCGGATGAAATTTTAAAGAACTTGGAAAATGCAACCTATATTATAGAAAAGATTACCAAAAAGGAAACTCACAAAAATCCTCTGCCTCCGTTTACCACCAGTACTTTGCAACAAGCCGGGTCAAATAAATTTGGCTACTCGGCAAAAATGACCATGAGCCTGGCCCAAAAATTGTATGAAGAGGGACATATCACCTATCACCGGACCGACTCACTAAACTTATCACAAATGTCTTTGGTGATGGCCAAAGATTTTATCACTAAAAATTTTGGTGAGAAATATTCTAATGGATCAAAGGTATACAAAGCTGGCAAAGGTGCCCAAGAGGCCCACGAAGCTATTAGACCAACCCATGCCGAGCATACTCCTGAATCATTAAAAGGTGAACTAGACGGCCCGAAGTTAAAAATTTACACTCTCATTTGGCAACGGTTTATGGCCAGCCAAATGGTGCCGGCCATTTTTGATTCAACTGCTATAGAAATTTCTGCCGGAAATTATGGCTTTGGCGCCAACGGGCAAATGTTAAAATTTGATGGGTTTTTAAAAGTCTACCCGATGAAGTTTTCCGAAAACGAAATGCCGGCGCTTACCGAGAAAGAAGCTCTTGATTTGGCCAGAATTAATCCCGCCCAGCATTTTACCGAACCACCGGCCCGATATAATGAAGCATCCCTTATTAAAGCATTGGAAAAACATGGCATCGGCCGGCCTTCAACGTATGCACCAACTTTATCTACCATTCAAGACCGAAATTATATTATAAAAAATGAACAAAAACGGTTTGAACCAACTGAAATGGGAACCATTGTCACTGATATGTTGGTTAAAAATTTCCCGCAAATTGTGGACATTGAATTTACCGCCAAGATGGAAAAAGAACTAGATGAAATTGCTGAAGGAAAAGATACTTGGCAAAAAACCATTAAAGATTTTTACGGACCCTTCTCCAAGAACCTAAAAGAGAAATATGACGAAATTCCCAAAGAAGATTTAACTGTTAAAACTGATAAAAAATGTGCCAAGTGTGGTAAAGATATGGTAGATAAAATGGGACGATTTGGACGGTTTTATGCTTGCAGTGGATTTCCAGAATGTAAGCACACCGAATCCATTGTAAAAACTACCTCTGCTGGACCGGTTATTACCTTAGACATTAATTGTACAAAATGTAAAACCGGAAAAATGTCGGCCAAAAGATCAAAACGCGGAAAAATCTTTTACGGTTGCGACCAATATCCTACCTGCGATATGGCAACCTGGGACAAACCTGTAAATGAGTTCTGCCCAACCTGCAAATCAATTTTAGTAGAAACTAAAAAGGGACTAGTAAAATGCTCAAGTAAAACGTGCGATTTTAAAAAAGATGCCGAACCTAGTTCAGAAGCTAATTAAGCAAAGTTATGACCCGAAATTATTGTCGGAAGCTTTTGAATTTGCCACCAAAACATATAATGGTAGAGTGCGCTCTTCTGGTGAAAAGTATATCGACCACGCTGTTCGAGTAGCTCTGATTCTAGAACAAATGAACTTGGACCAAAAAACCATCATTAGCGGTTTTTTACATGATTGCGTAGACACTAATAATTTGGCTGATAAAAAAAGTATCATTGAAGGAATTACCGATAAATTCGGTAGCGATATTGCGGGGATTGTAGAAAAAAATTCACAGTTAAATAAAATATATTACATAACCCGGGGGGGGTTGCAGGGAGAGAAGCCATTACTTAAAGAAAACATAGAAAAACTACGTAAAATGTTTTTTGCCATCTCGCAAGATTTGCGGGTTATTTTAATTGATCTGGCAAGCCGAATTGATGGAATGGATAACATAAATAAGCTACCAGCAATCATGCAAAAGTCGTATGCCACCGAAACACTGGAAATATTTGTACCCGTCGCCAATCGCCTGGGTTTGGGAGAAATAAAGGCAAAGTTGGAAGATTTAGCATTTGCCTATTTGGACCCGGAAAAATTCAAATGGTTGCAAGAAAGCATTAAAGAAAAATATGAAGAACGCCAAAGATATCTTAAAAAATTCATCCCGCACTTAAAGAAAATTTTACACAAAGAACGACTAAATGTTGTTGATGTTAATTCTCGGGCAAAATCTTACTGGAGCACTTACCAAAAATTACTGACTCATAATATGGACTTTGAATTGATTCACGATTTGGTGGCCATCCGCGTAATTGTAAAAGATGTGGCGGAATGCTATAAAGCTTTGGGAATTGTGCATAAATACTATAAACCCATATCAAAAGAAATTAATGATTACATTGCCAAGCCAAAAATAAACGGATACAAATCTTTGCATACCACCGTGGAATTGGAAAATGAAAAAGCATCTGAAATACAAATCAGAACTGAACAAATGCAACAAGATGCCCAGTTTGGTGTGTGCGCTCACTGGTCTTATAAAGAAAAGATTGATTTACGAAAAGAAAGGGAAATATTTAATTGGACAAACCTAGATTTTTTTGCCGACCAAATATTTGCCTTCACTCCAAAGGGAGACGTCATTATGTTGCCCAAGGGCTCAACTCCGGTTGATTTTGCTTATGCAGTACATTCTGACATTGGAAACCACTGTGAATCAGCAAAAATAGACGGAAAAATTATCACCCTTTCGCAAAATCTGGAGAATGGTGATGTAGTTGAAATTATTACCAATAAAAATAGAAAGCCGTCTTACGATTGGCTTAAATTTGTAAAAACCGGATTTGCCAGGTCTCACATTAAAAAATTGATTAGCATTCCTCTTTCCATATTTGCTGTCCCTTCATTTGTAAGAAAAAAGATCGTTGAATTTTCAGAAACGGCCCTTGCCTACCGGCAGGCAGGTAAAAAACGGCAAGAAGAAAGGGTAAAAATTAAAAAAGAAAGGCCAAGTGAAATTTATTTAGCAGGAGAAAAAGGAATGATGACAACTATTGCCAAATGTTGCTCGCCCAAATCAACCGACCAAGTACAAGCGTATTTAACCCGTCATCGGGCCGCAGTACTACATAGAACTTCTTGCCAAAACTTACAAAAATTATCTCAAAAATTCCCGGAAAAAATTGTGGAAGCCTCATGGAAGTAGCTTGAAAAATACTCAATTTATGGTAAAGTTACCATAAATTGCCGAAGTGGCGGAACAGCAGACGCACTGGACTCAAAATCCAGCGATCGCAAGGTCATGAGGGTGCAACTCCCTCCTTCGGCACAAGAAAAAAGCCCCGATATCCTTATCGAGGCTTTGCGTTTTTGATAAGAACTACACTACGAAAAACTTTGCCAACGGTTCGTAAACGGCTCCATTGTCATCTGCTTTGTAGACAGAGACTTTTTGGAGCGGAAACGACAAATCGGTCGTCGGCGTTTCCGGATCTTTTTCTGGCACCTTGCCTTCAAAATATCTTGTCAGCGTCACATGAGGCCGGAACAATTCATTCGCCAAGTCATAGCCGGTTTCTCTGGCATTGACCTGTTGCTCGGAGGTATAGGGTGTAAAGTATCCCTCTTCAAACGGATTCCCCGGATTAATTCGCAAATCCTTGAGTGCAGTAATCAAACCTTCATGAAAAGCCAAAAATTCTGGCGTTTTTTCATATGAAGCTTCAAAATACCGCCCCTTGGTCATAAAATATCCAGTGTGTTTGCACTGAAAACTCCGGAGACCCGAAACCACTTGATCAACAGCTTCCACCACGTCCGCCACGCGATCGTTGGCGACACGGAACATAAATACCGTCATGTGTGGGAATTTACTGTTGCCGTCCAGTACAAACATCGTGCCGTCGGACTTGAGCGATTGACTGATGTCCACGCAATTACCCCCCACTTCGTCGCTGGGAGTCACGTTTACGTTGACGAGGACCGAACTTTCTGGCTTGTTCATTGTTTCAACCTTTCTTTTTTAGTGTTAATGGCTAATTTAGACTTTAACACATTTAAAAGTAAAGTCAATAGTTATTATTTTAATTCTCTAATTTCCGCTGTTTTTAAATGCTCTAGCTGCCGATGTTCTTTTGGATATTTTCCTAAAAATCCGGTTTGTATTATTTGCAGAGCATCTCCGTGCGAAACCAATAATATTTTTTGGCCATTAAATTTTTCTTCTAACTCTTCTATTAATGAACGTGTTCTCTCTTGAACTTCATAAGCGCTTTCTACATTATTATGTTTGTGATGAGGATTTTCAATGTCTTTATCCCACACTTTTTGATAATTGCTGTTATGGGTTTTCTCTAAATCTCCGAAATTTCTTTCCCGCAACCGGTCATCAAAATGTATTTCATCTTTTACTCCTAATATCTCTTTGGCAATTTCTGCTGTTTTTTTACATCGTGAAAACGGTGAAGAATAAATTGTCGTATTTTCATCTAACAAATCTTCTGACTTCATTTTTTCTACTGAATTACTAACTTGCTCTTCGCCTTTTTCCGTAAGTGTATATTCTTCTTTCACGCCATTTTCCAAATGACTTAAAATTATTTCGGCAACATTTGCCTTGCTTTCCCCGTGACGCAAAACAAAATATCTATTTTTTAATTTCATAATTATTTTCTTAAAACTTTATTATTGGTTAAATCTACTATTTTTGAAGGTTTTCCTTTTTTAATATCGCCTCCGTTAACAATTAAAATGCCCCTCTTTCCGAACTGCTTTATCATATCATCTATTTTATTTAATACATGATTTCCGGAAATATTAACTTAAGTTTGCAACAAAGGCCGGTTTATTTTTTTGAGTAATTTTTGTAAAAATACGTGTTTGGGAATTCGCAAGGCGATAGTTTCGCCTCCTTTTTTGGGCAATACAAATGTATATTTTCCAGGTCAATATTTTTTCAAAATTTTGTTTTGCTCTTCATCAATTTGCGCCAATTCGCCGGCTGTTTTTAAATCTGTTACAAACACCGCAAGCGGCTTTGATTTGGGTCGTTTTTTAATGTTATAAATTTTTGCAACCGCTTTTTTATTTGAAGCATCGGCCAAAAATCCGTACACCGTGTCGGTTGGGCAAATTACCACTCCGCCCTTTTTTAAAATAGCGGCGGCGGTTGCAACCGCCGCCGATGAAATTTTAATTATTTTCATTTTTAATTAATCCAGAAAACTTTTCAATATCATTGGGATTACCAAAATCCATCCAGTTATCTTTAATAATTTTCACTTTCACTTTTTTGTCTTTTGCCAAAAGCGAAATTACATCTGTAATTTCATATTCCCCGCGTGGTGATTTTTCAATTAACGGCAGTTTTTCAAACACCTCTGGCGTAAATTTATACAAACTGGTGTTAATTAAATTTCCCACAAATTCCTTAGGTTTTTCAATAATTTTTTCTAAAAATTCCCCATCAGTTAAAAGCACGCCGAATTTTTCCGGGTTTTCATGTTCTAAAGCACCAATATAGCAAAATTCATCATCAATATTCATAGCTTTTAAATCATTAACCGAATAAAAATTATCACCCACCAAAGATATAAACGGTTCGTTACCCACAAAATCTTTCACGCATTTTAATGGGCAAGCTGTGCCATATTCTTTTTCTTTTGGACCTAAAACTTCAAATTGGTTTACCAAGTTAATGGTGGCGTCCTTAGCATCATACTTAGCTAGAAATTCGCGGATTAAATCTTCCCGAAAGCCAACCACCAACATAATTTCGGTATACCCGGCTTCTATAATATTATCCAACACATAAGCCAAAAACGGCCTTTGATTAACCTCAATTAAATGCTTGGACTTATCTTTTGAAAGTTCCTGCATGCGCGTTCCTTGCCCCGCCGCCGAAACCACCACCTTCTTTATCATTAAATTACAATGTTAATTAATTTATTTTGAATGAAAATAATTTTTTTAATTTCTTTGCCCTCAGTCCACTGTTTTACTTTTGGCATACTTAAAATCAGTTTTTCGGCTTCTTGCTGGCTGATACCGCCGGCCAGTTCCACCCTATCGCGCACCTTGCCGTTTACCTGCACAATCAGCCACACTTTTTCTTCTGCATTTAACTTTTCGTCATACTCTGGCCATTTCTGCTGACTGCAAAGCCCTTTGCCTCCAACTTTTCCCCATAATTCTTCCGCCAAATGCGGAGCAAACGGAGACACCATCATCAACAAGCTTTTAATATTTTCTTTGGTAATATTTTCGGGGGCCTCATAAAAACTGTTCACCAAAATCATCAGGCTCGAAATAGCCGTATTGAATTTCATTACTTCAATGTCTTCAGAAACTTTTTTGACGCTTTTATTAATTGAAGCAGTGAGCTGTGCATTTTTGGTTTTAGCAAATTCTTTTTGGCTGGCCAATACATATATTTTTTCCAAAAATCTGCG
>CALRCB010000002.1 GCA_943354455.1 Candidatus Staskawiczbacteria bacterium | reverse complement strand
ACAAATAGGTAAAATTTCGGCAAGTACCGGAACTCTTACTGCTTCCACTGGCATTAGCTTTTCATCCAATGATGAAGCTTATGCTCAATTAACCACTACGAGTACCGCTACGATAAATTTGGCGGGTGCGATTGGTTCGGGCGGAACCTTATCAATAAATCCTGGAACAACTTTAGTTACAACTAGCATAGCTTCGATAGGGGGCAATTATACATTTGGTAATCTTAACGTTTCTAGTGGAACACTTAAGTTAGATTCGCCGGCTATTACATTTGCCGGCACTACTTCAATTTCCGGCACCCTTAGCACGGACACCGGTAATTTGGGCGGAGTAAACACATTTCAAGGAGCGGTTACGGTAAACTCGGGGGGTAACTTTTATATGGCCGGCAATTCCCCTGCACTTGTTTTTGGGGCGGGTATTACTCAAAATAGTTCAACCATTGCTAACCTTGGTGCCGGTTCCAGCGACTTAATAGGAAATCTAGCGGGCTCGGGGACTGGAGGAATTATCTGGGGAGGTGCGATGACGGTTTCTAGTGGAACAACAACTAACAGTTACACTGGAGGCACCATCACCGTAGCCGGTACATTGACTCTTACCGGTAATTGGGCGCAGGGCAATGGATCATCGTTATCGCTTTCTAGCGCCACTCCTTTTGCCGGCGCGGGAACCTTTAGTGCTTCTACCGCTACCAATACCGTAAATTATACGAGATCGGGAACTCAAACTGTTAAAGATCCCAATGGTGGAACTATTCACGCATATTCTAATTTAGGTTTGTCGGGTAGCGGAGCTAAAACAATGACTGGTATTACTACCACTAATGATTTTACGATGTCAGGTTCCGCTTCAACTTCGGGTCTTGTGTTAAATACCGTCGGTGGAAATATATCTTTAACTAATACAGCTACTATGACTCTGGGTGCTAATTTGGCGGTTACTGGAAAAAATGATATCGGTTCAGGTACAACCTTAGATGTGAGTGCAACTAACTATTCATTGTCGGTTGCAGGTAACTGGTCTAATTTAGGAACCTTTACCGCCCGAAGCGGTACGGTTACCCTCAATGGAGTAAATCAAACACTTTCAGGAACTACCAGCTTTTACAATTTAATCAAACAAGAAACGACTAACGATTCAACTAATAAAACCTTAACTTTTACTTCCGGTACTACCACAACGATTACTAATAGCCTCACCCTTGACGGTCTAGACGCCAATGATAATCTGGTGATTGCAGCTTCTACCACCAGCGTAGCCACCATTGCTTTTACTGGCTCTTCTACTTTCTCAAGTACTGGATTTTTAGCGGTTAGTTACAATACGGTTACTGATAGTTCAACCGGAATCACCCTTCCGCTTAATCCAGCAAATACTACGGATTCGGGTAATACCACCGGTTGGTTTGCTTCCACGGTTTCAATTGGTGGAACGGTTTATTCAGACGAGGGGACTACGGCGCTAGCAAGCGTCAGTATTGCCATTAGCATTAACGGGGCTGCCGCTGCAGGCACTGCTACCAGTAACGGGTCGGGAGTGTACAGTATTGCCAGCCTTACTATTTCAGCTGGTGATGTATTAACATTATACCTTGACGGAGCCACCCAAAAAGCAGTCACCGTTACCGTCGCCACCGGCGCCAACCAAACCGGAGTTAATTTATTTCAAAATTATTTAATTACTCGGTGTGATAATTCCTGTTCATTAAGTAACGCCAACATAAATACGGCAAACAATAACGGCGACACTGATATTGATGCCATTTATACCGGCACCACCACTATTACCACCGTTGCCGGAAAACATTTATACATTCCATCTAGTCATACTTTTGCTCCGGCTAACCCGGTTAGCGTTGGTGGAAATTTTGCTAACAATGGAACGTTTACCCACGGTTCTTCTACTCTTACCTTAACGTCTACTTCATCGAGCGCAACCTTAAAAACTAACGGTTCGTCATTATACAATTTAACCATCAACGGATCAGGCGGAACTTACACTCCCCAAGATGCTACCACCGTAGGAAATAATTTAACCATCACCGCCGGAACTTTGAGTATGGTAGGTTTTGCGTTCACCGTCACCGGAGCCACTTCGGTAACCGGAACCATCAGCACTGCTACTTCCGCCACTGGAACCAAAACTTTCACCGGAGCGGTCACCGTAAATAGTGGAGGGACGTTGAATATGGATGATTTAAGTCCGACCGTTGTCTATAGTGCCGGAATTACTCAAAATAGTGCTAATACCATATACGCAAGTGGTGGTGCAGTTAGTTTGGTGGGCAACTTGGGAGGGTCGGGCACTGGAGGGATTTTATTTAATGGCACACTGGCCATTTCCAGCGGAACCACTACTAATAATTATACCGGTGGCGTGGTTCAAGCACTTGGTACCATAACTCTTACTGGTAACTGGGCACAGGGCAATGGTTCTTCGCTGACTCTTTCGTCCAATACTCCGTTTGCCGGCGCCGGAACTTTTAGCGCCTCCACCTCCACTAATACTGTAACTTATTCAGGAGGTACGGTTACGATCAAAGATCCTAATGGCGGTACGGCTCACACCTATTATGACTTAGCCGTTTCGGCTGTTGGGACCAAAACTTTTACCGGCATTACTACGGCTCATGATGTTACTCTTTCAAACTCTGCCGCAACTTCGGGGTTTGCGTTAACTTCTATCACCGGAAATTTACAGGTAACTGGTAGTGCCTCACTTACGATAGCTTCCAGTCTAACGGTTACGGGAAATGTGACCATTGCATCGGATGCATCTTTAGGTACCGACATCTCAGGTGGCCGGCCTTTAGCAGTTGGAGGTAACTGGTATAATGGAGCTTCGTTTGATTTGCAGCAAAACACCTTAACATTAACTAGTACATCGGGGAGCGCTACTATAACTTCTGGGGGTTCGGTATTTTATGATCTTACCATTAACGGATCCGGAGGCACTTATACTTTGCAAGATACTTTAGAAGTTCGGGGAACGCTCACCTTAACCGCCGGTACTTTGGATGTTGGGGGTTCTAGTTTTGGCATTAGCGCTAAGAGTTGGTCTGACACGGGTGCCGGAACATTTACCGAACGATCTGGTACCGTTACATTTATTGCTAATGGAGGAGTTGGCGGAACGGTAGAATCCAATGAAACTTTTGAAAACGTAACGATTAACAATGCAGGTACTACTACCACGCTCGGAGCCGCACTAGACCTTGATGACACACTAACAATTACAGGAGGTGCTTTAGATGTAAGTGCAAGCAACTACGCCATCACCGCCAAGTCTTGGACAGACACCGGGGCTGGAACTTTCACCGAGAGAGCCGGCACAGTCACCTTTGATGTGGCAGGAGGTACCATCAACGCCAACGAAACTTTCAATAGTATTGCAATCAACCACGCTGGCACTACCACGCTGGGAGCTACTCTTACTGTTGGTGATGATGTTACTATTACTGTCGGCACACTGGATGTTTCTGGTACCAATTATGGTATTTCCGTTGGAGGCGATTGGACAAATGGCGGTACATTTGCTTCGCAATCTGGTATGGTTACTTTCTCTGGTTCTGGCACCCAAGATATTAATGATAATAATACTTGGTATGGTTTGGCGGTAACAGCTTCATCTGCCCGTACCGTAAAATTTGAATCAAGTAAAACCCAGACTATTAAAACTAATGGATCGCTGACCTTTACCGGTGCTTCAGGCCAATTATTAACCATTTCACCAAAAACAGCTACTACCACGTGGCTTCTAACGGTTAACAGTACCGGTGTCACCCAATCAATTTCTTATATAACTCCTTCATATTCCGACGCATCAGGAGGAGCCACTATTGTTGCTAGTAATGGCACTAATACTAATGGAGGCAATAATACGAACTGGACTTTTAATGTAGCTCCTTCATTTTCGGCTATCCCTTCTGATGGAGGCGCTCTTAATAGTCCCGTAAATGTGGGTAGCAATATTACTTTTACCGCTACTGCCACCGACGCGCAATCAGATAATTTTTATCTTGCCATCTGTAAAACCAATGCCATTTCTGCTAACAATAGTGCTGTTCCAACATGTACTGGAGGCAATTGGGCAATTTCTTCTTCTACCGCTTCCGGTAGTCAGGCTTCAGTATCTTACTCTGCCTTAGTGGGTGATTCAGAAACAAATGCCTGGTATGGATTCGCATGTGATCATGCTACATCTTCATTATGTTCTTCGTCTAGCCAAGGGTTGTCTAGCAATGGGTCGCCATTTGAAGTAAATCACACTCCAAGTTTTAGTACGATTTCCAATACTTCTGGGTCTATTGCTGTAGGAAGCTTGGTTACATTTACTTCTACCGCCTCTGATTCAGACACGGATAGTGTTGCAGATACAGTCACTTTATATGTTTGCAAATCAAATGATTTCGCATCTGGTACATGTGGGGCGGGAGGTCAATGGTGTATTTCTTCGGCTAGCGCATCTAACCCATCTTGCAGTTACACGGTTTTATCTTCAGATACCGTTGGATCACATGATTATTATGCATACATAATAGATAATCATAGCTTTGAGTCTGCTTCTAACCCGCGATCTTCAAGCTTTACTACATCTGCCGCTTCTAGTGGCGGTGGAATTTCTCCAGGAATCTTTGATAAGCCCAGGGGGAATTTTATGGTATTGATAAATAATGGAAAACCAAACACTACCAACCAAAATGTTGTGTTAACCATTAGTGGGATAGGAGACAATGTTAAGAATATGTCTATTTCTAATTATTTAAATTTTTCTAATGTTGGACAAGAAACCTACCAATCAACCAAACCTTGGAAACTAACCGATGGCTATGGATCTAAAACCGTATATGTAAAACTGTTTACCTCTAATGGAATAGCATCAGATGTGTTTTTGGCGAATATTACTTATGGCCCAAGTTTTTTTGGACAGGTGATAGATGAAATCATAAATATTTTTATCCCAAAACCGCCGGTGCCGGTTAAAATTCCAGAGAAAACTCCAGAAGCGTTTAAAGGCTGGGATTTATTAACAACCAAATTAATTGGTGAGCTAGACGTTTCTTCTGTTCCTTCAGATATTGTGTTTTTTTCCCAAAAGTTCCCTTCGTTCAATAAATTTCTGCAAGATGTGGGAATCGACAAACACGCCGATCTTAAAAAGGATTCGCCCGAAGCTAAAAAAATCGCTGACATTAATTTTAACTTGCCAGGCTTTACTGAATCATCTTTATTAACTCCCGATTTTGAATCAGGGCCTGGATCTTTACGGGTAATTCCATTAGCCCAATTAGATGTTGAATTAGCTAAAAAGGTACCGACAGATATTGTGTTTGTTAAAACTGGCGGACAATTAATTGACATTAGCACTAACTTGACTTTTGATAGTCAAGGTAAAGCCACTCAAAAGATAAAATTAATTGCCAACAAGCCATTTGACTTAATCGTGAAACCGAAATTGCCAGTGGACAGTATTACCGGCTACTTGGTGTTAAGGAAAAAAACTTCCGCCATTCAATACTTAAAAGAAAACAACATTGGACTAGCCAGATTATTAGAATATTTCACCGCTGCCTTGACCGGTACCGACGCCAAGGCTTCAGAACAATCCCCTGCTCAAACTGCCCTCTTGATCCAAAAGTTTGAATACCAACTAGACAAAAAAAATTTTTACGTCGCCAAGATTAATGCCCAAAGCGTAGAAGGTATCTACGAAATCATCACGGTGATGGATTACCGAGATAAAAAGCTCGCCCCTAAAGAAATCAGACTGCAGACCGTATTGGATCCGGAAGGCTATGTGTACACTCAATTGCCCGAAGGCAAATTAATAATTAACGGCGCCACCGTCCAACTGTGGTGGTTAAATACAGAGACCAATAATTACCAACTCTGGCCAGCCGACAAATATCTCCAAAATAACCCTCAAAAAACCAATGACACTGGTAAATACTCTTTCTTGGCTCCAAAAGGAACTTATTATTTGGAAGTCACCGCCAAAAACTATAAAAAATACACTGGCGATAAATTCACTATAGAAAGGGGAAGTCCAGGGGTGTACATTGATATTGAGCTAAATAAAGACACATGGGTGCCTGGGTGGGTAAACATTAATGCTGGGATTGTGATATTACTTTCTTGTTTGTTTGCCATATTTTTGTATATTGCTTACCAAGTTCATAAAATTATTAAGAGAAGGCAGAATAATCAATAATTAAATTTAATTCATTCATGATATCTTTAAATAAAAAATTTATTTTTACCATCCTTTTCATAGTTTTATTCTTAGGTAATGTATTTTTGATGCTTTCGATATTCAATAGCGCTAACGTAATCAAGCAAGATAACCAAACTCAACAGCAAAATGCCAAAGTTATGGTATTCACAAATTTATTCATAGAAAAAGTGTTGATGTCTGACCAAGAGGTTAATTTTGAGACAAGGTTAAATTTGGAAACCCAGTTAAGGGATTTAAATGATAAAGATATTTTAAATCAGTGGAGATTGTTCTCCAATTCCATCGATAATCAAACAGCCAGCTTTGAAGCCAAGCAATTATTGAATTTATTAGTAAAAAAAGTTTTGTAAAATTGAATGATCCGATGCACTAATTTGATTTTTGGGGTATTTTACGCTAATATGAACCCATAATTTAATAATAGGTGCCATATATCCATATGAATCAAGGTGGAGCAAATTTTACTAATAAAGCGCAGGATGCCATATTATCGGCTCAAATGATTGCGCAAGAAAAGGGGCAACAACAAATTGATGCCCTGCATTTGCTATATGCCTTATTATCGCAAGAAGGGTCAATTGTACTGACAGTTTTGCAAAAACTGGGAGCTGATATTGACGCTTTGAAAAAGAAAATTGACACGGCTATTGGAAAAATTTCAACTTTGGTAGCACCAACGGCTTTTGGGCAATTTTATTTAACTCAAGATATGGCAAAGGTGTTAGACAGGGCTAGGAACGAATCAGTCAATATGCAAGATGAATTTATCTCAGTTGAACACTTGTTTTTGGCATTACTAGACACTAAATCAACCGCCCGGGATATTTTAGACAAAGTTACTTTGTCTGGCGATTCGCCAAGCGCAAAGTTAAATTTTGATACCGTATTGCGAATTTTATCTCAAATCCGCGGAGGCCAAAGAATTACCGACCCTGAGCCAGAATCAAAGTATCAGGTGATTGAAAAGTATACCAGGAACTTAACCGATTTGGCTGTTTCCGGTAAAATTGACCCAATTGTGGGTCGGGACAATGAAATACGCCGATTAATGCAAATTATTTCTCGCAGAACAAAAAACAACCCCGTATTAATTGGAGAAGCGGGGGTGGGAAAAACCGCCATTGTGGAAGGATTAGCTCAACGGATAGCCAGGGGGAATGTGCCCCAATTTTTAAAGAATAAAGAGGTGATTTCACTGGACTTAGGGGCTATTATTGCCGGCACAAAATACCGCGGTGAATTTGAAACCAGAATAAAGGCATTATTAAAAGAAATTTCCAAGTCATCAGGCAAATATATTTTATTTATTGATGAATTGCATACCTTGGTGGGCGCGGGAGCGGCCGAGGGAGCTATTGATGCTTCAAATTTATTAAAACCGGCTTTGGCTCGGGGTGAATTAAAAACGGTTGGAGCAACCACGTTAAAGGAATACCAAAAATATATTGAAAAAGATTCTGCGCTGGAACGACGCTTTCAGCCGATTTTTGTGCAAGAACCAACAATTGAAGATGCTATTGCCATTTTACGGGGAATTAAAGAAAAATACGAAGTTCACCACGGAGTCAGAATTAAAGATTCGGCTATTAAGGCGGCGGTTGAATTATCAAGTCGCTACATTGCCGACCGTTTTTTACCTGACAAAGCAGTGGACTTAATGGACGAAGCGGCGTCTGCTCTAAGGCTAGAAATTGAGTCTGAACCGCAAGAATTGGAAAAATTTCAAGAAGAAATTACTAAATTAGAAATTGAAAAACAAGCATTAAAAAAAGAAAAAAATTCTGAAAAGAGGCTAAAAGTCATTGCTAATGAATTAGCAAATATTAAAGAAAATAACAAAGGTTTGCGGGCAAAGTGGGACGCTGAAAAAGAATTAATTAACAAAATTAAGGACATTCGCAGGAAAATTGACGAATTGTCCTGTCAAACTGAAATTGCCCAACGCGAGGCGGATTTGGAAAAAGTGGCGGAAATAAAATACGGAAAAATTCCTCTATTATTAAAAGAGCAAAAACAAGTTGAGCAAAAATTGGTAAAATTGCAAAAAACCCACCACTTTTTGAAAGAAGAAGTCACCGAAGAAGATGTGGCCAGGGTTGTTTCGCGATGGACGGGAATTCCTGTAATGAGACTTATTGCCGAAGAAGCCAAAAAACTGGAAACAATGGAAGGCACGCTAAATAGAAGGGTAGTAGGACAACAAGAGGCAATTTCAGCTATTTCAAGGGCAATTCGCCGTGCTAGAGCTGGAATTTCAGAAGAAGACAAGCCGCTTGGTTCGTTCTTATTTTTGGGCCCAACAGGGGTGGGAAAAACCGAAACGGCACGGGCGTTGGGTGAATTTTTATTTAATGACGAAAAGGCTTTAGTAAGATTGGATATGTCGGAATATATGGAGCGCCACACCGTTTCAAAAATTATTGGCTCTCCTCCTGGATATGTTGGCTATGAAGAAGCCGGCCAATTAACAGAAAAAGTACGCCGAAGACCTTATGCTATTATTTTACTTGATGAAATAGAAAAAGCCCACCCGGAAGTGTTCAATATTTTGTTGCAAATTTTTGAGGATGGAAGACTTACTGATTCAAAAGGTAGAATGGTTTCTTTTAAAAATACCATTATTATTATGACTTCTAACATTGGATCGGACTTTATTAATAAAATGTCGGCCATTGGTTTTTCAAGTCAGCAGGATTTGGCCGAGCGCGAATCAATGAAAGATAAGGTAATGGCTTCGTTGAAAGATCAATTCAGACCAGAATTTTTAAACAGAATTGATGAAGTTGTAATCTTTAACTACTTAAAAACTGATGAAATTAAAACCATTGTTGATTTGGAATTATCAAAAGTGGAAAAGAGGTTAAAAGCTAAAGAAATTAGTATTAAAATTTCTGAAAAGGCCAAGGAATTTTTACTAAAAGAAGGTTTTGATGCAAATTTGGGGGCAAGGCCATTGAAACGAGTTATTCAGCGGTTAATTTTGGATCCATTATCCATTAAAATTGTGACCAGTGAAATTTCTGAAGGGTCTCGGGTATTAATTGATGAAAAAGACGGTCAGATTGTGTTTGAATTGCCAACGTTATTGCCAAAAGTGGCTATGCAGGAAAAAGTTTCGGCAAGGAAATAAAAAAACCTGATGCTGGGCATCAGGTCCATGTGTGCGAGAAGACTTAGTCTTCATACTTGCAAAGTTTTATTACAGCCTCTTCAAAGGCTTCTTCTTCTGTGGTGAGCTCTTCGAGATCTGTCCAAAAATCGATTTTGAACTCACCTCGGTGGTAGTGTTCCTCTCTTTTGTAGCTTTTAACGGGAGCTGGTCCAAGATGCAATTCCCAAAGCCAACACAGGTTTTTCATTTTTCTTGGGGTTCCAAATCTTGGAACTCTGAAGAAAAAATCCCCATCAAGAATGTCTTCTGGCAAATATTTCCTTATCCTGAAATATTTGCCAAGGCAGAAAATCCACAGTACCCACGGTAGATCAGTAACCTCGCCAATGAAATTCAAAAGTTTTCTGATCACTGGAGTCTCCCAAAAGAGAGAATATGAAAGGTGCAACGATATTTACTGTATACCAGAATATTAGAGATTTGTCGATAGCTTATAACATTAAAAAATAATCATGATTTCAATTGACGATTTCAAAAAATTAGAGATAAAAATTGGTACGATTATTTCTGCCGAAAAAGTGGAAAGAGCCGACAAGCTTTTGAAAATAATGTTTGATTTTGGTGGCACGGAAGCCACGCAAATTTTATCCGGAATTGCCGAATTTTATGACCCGGCGGTTTTGGTGGGCAAACAAGTGCCGGTAATTGTAAATTTAGAACCGCGCACCCTGAAGGGGTTGGTAAGCAATGGAATGATGTTGGCGGTGATGGTTGATGATAAACCAGTATTACTGCACCCTGATAAAGAAGTCCCACAGGGAAGCATGTTAAGGTAAAAAGTTATCCACAGGTTGTCTGTGGTTTTTTGTTGTACAATTACCGAATTAAATGAAAACACGGAAAATTATTTTCGGTTTGTTTTTTGTGCTGGGGCTCGTGGTTTTTGGGTTTGTTTCAGTTAATTTTTCCAGCGATTTATTAAAAAATAAAAATGCATTTACGGCCTCGTTGGCACAAGATGTTTTACCTGCGCCGAAAATGATAGAGATTGTTGAGCCGACGCCCGAGCCGGAAGAGTTACCGGTGGAGGAAGAAGTGGTAGTCAGCGTTGCTGTTTACTCTAAGCAAGACCAAATTGACGATATTTTAGAGAAAATTGATATCTTACAACGTCAAATTGCAGATTTACAAGCTTTAGAAAAGGTACAAGAAGAAGAAATTGCTCTGGTTAGCCAAGAAGAAGTTGAAGAAGTTGAAGTTATTGTTGCGCCAGTAATTTATCGTACCAGTACCGTGGGTGGCGGACGCCAAAGTTATTTAAAAGTTCTTATTTCTGAGGTGCAAATTTCAGGTGAAACTGATGCTCAGCAGGAATTTGTGGAACTTTACAACCCAAATGACCAAGAGATTGATTTAACTGACTGGTATTTACAACGCAAAACTAAAACAGCTGATAGTTTTTCATCATTTGCTTCCAGTACCTTGTTTATTGGCAAAAAAATAAGTGCCAAGGGGTACTTTTTAATTGCGCGGGATGGTACGAATTATGCCAGCAATATTACTGTTACTAGTGCTTTAACCGATGACAATTCTTTGGCACTGAAAAATCCTAATGGAGAAATTTCAGACAAGGTGGGCTTTGGAAATGCTTCTGATTTTGAAATTGCTTCTGCGATAAATCCGCCAGCTGACCAAAGCATTGGCCGAAAATTTGTGGACAATAATGAAGTAGATGCCGATAATAATTTAGTGGATTTTGAGATTAATATTCCAACGCCTACCGCTCAAAATTTGGTGTATGTTGCCCCGCCACCGGTTATTGAAATTCCGATAGAAAATATCTTAATTAGCCAGGTGCAAACCGAGGGAGTTACCGTTAAAGATGAATTTGTGGAACTTTTTAATCCCAATGAGGTCAATGTGGATTTAGCCGGCTTTGCGTTAAAAAAGAAAACTACTAGCGGATCCGAAAGTAATCTGGTGAGTGCC
This sequence comes from Candidatus Staskawiczbacteria bacterium, assembly GCA_943354455.1. Taxonomy (GTDB): domain Bacteria; phylum Patescibacteriota; class Minisyncoccia; order Minisyncoccales; family Staskawiczbacteraceae; genus VGLO01. Next base: position 23,714 of record CALRCB010000002.1, on the reverse strand, counting down.
AGTAGTTTTATGGGGACCATATTGGCGCAAGGGTATTTTTTAATTGCCCCTCAGAATAATGATGATGGGACAAAAAATTATATGGGTTTGACCGAACCAGATTTACGATACTCGGGAAAAACTTTTTCAATTGCGTCTGGCAATAACGTCCTTTTATATAACGCCAGTAAAATTTTAATGGATGAATATATTCCAACTGCCGATACTCCAACTGCGCCTACTGACACCCCGCCTCCCTTGCCATAGCGTAATTTTTGACTTTGATGTTTTTTTTTGGTAAACTTTATTGATTATGGCAGATGATGATTTTGTGAAAACAATGAGTATTATTTATAAAATTTTAGATTTTTTACCGGACTCTGATCCGCTTAAAAATCTGGCAAAAGAAAAGGTTTTAGCGATATTAGAAAATCTGACACTTCAAAATTTTTTGCAAGCATCAGACGATATTGCGGTTTTGGAAAATTATCTTAAGGTTGGTTTTGGTCAGGGGTGGATAAGCAGTATGAATTTTTTGATAATCACTAAAGAGTATCAAAAAATGAAAGATAATATTGAAATTCCAAAAGATATTGCCAAGTCGTCCGTCAAATATGATAGGATTGAAAAATATTCTCAAAGGCAGAGCAAGATTTTAGAAATATTAAATAAAAAAGAGAATGCTCAAGTGTCCGATTTCATTAAAGAGTTGCCCAAGGTAACTAAGCGAACTATTAGGAGGGATTTGGATGATTTACTGAAAAGAGGCAAAATATCTAGGGCAGGTGAATGGAATCAGGTGTTTTATCAAAAAATGTCCTAACTATAAGTATGTCCTATCAAATGTCCTATCAAATTATTGACTTTATTGAATATTTAAGCTATAATTAACGCTCAATTAATGAATAGCAGTAAAGAACAATTTAGTCATATTTATGATGAATATATTGAAAAAATATATCGTTTTGTTTACTTGAGGGTAAATTCAGAGGAAATTGCCCAAGATTTGACTTCTAAGGTGTTTTTGAATGGCTGGGAAGCCTTTAAAAAACAACCTAATATCAAAAACCCTGGGGCATTTTTGTATCAGATTGCTAGGAATACGACAGTTGATTATTACAGAGAGAAGGGTAAATCAAAGACGGTTTCAGTTGATAATATCGCGCAAGCGGTTGACCATAAGACAAATATATACGATAAGGCGGTTTTAGATGCGGATATGGAAGGAATAAAATCAGCCATTGGTAAGTTAAAAGAAAATTATCAGAATGTGCTAATTTGGTATTATTTAGAAGATATGCCGGCTGAAGAAATTTCGATATTAATCGGTAAGCCCGCTGGCACCGTAAGAGTTATGATTCATAGGGGGCTGGAAATGTTGAGAGGAGAATTGAGTCAGGAATCTTAAAATTGTAACAAATTAACCATTTTTGCGTCATCATTATAATCAACATGATAATGACAGAACAACAACTTATTTATAAGCTCAATGAATTGAAGAAAATTAAGCCTAACGCAGAGTGGGTGTCTTTGTCTAAGACAGCGATGTTTAACGTTAAAAAAGAAGTGTCAAATCCTGTTTCTAAGGTGAGTTTTTCAAATATTGTGGAGCTGTTCGCTCAAAAGAGATTAGCCTTTGCTTTTGCAACACTATTATTTGTTTTTATTGGTACTGCTGGTTTGCTGAATTATCAGATAAATGATGTAGTGCAAGTTGCTTCTCTTAATTATAATACAGATATAATTGCGGTGAATACATTAAAAGATAGCATAAAAGAATTTCAATTAAAATCACAAATTTTATCCGACGCCGTTAAGAATAAATCACAAAATCTTAATGTAGCCATAGAACAAGTAAAAGTTGCTTCTAAGATATTAACTAACAGTATACAAAAAAATCCAAAATTGGCGAAGAAGGTTGCATTGGAAGTAAATAACAGTAAAACAATTTTTAATATTCCCGGAGGAGGCGAAGATTTAAAAGAAGCTTTGGGCGCACCCGTTGATGCTTTGGTAAAGCAAATATTTAAAGACGGTAAGGATGTGACATATACTGAAGATGGACAAAATGAGTTTAATAGGATTGAAAAAGCTTATAACGAAGATATGGATTCTGGTAAGGCCTTAAGAGATTTGATAATACTGAGTGCTAGTAGTGCTGGCGTGGCCAATTAATTAAAAATTTGACAAGTCGCAGTCCAATTAAATTGTTCGCGAGGTAAGTTTTAACGAATTAAAATTCGTTGTTAATACGTAAAACCGCGAAAATTAATACTACAAAGCTCGCTTTGCGAGCTCCCGAATTTCTGGGGGTTTAATTGGACATTATTAAGGTCGACCGATGGTAATTAATAAAAATATAATTTAACAAAAAAACAATAAAAAAATGAATATTAAAAAAACAATTATAACAGCTACAGTCGCTTTGACTATGGTTGCCATGATTGCTCCTACAGTTGGCGCTGCTACAGTTGAAGAACTTCAAGCACAAGTTAATGCTTTGATGGCTCAATTGAATACAATGCAAGGACCAAGCACTACAGTTAGCCACACCTATACAAGGAACCTACAAGTTGGTTCAACAGGTGATGATGTAATGTGGTTGCAAAAGGATTTGAATGCTTGGGGATACCAAGTGGCAATGTCGGGAGCAGGTTCGCTTGGCAATGAAACAGTTAACTTTGGTCCAAAAACCTTAGCAGCTGTTCAAAAATGGCAGACGGCAAACGGGATTACATCCGCAAATCGATTTGGTCCCCTTTCAAGGGCAAAGGCAAATTCATTGGTGAGCACATCACCTTCAACTCCAACCGCCCCAACCACAACAACTGGCCCAGTAAGCGTTATGCTTGCAGTTAATAATCCAGCTTCTGGAACAGTCGTATCTCCTTCAACTGGTTTCTTATTTGCGAAATATACTTTCACAGGTAATGGAACAGTTACATCATTGAAGTTGACGCGATCAGGTGTTTCTTCAAACAATGCGGTGCCAAACGTATACTTGTATGATGGCGCAACTCGTTTGACAGATGGAGCATCTTTAAATTCAGACAGTACAGCTACATTCAACAATAATGCAGGATTGTTTACTGTGTCAGGATCAAAAACAATTTCAATAATTGCTGAAATTGTTAGCACCGATACTCCGTATAGTATTAATCTTAGCCTTACCAGTGTTACATCAGGTGGAGTTATATCTCCTGTAAACATTGCTGGTAATTTACACTATGTTGCAATAACAACTAATGCAGCTACTGTAGACTTTGGAACTATCACTCCAACAGCTGGTTCAATTGACCCAGCCAAGGATGTTGTGGTTTTCAACAGCAGTGTCAGCATTGGTACTCGCGAGGTTACATTTAGTCGTTTAGCTATGCGTCAAATTGGCTCAGTCAACACTGGAGACATTGCCAACTTTAGACTTATGGTTGACGGTGTAACTGTAGCAACAGTCGAAAACCTAGATTCAGATGGTTACGCAACATTTGTTCTTGCTACTCCAAAATTACTTGCAACTGGTACACGCGTAGTTAAAGTACTTGCTGATGTGAATGGTGGTTCTTCAAGAACTTTCCAATTCTCAATTCGCAATAAGACGGACGTTGGTTTTTTGGATAGCCAATACAATTCAGGAATTTCCTCTACATTTAGTTCTGGTAACTTCCCAGCAAGTCCCGTAGCTGCAACTTCAATCAATTCTGGTTCAGTTACAGTACAAAAGACTTCTGATTCACCTTCAGGAAACACTATTGTAAGTGGTAACGATGTAGTACTTGCAAAATACACTCTTACTACTTACGGTGAATCTTTGAAGATTGAAAACATTAAAGCTGGTTTCACAACATCTGATGGTTCTATCGCTTCACTTCGAAACGGTCGTATTATGATCAATGGTGCACAGGTTGGTTCAACAGCTACATTGGTACTTGCTGGAACAACATACACAACTAATTACACATTAGCTGCTGGTATGCCTGCGACTCTTGAAATCCGTGCTGATATCTTTGACAATGATGGTACAAACCATGTCACAGCTGGTGATACATTCACAGGTAAATTGGTCACATCAACAAACAACACACAACGTCTTTCATCACTTGGATATATTACAGTTCCTGCAGCTGATATAAGTGGAAACACTTTGACTGCTTCAAGTTCTGCTACTATAACATTAGCTGCGACAGCAACTTATGCTGCTCAGACGACAGCTGTTCCTCAGACTTCATCTTACAAACTTGCTTCCTTCACTTTGGATGGAAACAATGTTGAAGATGTAAATCTTGACACAGTTGCTGTGAACTTTACTTCTGTCACGAATGCTACTTTTGCAGCAGCAGATCTTACAGATGTAATACTTAAGATAAACGGTGTTGTTATTGGTTCTCCAAAGGGAACAGTTTCAGCTACTGGTGATACATATTCAATAACCAAACTTCTTGTTAAAAATGGAACTATGAATCTTGAAATATGGTCAACTATCGGCTCTACTATTACAGCAGCTGATTCAATTAAGGCTGAAATGACCGTAAGTGGAGTGGGAGCTCTTTCTTCTGTAGCTTCAACAACCGCCACTATGGTTGATGGTCAAGTTATCACTGCCAACGCAGGTTCTATTACAGCTACACAAGATGCTTCACGACCTGATGCATCTATAAATGATGATAATGGCACAAAGACAATGGCAGCATTTAAATTCGTTGCTATCACTGATGCTTACACACTAACGGATCTTACGTTTACAGTTGCTGATGTCACGACATCATCAACAATGAGATTGTTTGATGGTATAACCGAAATTGCACAAAAAGCAGCAGCGACCACCACAACCTTCAATGGTTTGACATGGGTCGTTCCTTCTGGTCAAACTAAGATTCTTACTGTAAAGCTTGATCTTGGTACAGTTGGAGTGGGTGCGGGCTCAACAGGTGCTTCAACACTTGTTACTCTAACTGCAGGAACTGCAACTAATGGTGCTGGTACTTCAGCTACGATTACCGAAAGCAATCCTGCTGGAACTGCTCAGTACACATACAAGTCAATTCCTGCACTAGCTCTTGTATCTCTTCCTACTACAGCTCTTGTTGCTGGAACGAATACACTATCTAAGTTCTCAATCAGCACAAGTGGAACAGGTACAGTTGGATGGGAAAGAATTATCTTTAGTCTAACTAAGACTAGCGCTCCAACTATTGCCAACGGTGCTGCATTCTCATTATGGAATGCTGACTCAAACACTCAGATTGCAGGAACAGCAACAGTTCGCGATACAGCCAATGCTGCTACTTGTGTAGCAACACTTCTTACATGTCGCTTACAGTTTGTTCCTACGATTGAACAACAGGTTTCAGGGTCAGTAAACTACCTCTTAAAGGCAACAGTAGCTGGTACACTTGTTACAACTGATTACATTACTACTAGCATCGCTTCGCCTTCGGTATTTGCTGTTTCTGATGATTACACAGCAGTAGCTGCTTCTGGATCTTTTGCTGAGACATATGCAGGATATGGATTATCTCCATCCTTCATTTGGTCTGATGTATCAGGCTCAGGACACGATATTGCAAGCACAACCGTACTTGACTGGAGTAATGATTTCCTAGTCAGAACACTCCCACTTGATTCACAGACTCTTACAAAATAAGAATTTGTAATCTGGGAGGTAGTGTTTAACATAGTTTCTCGAGACTTAGAATCGAGCAAAGCGCCCCTTTTGGGGCGCTTTGGTTTCAGGGAAAATAAAAATTAGCTTTTTTATTGTTTTATGATATAATAAAACAATCTATAATTTTTTTATGATTACGCAAAATAAATTTAAAAATATATTTTTTACTACACTTATTTTTTTGTGTTTTTTTTCTGTATCGCACGCTAAAGCTGCCAATGTGGGAGACTACGCGAATTTTTATGTAGACCAGAATTATGACTATAAGGAACGCCAAAATGTAGTGGCAATTTTAGTTAAAACCACTTCCAAACTTTCTTTTTACATAGAAACCACTTGGTGGGATTCTCAAAATCAAATTAAAAAAGATGAAATTTTAATTAGCCTTGATGCTCTGTCAGCTGAATTTAATAGTAAAATTTATCCAAAATTAACTTCGGCGTACGGCACCGAATGGATCCCCGGCATTGACGGCGACCCAAAAATAACCCTGTTATTTAAGCAGGAAAAACCAAATCTTGGCGGATATTTTCGCTCGCAAGATGGGTATAGCAAGTTGCAAATACCTGATTCTAATGAGCGCGAAATGATCTACATGCCCATTGCCCAGATTACCAATCCACAACTTAAAGTATTTTTGGCTCATGAGTTTGTCCACCTTATTGAATTTAATCAAAAAGAAAAAATACAAGGCGCAAGGGAAGAAGTTTGGCTCTCCGAGGCGCGGGCGGACTACGCGTCAACTATATTGGGCTACGACGATGTGTACGAGGGCAGTAATTTGCAGCGCCGAGTCAACGATTTTTTGGAAAAACCAAATAATTCTTTAACTGAGTGGCAGAATACGAAATATGACTATGCGGTGGAAAGTTTGTTTGTGCATTACTTGGTTGACCATTACGACATTAACATATTAATCGATTCTTTAAAGTCAAAATTAGTTGGCATACCAAGCATCAATGAAGCGCTTTTAAAAAAAGGATTTAAAGAAGATTTTGCCAAAATTTTTACCAATTGGACCATAGCGATAGTGGTTAATAATTGTTCGGTTGAGGCAAAATATTGCTACCTTAATAAAAATTTGGTTGTGCTGAAAATAAACCCAGCCCTCATTTTTTTGCCATTAACCGGCGACACTTCGTTATCGTTAAATAATTTCACCAAGAACTGGATGGGCAATTGGCAAAAAATCATCGGAGGTGACGGAGACTTAAAATTGGTATTTTCAAGTTTTGGGGGGCCGGCATTCCAAGTGCCATATATTATCTACGAAAAAAATAGCAACCCTGTCATTAAGTTTTTAAATTTTGATAGAAGCGGCAAGGGAGAAATTATTATTAAGGATTTTGGGACCCAATACAATTCCCTAGTTATTTCACCGTCATTGCAATCAAAAATTTCCGGATTTGAAGGGCCCGAATTAAGTTACCCTTATATGTTTAATATTTCAACTACGGGGACTTCTTTAAATGAGAATCAAGCATTAATACAAAAACTATTGGATCAGATAGAATCACTAAAAAATCAAATCATCGCCTTGCGTGGCAATACCGGTGGCATGAAAAACACTAGCTGTTTAGTGTTAAGCAATAATTTATATGTTGGAGTTTCTGATCGGTTCGCCGTATCTTGTTTACAGCAATTTTTAAAATCACAGGGTGGCGATATTTATCCAGAAGGATTGATAACCGGAGTGTTTGGAAATTTAACTAAAAAATCGGTAATTAATTTTCAAAAAAAATACAATATACCATTAACCGGGTTTGTGGGCGTATTGACCCGTCAAAAAATAAATCAACTGCTAAATGGAGGATAATACTTTCAAAAATTTCAAAAAAGAATCACCTCGCTTGCAAAAAAATGTATTGCTGGCCGGCCACACTACATTCAATATTGGCGGACCTGCCAAATATTTTTTAGCAACTTCCCAAAAAAAAGAAATTATAACGGCGTTAAGATTTTGTAAAAAAAACCGTATTCCCTTTTTTATTTTGGGTAGGGGTAGCAACCTGTTAGTTTCTGATAAGGGGTTTTCCGGATTGGTGATAAAAAGGGAAGATAAAAATATCACTTTAAAATCTGGTTTCATTATTCAAGCCGATGGGGGTGTGGCGTTGAGGGATTTAGTTGATTTTTCTATTAATAAATCATTGCAGGGATTGGAATGGGCAGGAGGACTTCCAGGAACTTTTGGCGGAGCTATCCGGGGGAATGCTGGGTGTTTTGGCAGTGAGACCAAAGATAATATTTTAGAAGTTGAGGTATTGGACCATAATTTTAATTTGAAAAAATTGAAGGTTCAGGAATGCCGGTTTTCTTACCGAACATCAATTTTTAAGAAAAAAAATTGGCAGGTACTTTCTGCAACAATGAAATTTTACAAGGGTGACAAAAGTAGATTGCAGGAAATTGCCAATTCGCATATTCAATACCGAAAAGATAAGCAGCCATTGGATTTTCCTAATGCCGGCAGTATTTTTAAAAATTGTGATTTAAATCTTTTCTCCGCTAAATGGCAGGAAAAATTAAACTTTGTGGTAAAAAAAGATCCCTTTCCAGTGGTACCAACGGCTTATTTGATTTCTGAAGCAGGCTTAAAGGTGGTAAAAATTGGCGGGGCACAAGTTTCAGAAAAACACCCTAATTTTATTATCAATTTGGGAAATGCCAAATCCCAAGATGTTTTAACTTTGGTTGATTTAATAAAAGATGAGGTCAAAAAAATGTATGGAGTGACGTTGGAAATGGAAGTGCAATATTTGGGTAAATAAGATACAATAAGACCATGCAAATCATTATTAAAACAAAAAATATTGAATTAACCGATTCACTGGAAAAATTTATCCAAGCAAAAATTGGAAAGCTTAATAAGTTTTTTCACACGGAGGCGGAAATTTTTGTTGAAATTGAGCGGGAAACTTTGCACCACAAAAAAGGGGAGATATTTTCTGCAGAAGCAATTGTGGTGTTGTCAGGTAAAAAGTTGATTGCAAAGGCTACCCATGAAGAAATTGGCAAGGCAATAACGGAAGTAAAAGAAGAAATGGAAATAGAATTGAAAAAATATAAATTAAAGAAAATTGAACTACCTCGTCGATTGGCCAGAAAATCAAAAGAAGAAAATTTTTAATAATTAAAATTAAAACCAGCTAAGACTGGTTTTTGTTTACAATAAGGTGCTTTTTAGGTAGAGTTATGGTATGTCAATATTTTCAAAAATTTTTGGAGACGCCAACGAAAAACAGGTAAAGAGCCTGCAACCTTTGGTTGAAAAAATAAATACTTTTGAGCCTGATGTACAAAAATTAACTGACGAGCAATTAAAAAGTAAAACTAAAGAATTTAAAGAGCGATTACAAAAAGGGGAAGTGTTGGACGACCTGTTGCCCGAGGCATTTGCAACCGTCAGAGAAGCTTCAAAGAGGGTGTTAAACCAGCGCCATTTTGATGTGCAGTTAATTGGAGGCATGGTATTGCATCAAGGCAGGGTGGCTGAAATGAGAACGGGAGAAGGTAAAACCTTATCGGCAACTCTGCCGGCCTATCTTAACGCCTTGGAAGGCCGTGGGGTGCACATTGTTACGGTAAACGACTATTTAGCTAAGCGAGATATGATTTGGATGGGGCAGATTTTTGGGGCTCTGGGCCTTAGTACCGGATGCATTACCGGTGAATCAGGATACGTTTATGACGCTTTGCATGTAAATAACCAAACCGATCAAGAGCGTGACCAAGTGGGCGGATTTAAAGTGATAGAGAATTTTTTAAAACCGGTAACAAAAAAAGAGGCTTATGGCGCTGATATTACTTATGGAACCAATAACGAATTCGGCTTTGATTATTTGCGCGACAATATGGTAGTTGATTTAAGCCAGCAAGCCCAACGTGGTCATAACTATGTGATTGTTGACGAAATTGATTCTATTTTAATTGACGAAGCGCGCGTGCCTTTAATTATTTCCGGTCAGGCCGAAGATGCGTCTGACAAATATCGTCAATTTACCAAAATTGTGGCTCATTTGGAAAAAGATACTGATTATATTTTGGACGAAAAATTAAAAGCCGTTAGTTTTACGGAAGAAGGGCAAAATAAGGTGGTGGCAAAAATTGGAAGCGACCCATGGCAAGACAACGATATCTCAACTACGCATCAACTGGAATCAGCACTAAAAGCCAAAACATTATTTTTAAAAGACCGGGATTATGTGGTTCAGGGTGGCGAAGTAATGATTATTGACGAATTTACCGGAAGAATGTTACCTGGGCGAAGGTGGTCTTCTGGTTTGCATCAAGCGGTTGAAGCCAAAGAGGGGGCGAATATTCAGGCCGAATCAGTAACCTTGGCCACCATTACCTTTCAAAATTATTTTAGGTTGTACAAAAAAATTTCCGGAATGACTGGAACCGCATTAACATCGGCTGAAGAATTAGATAAGGTGTATAAATTGGAAGTAGTAGTCATTCCTACCAATAAAACGCCACAGAGAATTGATTCTCCTGATAAAATATTTAAAACCGAAGAAGGTAAATTTAAGGCCGTAGTAAATCAAATTCAAGAACTGCATCAAAAAGGTCAGCCGGTGTTAGTTGGAACAAGGTCAGTAGAGCGTAATGAATATTTGGGAAAAATTTTGGAAATTTCAGGAATTCCACATCAAATTTTAAATGCTAAAAACCACCAGCGCGAAGGAGAAATTATTGCCCAAGCTGGAAAAATGGGGGCGGTAACTATTGCCACTAATATGGCCGGCCGCGGAGTAGATATTATTTTAGGAGGAAACCCAGCCAATCCGGAAGATGCTAAAAAAATTCGTGAACTCGGTGGTCTTTATGTGTTGGGAACCGAGCGCCACGATGCCCGCAGAATTGACAACCAGTTGCGGGGTCGCGCCGGCCGGCAGGGTGACCAAGGTGCCAGCCAATTTTTTGTTTCGCTGGAAGATGACTTGATGAGAATTTTTGGAGGAGACAGGATAAAGGGAATGATGACTATGTTAAAAGTTCCCGATGACGAACCAATTCAGGCCAAAATTATTTCTGGAGCATTGGAATCAGCCCAACAAAAAATTGAAGGGTTTAATTTTGATGCCCGTCACCACATTTTGGAATACGATGATGTGATGAACAAACACCGTGAAATTATTTATAAAAAACGAAAAGAGATATTAGAGAATAAGCCATTTGATATTTTGCCGTTTGAAAAATATGGACTAATAAGGGAAGCTTTTGATAAAAGAGAATTAGAGGCTGGCAAAGATCAAATGGTGCAAATTATAAAATTTGTTTCACTAAAAGTTATTGATACCTTGTGGCAAGATCACTTGTCTAATATGGAACATATGCGCGAGTCAGTGAAATTGCGAGCGTATGGGGGGAAAGATCCGCTAGTAGAATACAAAAACGAAGGCCGAAAACTGTTTACTCAGTTACTGGAAGAAATTGATTCTATGATTGCCAACAATATTTTAAAAGCGGAATTACAAACCCATAATCATCAGCAGGCACCACTTCCGGTTGCGGGGAGTGACGAAGTTGGCAGAAATGATTTATGTCCATGTGGTTCTGGTAAAAAATACAAAAAATGTGGAATGTTAAATAGCGAAGAACACCAACAAAATTTAGTCAAGAAGTAATATGGAAAACGAAGCAATATTTTATGTAGGGCAAAAAGCTCTCATTGAAAAAGATAGCAAGGTGTTAATTTTATCTGACCCATTATTTGGAGTTGATTTTCCTGGTGGAAAAATACAAGAAGGGGAAGAGGATCTTATTCTTTCTTTGAAAAGATAAATGAAAGAAGAAACGGGTTTTGAAATATAAGTTTTTGATCCGATTGCTGTTTGGTGGTTTGAGTTTTCTAACAAAAACCATAAGCTTTTTGGTAAAAAAGTCTATATCGTATTATTCAAATGCAAACATGTATCGGGGGAAATCAAATTGAGCAGTGAACATACTAAATTTGAATGGGTTGATAAAAATGATTACGAAAAACTTGAGAATGAAAGTAATAGTTTCATAGCACTAAAAAGGTATTTTTCATCAAATGAATCATGATATTAAAAAATTAATATTAGAACGTTGATTTTATGCAAAAGAAGCGAGATGTTTCGATATTAATCCCTTATAAAATTAAAAACCAGGAAATTTTTGTGTATCTGCAAAAACGTTCCAAAGATAAGAAAGTGCTGCCCAGCTATTTTGCTTTCTTCGGTGGCAAACTAGAAGAAGGAGAAAATCCAGAAGAAGCCCTAGATCGAGAGATCAAGGAAGAATTGTGTTTTAATCCAAAAGGACAAGAATTTTTGGGTAAATATGATTTTACTGGTGAGTTAGTTGTTGGTTGGTCAGCAAACGCATATTTTTTGAAAGTAAGTGATAATTTTGAAAAAGAAATTAAAGTCATGGAAGGAGAGTACGGCAAGTTTTTCTCAGAAGATGAAGTAGCAAAAGAACCGATGCTTATTAATGAGGATAAAAAGATTATAAGAGATTTATACAAGTTATTAAAAGATAAAAAATAGATGAATAAAAAAATTGAGTACATCATATTTCTAACATTATTATTTGCCGGGTTGGTGATTGGTTTTATTTATCGGGATAACATTTTGGGTATTTATAAAAATACTGCTCAAAATATTGAGCAATTTAAAAAAACCGATTTGGCTAATTCCATTAATCAGGTGAAAAAACAAATTTTGACACCTGGACCACTAAATATAGGTGGACAGTCAAATGCGGTTGTGTTAATTAAAGCCAAAATAATAGCACAAACTAATATGCAGAGGTTTAATAGTGACGCATTACCTCCATTATTTGAAAATGCAAAGTTAAATGCAGCTGCCCTAAACAAAGCTAATGATTTATTTAAAAACCAATATTTTGAACACGTTTCGCCAAGCGGAATTGATCCGGGCACGTTAGTAAAAAATGCTGGATATGACTATATTGTTTCGGGTGAAAATTTAATTTTGGGCAACTTTAAAAATGAAGCCGAAGTGGTGCAGAAATGGATGGACAGCCCTGGTCATCGAGCAAACATTTTAAATAACAGGTTTACTGAAATTGGTGTGGCGGTTATCAAGGGAACTTATAAAGGTCAAACGGCGTGGGTTGGGGTGCAGGAATTTGGGTTGCCACTTTCTGTCTGTCAAAGCCCAAGTAATAATTTAAAAATAGAAATTGAAAACAATAGAGTCGCGTTAGACCAATTATCGTTAGACGCAAATGTTAAAATAAAAGAAATTGATAATGCTAATAAAAATTCACCGCAATATAATGAAAAAATTAATGAGCATAATACTTTAGTGGCCCAGTACAATCAATTGGCGCAAACTACTAAAAATCTTATCGGGCAGTATAATATTCAAATTAATATTTTTAACGAGTGTATAGAAGGCTAGATGAAAAAAGAACTTACTTTGCTAATAATTCAAAAAGATAACAAAATATTGCTTGGAATTAAAAAGCGTGGGTTTGGTATGGGGAAGTGGAATGGCTTTGGCGGGAAAGTGGAAAAAGATGAAACGATCGAAGATGGCGCAAGGAGGGAATTATTTGAAGAGGCGGGGATTAGTGTAAACAGTATTGAAAAAATAGGGGTATTGAATTTTATTTGGGAACATAAAAAAGAGGAAGCTTTGGAAGTGAATATTTTTAAGGCAACTGATTTTGTGGGTGAACCACAGGAAACCGAAGAAATGAAGCCACAGTGGTTTTCTATAACTGAAATTCCTTTTGAAAAAATGTGGGCCGATGATAAATATTGGATGCAGTTATTTTTAAACAATAAAAAGTTTGAAGGCAAATTTATTTTTGATGAACATAATCATATTATTGAACACGAATTACATCAACAATTATAATCATGAAATTTGCAATTGTTTCTGATACGCACGACAATATGGCTAATTTTAATAAAGTCATAAATTGGCTTAATAATGAAAACATTGAGGTGATGTTGCATTGCGGAGATATTTGTAACCAAGACACTATTAATGAAGCAGGGGAAAATTTTAAAGGCCAAATACATTTTGTCCGCGGAAATGGGGATTATGATTTACATGATGTGCCAGAAAAAATGGAAATTGAATTAGGTGGTAAAAAAATATTTTTTAACCATTACCCGGAAATTTCAAAGGAAGCGGCGGAAAGTGGAAAATACAATGTGGCATTTTATGGCCACACGCACCGGCCATGGGAAGAACAGGTAGGGAAGTGTCGATTTGTAAATCCGGGGGAACTGGCCGGGCAACGGTATAAACCCTGTTTTGCTGTTTATGATACCGAAACTGATAAATTAGAGCTTAAGATTTTAGAAAAGTTATAGTGTATGAGTCAAAAGCCCCGAAAAATACGGCGTTTTTGATTTAAAGCGACATTTCAAGAAAAATATTGACAATTTAATAAAATTATGTAAATATGAAAAATTAGGGTGTTCATTACCAAATCAAGACACATCAATAAAACCTTTAATAGGAGAAAAGAATGTTTCAAGGAATGAAGCGGCGATGGATAAATTCTAAATTATATGCGATGGAAAATGATCGTCTAAAGTACGTCGAAAGCACAATGATTCTCGTAAAAGATATGGTTGCTTTTCCTGTGGTGCGAGCAATACTTCCTGAAGCTATTGAGCGCACAGATTATTTGTTATCTCATAGTAGTATCGTATCTCCTATGTTAATTGGGAATAACGATGTTGAATTAATTAGATTGAGCGTTCCCGCTAATAATGATTTAGTTCAACTTTCAATTTTCCCTTTTTTCTCTAAGGATGCCCTTCTTTCTTCGGATATGGAATATTGTCGCGAAAGAATCGGCTTTGCGGTTTATGCACCCCAAAACCACATGATTATTCTCAATACCGAGACTTTTGAAACACCACGCTTTATGGCAAGTACTATGCTTCATGAAGCGGGACATGCTATCGTTGCCGAAAAAGAAGGTCGTAATAATAATTTTGCAAAACGCACAGAAAAAGAACGTTTGCAAGAAGAATTACGAATGTGGCATTTTGATTGTAAGTTGGCATTTCTTCTTGGTGGCGCGTACTATCAAAAAGAGATAGGTAAGGCAGTTACGAGTGTTTTGTCAGCTCGTAGGGCTGGGATACTTTTTCATGTGCAAACATTGGGGCCGAGAATTGGTTGGCCACTAGATTTATGTTATGGCAGTACTTTAAGCCCTTATGCTATTAAAAACCGCGAGTTCCTTTGGGCAATATTTTGTGAATTAATCGCATCTGATATGGGCCTTGGTTCAGATGCACATTCTTATCAGATTAAGTTAGTGGAGGCGACGTATAAGGATTGGTGGGAAAAAGATATGGATTACGCTTTATCTAGAAAAAAATAGGTAGTACAAATTTAATATGGGCATACTCAATTGTAGTATGCCTTTTTCTTTTACTATATTATATATATTCTTGCGTTTTTTTGTAAAACATACTAGAATATAGCATTGTGATACAACAAAAATACTTCATTTTTATTGGCGTTATTATTCTTGCCTTGCTGGCCGGAACTTTTGCTTACCCAAATTATGTTAATAAAGGCATTGATTCGCTAAATAATAAATTTCATTGGACATTGCCTCACTTTTGGGACAAACCTTTTGTGCTTGGTCTTGATTTGCATGGAGGGGTGAATTTAATTTACCAAGCCGATTTGAGCACGGTCACTGATAAAGCTTCAGCTATGGCTGGGCTTCGCGATGTCATAGAAAGAAGAGTAAATTTGTTTGGCGTTTCAGAGCCGGTGGTCCAAATCCAAGGACAGGATAAATTATTGGTTGAATTACCAGGAGTAAAAGATGTAAAACAAGCTATTGATATGATTGGCCAAACCCCGTATTTAGAATTTGACGAAGTAAGATCAGAAGCCGAAAGTAAGCCAATTTTAGACAAGATAGCAGAAGCGCAAAAGGTCCAAGAAAAAGGAGGAGATATTTCCAAGATAAAAGATTGGACATTGGCACTGCAAAACCCCTACATAAAGCCAACTGAACTAAATGGAAAATATTTATCAAAAGCGTCAGTTGTTTTTGACCAAACTACTTATAAACCCCAAATCCAACTTCAGTTTAATAACGAGGGCGCAAAGTTATTCGAAAACATAACAGCTAGAAACATTAAAAAACCGTTGGCGATTTTGCTTGACGGCTCTTCTATTATTGATACCACTGGCGATGGAAAAATTGATGGCAGTGATTTATACGCTCCCATTATTCAAGACAAAATTACCGGAGGCACGGCTGTTATTACCGGTGATATGTCAACCAAAACTGCCAATGACATTGTTAGAAGGTTGAATTCAGGAGCTTTGCCGGTAAAAATTGGCAGCCCAATATCACAAGAAACCGTTGGTCCAACGTTGGGTGCCGTTTCTTTGAAAAAATCACTGTGGGCTGGAATTTATGGCCTTTTGGCGGTGATTATATTTATGGTGTTATTTTATCGGTTGCCAGGACTTTTGGCTTCTGTTGCCCTGATTATTTATGTTGCCATTGTGTTAGCGTTATTTAAATTAATTCCCATTACCTTAACATTAGCCGGCATTGGGGGATTTATTTTATCTATTGGTATGGCCGTTGACGCCAATATTTTGATTTTTGCCAGAATGAAGGAGGAATTACGCTTGGGCAAAGACATATCGGTGGCTATTAAAGAGGGCTTTAAAAGAGCCTGGCCATCTATTCGCGACAGCAACTTTAACTCATTAATCGTGTGTGCAATTTTGTTCTTATTTACTACTTCTTTTATTAAGGGGTTTGCACTGACACTGTCATTAGGTATTATTATCAGCTTGTTTTCAGCCATTTTTATCACCAGAGTTTTGTTATTAGTATTTGTGGGAAAATGGGCATCAAAATTAAGGTGGCTTTTATAATTATTTAAATATTATGTTTCCATTTATTAAATATTCAAAAGTTTATTATATTTTTTCAGGAATTTTGATTTTATTATCAATCATTTCTTTGATTGTGTTTGGTTTGCATTTTGGCATAGAATTTACTGGTGGTAGTACGATAGAAGTTAGTTTTACCGATGCCCGACCTACTAGTGAAGAAATTTCCAAATCTCTTTTGAGTTTTGAATTGGGAGAAATCATTGTCCAATCAATGGGTGAAAAAGGGTCAGTGTTAAGGTTTAAGGGCATTGATGAAGCAACCCACCAAAAGGTACTGACAAAAATTAATGAATTGTCACCAGTTCAAGAAAAAAGCTTCCAATACATTGGGCCGTCCGTGGGGCAGGAATTAAGAAATAAAACTCTGATAGCCATCATATTGGCGCTTTTGGCCATAACCATATACATTGCTTTTGCTTTTCGTAAAGTATCGCGACCAGTGGCTTCATGGAAGTACGGAATCACTTCGTTAATTGCTCTTTTCCACGATATTTTGATTCCACTTGGCGTATTTTCTGTCTTGGGTAAATTTTATAACGTTGAAATTACGATTCCAATTATTGCAGCCCTGCTTACTATTATAGGATTTTCGGTTCACGATACGATTGTTATTTTTGACCGGATCAGGGAAAATATTTTGCGAAGGGGAATGGCCAAGTTTAATGAAACCGTTAACTGGAGTTTAAACCAAACTGTAGGCAGATCTGTTTCCACGGTTTTTACGGTTTTATTGGTAATGGTTTCACTGTTCTTCTTTGGAGGAGAAACTCTTAAATATTTTTCACTGGCATTAATTATTGGCATGGTTGCCGGAGCGTATTCTTCTATTTTTATTGCCGGCCCATTATTAGTCAGCTGGCAAGAATGGAGTGAAAAGAGAAGGGGGGCTTGACATATGAACTACCCTGTGATATACTTGTTTTATAGATAAAATACTATGAACAAAATTAACTACTCACAAATTTACACAAAGCTTACCCGTGGCCTTTCCCCAAAAACGAAAGACATTTTCGATAGACGTTTTGGAGTAAAGACCGGAAAGATAGAAACACTAGAATCTATTGGAAATAGCCTGGGAATCACCCGGGAACGAGTCCGCCAAATAGAAGAGGTGGGTTTTAATTTTGTCAAAAAAAATCATAAAGAAGTCTTAGAAAACGTTTTTCTTGAATTTGAAAATTATTTTACTGAAAGGGGTGGATTTAAAAAAGAAGAAACCGTATTGGCAGATTTGGGTGGAAAAAACCAAAAACCTTTTGTATTGTTTTTCTTGATGATTGGAGATCAATTTAAGCGAGTATGCGAGAAGAAAGACTATTTTTATTTCTGGTCAACAATGCAAGACCCTGAAAAGAAAGTAAAAGACACTTTAAATTCTTTGGCTTCAGATTTGAAAGCCCACGGTGATCTTTTATCAAAACAAGAACTGTCTGATAAATTTGCATCTAACTATAATTTAAACAATCCGGCACTGGAGTCTTACCTTGAAGTGTCAAAAATAATTCAAGCAAATAAAGAAGGCAGGCTAGGCTTGACCGACTGGCCAGAAATCAGACCAAGAAGCGTTAAAGACCGGGCATTTTTGGTATTTAAAAAGCACCAAAAGCCACTGCACTTCAGAGACATTACTTCATTGATTGATCAATTAGACGTTAACTTGCCTAATAAGAAAACCCACGCCCAAACTGTGCACAATGAATTAATTAAAGATTCAAGATTTATTTTGGTGGGAAGGGGAATGTATGCCTTAGGTGAATGGGGATATAAACCAGGCACAATTGCAGATGTTATTTCAGATGTACTTAAAGAGAAGCCGCATTTGGTAAGCAAGGATGAAATTGTTAAAGCGGTGCTTAGCCAAAGAATGGTTGAAAAGAATACTATCTTGATAAAATTAAACAACAAAAAGTATTTCCAAAAGGATTCTGATGGAAAATACTTCCAGGTAGTTAATCAGACTGCTTAACCAAAAAAATCCCGCTTTTGCGGGATTTTTTAATGTGGTATAATAAATACATGCAACAAGACAATATAAAAAAATATCATCCAGTCGGGTCAAGAACATTGCTTGTTTTTATTTTCAGGAGTACTGCGGTGACTTTTTTTATGGTGCCATTATTTATTGTCGGGCTATTTGGCTTGAGCTATGTACCTTCGCAATATATTGATATTGCCGTAAATTTGATTACAGTGTCTTTTGTAGTGCTGTTGTTTATTTTATCATTATCAGTCTTTGTCGGTTGGCTTCAATATTTTCGTTATTGGATTTTTGTAGATGATAAGGATTTAAAAATATCCCGCGGATTAATTTCAACTGAACAAATTGGTGTTCCTTATAGGCATATTCAAGATGTTAAGATTACTAGAGGCTTGATTGACCAAATATTTGGTGTCAGCGATATTATTATTACAGTTTTTGGGTCAGGGCACGATGAAGGAAATCAATCTCAAAAATCTGGTGATGATGACGATATTGTTATGATGCCGGCGCTTTCAAAAGAAATCGCCGTAGAAATTCAAGGCATGATTCTTAAAAAAGCCCAAGTTGAACAGGTGCACGTAATAAGTCAACAGAATCCAATGTAGTTCTGTGGATAAACTTTTGACAACGTTTTTACCAAAGTGGTACAATTGATAATGTAAAGGTCGGTTTATTTTTAAAAGTAATTTTTTAAAAAAATGCAAAAATTAAATACCGTAGATATGATCGCTTTAGTTTTAGTCATCGTTGGTGGCTTGAATTGGGGATTGGTGGGATTAAACCCAAATTTAAATATTGTAGATATGGTTTTCGGACCAATGTCTATGATTTCCCGATTGGTATACGTATTAGTTGGATTGGCAGCTATTTACTTGGCAGTAAATGCGATGAAATTAGAAAGAAAGTAAAGATATATAATAAAAATAAAAAAAATCCGCCGAAAGGCGGATTTTTTTTGTCTAGCAAAGAATTATCGGTTAAATCGTGGTGGTTTCTTTTTTGACCAGCATTCTCGGCAGTAGATTGGTCGGTCAGGAGCTGGTTCAAAAGGCAATTGTGTGATTTCTACACCACATTCACTGCATTTCCAGTTCCCTTGTACCATTGGAGGTTTTTGAAAATTTCCTCCAGAAGAATTATTATCAAATTTATTGAACATTTTTTTACGTTGTTTTTGAAATTAAAACGACCTTTTTTATTAATCTAATTATACTTTTTTACACAAGGGATGTCAAATGCAAAGCAAAATTTTGGGTATTATGTAAAAAATGATATTATAAAAAAAGAAATGGAAAAAATACAGAAAAATACTATTTATCCAAAAGTAGGACTCAAAGATGTTTTGGGCGCTTTTTGGTGTGGCATTAAACCAAAAAAATGGTGGATGTTTATGGTAATTGGTTTTATTATTTCTGCAAATGTTTTAGGAATCATTGTTCCGATTTTTTATAAACAATTTTTTGATGTCATAGTGGTTGCAGATGACAAAGATTTGGTTGCAAAAAGTTTATTGGTGATTATTTTCTATATTCTCTTTTTTAATTTGGTGCAGTGGCTTTGTTACCGATTGGGAACCGCGGCAAATATTAAATATCAAATAGCTACTATCGCAAAACTTAAGCAACAAGCTTACAACCATTCTATGGAGCACTCGTATTCTTTTTTTACTAATAATTTTGTTGGTTCATTAGTACAAAAAGTTAATCGATTTGCTAGGTCATTTGAAAGATTATCGGATAACATTCTTTGGAATTTATTACCCCTAGCGGTAAAACTGATTATGATATTTATCGTAGTTGCGTTTATTAACCGGTGGATGGCGCTTATTATTTTAATCTGGGCGGTAATCTTTTTGCTCTTTAATGTCATATTTTCAAACTGGAAATTAAAATATGATGTTAAAGTTGCTGAAATTGATTCTAAAACCACGGGGTATTTAGCTGATACATTAACTAATCAAAATACGGTTTCTTTATTTGGCGCTTTTAAAAGAGAATCAGAAGGATTCAAAAGTATCACTAATAAGCAAGCATCAATGACAAGATTTACTTGGTGGTTGGATTGGGTGATAGAAGCTGGGCAAGCTTTTTTGGGCATTGCCATTGAATTTATTTTATTCTTTTATGTTCTAAAATATTGGCAGGAGGGATTGGTTACTATTGGAGTTTTTGTATTATTGCAGGCGTATGTAATTGATCTGATGCATCAATTATGGGGATTTACTAGAATTGTGCGCGATGTATATCAAGGCTATGCCGATGCCAAGGAAATGGTGGAAATTATGAAACTGCCTCACGAAATTGTTGATGTGCCCAAGGCAAAAGAATTAAAAGTTAAAACAGGTGAAATTAAATTTAAAAATTTACAATTTAGTTTTAATGAAACGCGGAAAGTGTTGCAAAATATTAATATCACGGTAAAACCTGGTGAACGGATAGCACTGATTGGCCCATCAGGTGCAGGGAAAACCACCTTTGTAAAATTATTACTGCGGTTATACACTCCTACTGGCGGACACATTTTAATTGACGATAAAGATATTGCAATGGTAACCCAAGACAGTTTACGAAAAAATATTTCATTAGTACCACAAGACCCCATTTTATTCCACCGAACCTTGGCAGAAAATATTACCTACGGGAAACCTAATGCCACCAAAAAAGAAATTGAAAAGGCAGCAAAACTTGCCCACTGTGATGAATTTATTAAAAATTTACCCTATGGTTTAGAAACCTTTGTGGGCGAGCGGGGAATAAAATTATCTGGTGGAGAACGTCAAAGAGTTGCCATTGCCCGAGCCATTTTAAAAAATGCCCCCATTTTAATTTTAGACGAAGCCACTAGTAGTTTGGACTCCCATTCCGAAGCGTTAATTCAAGATGCGTTAAATACTTTGATGGAGGGCCGGACAACCATTGTAATAGCTCATCGATTGAGTACAATAGCCAAAATGGATAGAATTATTGTAGTAGATAATGGTAAGATAATCGAAGAAGGTAGTCATACTGATTTGCTTGCCCGACAAAATAGTTTGTATAAAAAATTGTGGACATTGCAGGCAGGTGGTTTTTTGACAGAAGATATTAATGAGGAGTAGGATATAATATATGAACACTAAAAAATATATCATTGGGGCTCTGGCTGTTGCTTTGCTATTAGTCGGAATCTTTTCTTTAGCTTCTGCTGATTTTACGATATTACCTTAAGCGGATTTTCTTGAATTCTTGTTTGATTTTTTTGTAGTTGGGAATGGTTTTTTCAACCAGCACCCAAAATTTTGGTGAGTGGTTTAATTGCCCTAAGTGGCAAAGTTCGTGAACAATAACATAATCTGACAGGTAGTGGGGAAGTAGGGCGATTTTATAGTTAAAATTCAGGTTTCCCTTTTTTGAGCAACTGCCCCAGCGGGTTTTTTGGTTTTTAATAGTAATTTTATTTACCTTAAATTGGTAAAAAGCATTAAAATGGGCAATTCTTTGGATAGTCAATTCTTTGGCTATTTTTTTGTATTTATTGTATTTTAATGCGTTAGTTTTCTTTCTTACCTTGCGAAATTTTTTACGCCAAATAATATTTAATTTGAAATTCATAATAAAAGTGCGCAGATTAGTTATCGGACAGTTTGCTCAAGTTTAACTTCCTCTTGTGTTCTTTTAATCGTAAATTGGATTTTGCCAAGCACCTGGCCACGATGGTTTTTAACGTACACCCGCCATTTACCCGGCGCCAAATCAGATTTAAACGAATATCCTTTATACCCCTCTTTACGTCCGCCCACAATGTTAAATGATAATATGTCTTGGCTTACCCAATCCCTTTTTTGTTCATCGTAATATCGCCAATCGTGCAAAATTTCTGCCTCTAATTGTTTTGGGGCAAAAATAGCGGTATATAAATATATTTTCTGGTTTGGTTTTGCGTGAACTATTTGTCCTGGAGTTATTTTTTGCCAAATGTTTTCAACTTCACCAGTCATTTTATAAGCTCCGTTAGATAATTGGATATTGTGGTACAGCCCGGCTTCCCGCAGTGAAAGGGGAATAGGGGGAATGACATTAGTAAAATACAAAATGTTCATTATGCCAAATATTACGCCAATAGAAATAAGGCCATATTTTTTCTGCCGGCCTCCGTCGTTTTGAATGGAAGATAACAATCGAATGTAAAAATAAAAAAGAATAATGCTTAATGTCCCGGCCAAAATAAAAAGCCAGGCACTTAATGAATGAAAGGCAAACGGCAGGATTAAAGAAAATAGAGATATGGTGGTGAAAAAATAGACGCTGATTTGGGTAAGGGGCATTAAAAAATAGCTGCGGAAAACTTCGTTGAATACCATGAGTATTGCCACAATCACAATAATCGGCCAGCTGATGGAAAAGGAGCCGGAAAGCCAATAAAACACCAGAGAACTGCTTAATAGTGCTCCCAAGGAAAACTGGATTATTAAAGGAGAAAACAGGCGTAAGTATTTAAATTTTAATGATATTCTACTTGCATCGTAAAATTTAATAAAAGTAATGGTAAAGCCTGAAATGAGCCAATAGATAAAAAGCAGGGTAAAAGTGAATTCAATTTTAATGTTGGCAAAGGTAACATAATCAATCAAAAAACCGACAACCAGCGTGGTTGGCATTAATATCCTTTCATAACGCAAGTAAAATTCTTTTACCCGCTGATAGTGTGATTTGATATTAAACAGTTTTTTCATTTGGTCATATTCCAATATTATACATTATTTTAAGAATAAAAAAGACCGCAGGGCGAACCGTGCGGTATGGGTGAATTAGTGTGAGGCGGTGGCCTCTTGTTGCGATTTCTTTGAACCTCGGCGTCGACGAAGCTCTTTGGCAATGTTACTTATCGAAACTCCATATCTTTTTGCAACCTCGTGCATAATGAGGCGGATGTCCTTAGCACCCGTTGACCTGCTCATGAGCATTACTTCATTGCCTATTTGTTGGATAGTTTTCAAGGTGCACCTATCTTGTTGCGTTTCACGGTGTGTTAAACTAAGTACATTATAACTGATTTAATTTACAGTGTCAATAGTTGAAAAAGTTTTAAAATTTAGTACTATATATGTATTCTGATATTGAGCTCCGCAGTAGCTCAGCGGTAGAGCGATTCCCTGTTAAGGAATGGGTCGTAGGTTCGAATCCTACCTGCGGAGCTTAGTATCAGA
>CALRCB010000001.1 GCA_943354455.1 Candidatus Staskawiczbacteria bacterium | reverse complement strand
TACCTGCCTGCCGGCAGACAGGCTTATGCTTTGCCTTCGCTACCAAACTGCTTAATTTTTCCTTCAATTACTGCCTGCACCGCCTTAATGGGTTCGACCATATATTTGTAAGGCGTAATTTCATTTTTCTCCAGTTCCGCTTTTAAGGTATTAGCAAATGCCAGCCGGGTTTCGGTATTAATGTTAATTTTACTAATACCCAGGGCAATTGATTGTTTCAAGCTTTCTTCCGGAGTACCACTGCCACCATGCAACACCAGGGGAATATTAGCCACCGCGGTAATTTCTTTTAATTTTTCCAGTCTAATGTCAGGTGAAACACCCGTCACATCCATCCCATGAAATGTGCCCACGCTAACGGCCAGCACGTCCACCTTTGCCTGTTTTAAATATTCCACCACTTCTTGTGGCTTGGTTAAGTCTTCTTCTTTTATTTCAAATTTTTCGGTATAGGTTCTTGAAGCATCGGTTCCAATTTTTCCCACTTCACCTTCAACCACCACCCCCCGCCAATGGGCAAATTTCACCACTTCTTTACTAATTTTTATATTTTCTTCCAATGGCAATTTTGACCCGTCAAAATGCACCATGTCGTAACCCGCCAAAATGGCTTCTTTTAAATATTCAAATGATTTGCCGTGGTCTAAATTCAAAAAAATGGGCAGGCCGGTTTTTTTTCTTAACACATCTCGCATGGCCACAGCCTCAGCCAAGCCTACATATTTGCTTTCGCCTTCCGAGGTTCCTAAAATAATCGGCGCCTTTAAATTTTGGGCGGCGGCCAAAATTCCCTTCACCTGCGACCAATCAGAAAAGTTAAATTGTCCAATAGCAAACTTTTCTTTATACGCTTTCTTAAAGTAGTGTTTTAATGATTTCATATTTATGATAGTTTGTTAGAAAATTTTTCTCTAAGAGCGACTATAGCACCTATAATCAAAAGAACAACTGAAATTGGCCAAAAAACATAGGGATTCAAGCTATATAGTATTCTATTGATCAAAAACACAATTTGAATATTTTGAATGTGAAGAGTGGTATAATAATCCCATGGTAATATATAGTGAATAATTAACAAAATTGATGATAATATTAGGGATATATTTGAAAACTTATTAGTCTTTAATATCCCCACACCAAACAAAAAAAATATAATATTAATAATAGAATAGACAAATAAAAACATCTTATCAAAACCAGCAAAAGGGCCACTCGGATCATATGACGAAAAATTTTTATAGACGATAAAATAGAAAAAAACAGCACTAAATAGTAAATATAGAATTCTTATTATATTTTTATTCATATATTTTCCTTTTTAACTTCTACTTTTTCAAATTCTTGATCCTTCTTCAACAACCCGTTTTTGGCGCCTACTTGTGAAAGGCACCCCACGGAATTTCCCATTCCCAACTGAATACCTTTTTCTAAATCGCCAGTTCTGATAAATTCACTCAAAAATCCTGATGAAAACGAATCACCCGCCCCGGTCGTATCAACAATAATTCTGTGAACCGGTGGCACAGCCGAATATATATGGTTACCATCAGAAACCAAGACTCCGTCTGGTCCTTTTGTCATTATCACAATTCCAGAACACATATCATCAATTTTTTGAAAAATTTCTTTTTCGGTTTCATAAGGAATTTTGGTCAAAAAACTGGCTTCTTCTTGGTTCATAATCAACACATCAATCTTTTTTGCAATTTGTGGAAAATTCGGCAAAGACAATTGAGCCATTCCTGGATTTACCGCAAGTTTTATTTTTTTATCAAAAGCAAAATTAACCAAGTCTTCAAAGCTGTCGCACAACAGTCCCGACAACGGCGCCAAATAAAGCCACTTCGTTTTTAATTTATTCCACGGAATATTATTTTTATCCATTAACTCCGCTGCTCCACGATAAGCCATAATGGTTCTGTCTGACCCGGTATTTAACATCACTACCGAATGATTGGTGCGTTTTTTATCGGTAGTTTGCACCAAGTCGGTGTTTATTTTAAATTTTTTTAGTTCATTGATAATTTCTTGGCCGGAAATATCGCGCCCAATCACTCCGCAAAAAGCAGTTTTTAAACCCTGCAAGGCAAAGGTAGCCGCGGTATTAGTTCCACCACCACCAGTATTAAACTGCATGTCTTCAATATCAATTTTTGACCCCATGGGAAAACAGACTTCTTTAGCCGAAACTTCTTTTTTATAATTTAACACCGTTAAATGTTTTGGTTTTAACAAAATATCCTGCGTTGCTGACCCAAATGTAATAATATCAAACATTTTGATAATAATTTAATTGTTTTTCTTTATCGGCTACTACCAACATGGTTTTAATAATAGAATCGGGGTTTAATGAAATGCTTTCAATTCCTTGCTCTACCAACCACTCTGCAAAATCTGGAAAATCGCTTGGCGCCTGCCCACAAATTCCAGAATATTTTCCGGCCTCTTTGCAGGCTTCAATGGCTTTTGTAATTGAAATTTTTACGGCTTCATTTTTTTCATTGGCCACGTTGGCAACCACGGAATTATCTCTGTCTAATCCCAGTGTTAATTGTGTTAAATCATTTGACCCAATGGAAAACCCGTCAAAAATTTCCAAAAATTGCTTGGCTAAAATAACGTTGCTTGGCACCTCACACATCACAAACACTTTTAGTCCTTTTTCCCCTTTTACCAACCCCGCCGTTTTCATAATTTCAAGCACTTTTTTGCCTTCGTCCACGGTTCGGCACATTGGCACCATCACCTGCACATTATCAATGCCAAATTCCTCGCGCACCTTTTTAATCGCTTTACATTCCAATACAAACGCTTCTTTAAAGGCTTCATTATAATACCGTGATGCCCCCCGAAACCCAATCATCGGGTTTTCTTCTTTTGGTTCATACAAATCCCCGCCAATCAATCCCCTGTATTCATTAGTTTTAAAATCTGAAAACCGCACAATAACTTGCTTTGGGTAAAAGGCCGCGCCAATCTTTCCCACGCCCTCGGCCAATTTATCAACGTAAAAATTTGCTTTGTCAGTATACCCTAAAGTAAGAGCATCAATTTGTTTTCTTAATGCCGGTTTTAACTTTTTATAATTAATCAGCGCGTTTGGGTGGATTTTTATGGTGTTGGCAATAATAAATTCTTCCCGAGCCAAACCAACACCGTCATTGGGGATAAAACTTAGGTTAAAAGCCTGCGACGGGTCAGCCAAGTTCATGGAAATCTTGGTTTTGGTTTTTTGAATATTTGAAATATCAGTTTTTTTAACCTCAAAATGAATCAACCCTTCATATACAAAGCCTTCTTCTCCACCCGAACAGTCAACGGTTAATGGCTGGCCGGTTTTTAGCACCTTGGTGGCATTGCCAGCCCCCACAATGCAAGGAATCCCCAATTCGCGGGAAACAATAGCCGCATGGGCCGTTCGGCCTCCTTGGTCGGTAATAATGGCCGAGGCAAGCTTCATAGCTGGCACCCAGTCGGGGTCAGTCATGCCGGTAACCAGCACTTCCCCTTTTTTAAATTTATTAATGTCTTTGGCCGACATGATTTTATTGGCTTTTCCAGATCCAATTTTTCCTCCCACGCTCATTCCTTGGGCAATCACTTTTTTGTCAGCAGATTTTTCCAACACATAATCTTCCAGTACACTTAAATTCCGCTTGCTTTGTACGGTTTCTGGCCGAGCCTGTACAATGTATAATTTATTTTCTTTACCGTCTTTGGCCCATTCCATGTCCATCGGTTTTTTATAGTGTTCTTCCACAATCATTGACCACTTGGCCAATTGCAAAATTTCATCATCAGTTAACACAAAATTATGACGTTCTTTTGGCGTGGTGGCAATATTTTTAGTCGGTGCCTTTGGGTCTTTAGTATAAATCATCTTCACCAATTTTGACCCAATCTTCTTTTCAATAATTGGTCTATATGGTTTACCTTGAGTATTGCCAATTCGAAGAGTGGTTTCAAAAACATAATATTGGTCTGGCTCAACTCTTCCCAATACCACATTTTCGCCCAAACCAAGGCTCGCATTTATCAAAACCGCATCGGCAAAACCCGATTCAGTATCGCAAGAAAACATTACACCAGAAGCTCCCATATCAGAACGTACCATTTTTTGGATTCCCGCAGAAAGCCCAACCTTTGAATGGGCAAACCCCATTTCTTGCCGGTAAACAATAGCCCTGTCAGTAAACAAAGAAGCAAAGCATTTTTTAACTGCTATTAACACATTTTCAGCTCCAGTAATATTTAAAAAAGTTTCTTGTTGGCCGGCAAAACTAGCGCCAGGCAAATCTTCGGCAGTGGCTGAAGACCGCACAGCTACGTCCGTATTTTCCACATAATATAATCGCGATAATTCTAAGTAAGACTTAATAATATCTTCCCGTAGAGCATGTGGTAGAGTTGATGCAATAATTAATTCTCTTACTTTCTTTCCTTTTTGTTGCAAACTTTTTAAATCATGAACATCAACATCTTTTAAAATTTCTTCAATTTGTTTTGTCAAGCCAGTATTATCTAAAAAATAAAAATATGCACCAGAAGTGGTGGCAAAACCATTGGCAAGATTTACACCTTTGGTAAGTAAATTATTATACATTTCCCCCAAGGAAGCATTCTTTCCGCCAACATCAGGGACATCTTTAATCCCCAGTTCTTTAAACCACAAAATATTTTTTCCCCCTTCCATAATTTTTACAATTTCTTTCCTACGAATTCGGCAAATTGGGCTAATCTACAACTAAATCCCCATTCGTTATCATACCACGCCAGCACTTTTACCATATTTCCATTTACCATGGTCTGGCTTTCATCAATGATAGAAGAATAAGAATCTCCCTTAAAATCAGATGAAACTAATTCATTGGTTTCAACCCGGAAAATACCTTCAAGACTCTCTTGTTTTTCAGCTTTTTTAAAGGCGTTATTTACCGATTCTTTATCGGTGGCATTTTCAACCTCTACGGTTAAATCCAAAACAGAAACCGCTGCGGTTGGCACTCGAATTGATATTCCATCTAACTTTCCCTGCAAATCAGGAATCATTTTACCAATGGCTTTGGCGGCTCCCGTGCTACTTGGAATCATATTAACGGCGGCTGCCCGAGCTCTTCGCAAATCTTTATGAGGTAAATCAAGAATTCGTTGATCATTAGTATAGCTATGCACCGTGGTCATAAATCCTTTTACAATTTTGAAATTATCATTCAATATTTTTGCCACCGGTGCCAAACAATTAGTAGTACAAGAACCCATATCCATAATATCGGTCTTACTAATATCAAATTCATCAGAATTTACGCCCAAAATAAATCCGGGAACTTCTTTCTCTTTGGCGGGGCCTGATAGAATCACCTTTTTTGCGCCAGCAGTAATGTGCTTTTGCGCACTTTCTTTATCGTTAAATAACCCTGTGCATTCAAGCACAATATCTACCTCCAAATCTTTCCATGGCAGATTTTCTGGGTTTTTTTCTGCCAATACTTTATATTTTTTACTATCAACAATTATGTTTCTTTCATCAAAACTCACTTCTTTATTTAAAATTCCATAACTAGAATCATATTTCAATAAATGAGCTAATGTTTTAGTGTCGGTTAAATCGTTAATCGCCACCACTTCTAAATCAGGATGTGTTTCTAATATCCTTTTAAATGTTTGCCGGCCAATGCGACCAAATCCATTAATAGCAATTTTTGTCATATATTTTACGGTTTTAATTTCAGTAATTCGTCTATTTTTTCTTTATCAAAACCAACTACCACATCCCCATCAATATCAATTACCGGAACCCCCATTTGGCCAGAAATAGCAACCATTTTTTCTAATTCCTTTTCATCTAAAGAAACATCAATTTCTTGATACTGAATATTATTTTTAGTAAGGTACTCTTTTACATTATTGCAGTACACACAAGTTGGAGTTGAATAAATAGTAATCATCGTTATTTACTGTACTGCTGGTGCACAAGCAGTATTAGCACTTGCTATGGCTCCACCAGTTGGAGTTGTTAATGTCAATGAGAAAGAAGCTGCTGCAGGAGCCGTATCTAACTTTTTTTCACAAAAAGCTGGAGCGGTAGTTAATGAAGAGCATACCAAATTTCTTATAGCATCTGCAGATCTACCTCCAAAAGGAGTTTCTGAAACCTCTTTACCATTTAAAATCATTGTTGGAGAACCCGATACATCGTATTTAGCATTTAAATCAAAATCTACTTTTGCGTATGTCAATACCTTATCTGATAAGCATGAATTTAACTTATTTACATTAACGCCCACTGACGATAAACACCCATCGGCCGCATCCTTGCTTTTCATTTGACAAGCGACATAAGGCCAGTATTTAACGGGCTGTTCTTCTCGTAAGCATATTTGCCTGCGATCTTCCGCAGCCTCTTCGGGACCATGCATAGCGATAGTTGTATTTCCAGAAATTGATCCAATATATCTTACTTTAACGTAGTCTGCCAAAGCTGGACTGTTTTTTACGGCCTCCGCCATGGCCCTTTGCATTTGAAGTCCAAAAGGACATCTGCTCACGACATATGCCTCAAGAGATGTTTTATCTACTTTTTCTACATTGGCGGGAGTTATTGATGCACCGGCAGTGGCATCTGGAGTACTTGAAGCTGTTGGAGAATTCTTTGCGGTGCCCATGGTAAATGCTTCGGGAAATAATAGTTTGCCGTCTTTAGTAGCATAACTAGTATAATTACTATTGCCTATTTGAATTTCAAGTTTTACTAAACCACTCTCTTCTGAAACGCTTTTTATAATGGCAGTCTGGCCATCTTTTAAGACGCTGCTATTTAAATAATCTACGGATTTTTTAGCAATAGCGTCGCGGGACCCCCCAACCTTAAAAAATGATATGACCTGAGAAGAAAGAGGCTTATTAGAAACAAAAACTCCTGTCACTAAAATAGCAATCACGGCAACAACTATTAATACCGTATTTTTATTTAACTTACTTAATTTACTGATCATACGTTTATACATAATGTTATTTTTTTTATTAATTATTTATATCTTATTATTTTTTAAAATGCAAATTCATAAATTTTCCATCACTATATTCATATTCCACCAAAGCACCAAAGGGTAGTTCCAAATTTACAATATCTTCATCTGGTATGTTTTCAATATATTTTACCATTGCCCTCAAGCTATTGTGGCTGGCCACCACTAAAATATTTTTATTTTGCTTTAAATCTTTTTCGATATATTTTTTAAAAAATGAATCGACCCTTTTGCACACATCTTTTAAAGATTCTCCGCCCGCTGGCTTACCATTAAACGATCTTCTCCATTCCTGCACCAATACCTCTCCATGCTTTTCCTTAGTTTTTGCCTTATTTAATCCCTGAATACTTCCATAATAGCGTTCATTTAATTTTTCTGTTACATAAAAAGGAATTTCTCCCATGTCCGTGCCCTCAAAATTACCCCATTTTTGCATTTTTCCGCCATCAATATGTAAAAATAACGGATATTTTCCGGGAATATCTTCAAATATACGCAGCACTGTTTCTGTGCATCGGATTAACGCATTACAATAAGCCACATCGATTTTCTGATTTTTTAATTGTTCAAAAATTCCTTTGGCCTGTAGCCTGCCTTCGTCGGACAATGGATTGTCAACCCAACCAGCAAAACGATCATCTTTATTCCACTGGGATTTTAAATGTCTTAATAATAATAATTTCATTAGAAATTTAAATTTATTTTTATTCTATTTTTATTATCTGGAGCCCGGTGAACCCAAAATGGCCAGAAATTAATTTTCAATTCAGAGATCTGGCCTTCGTGTAGTTGATCAATCACCTGTTTTATTTGGTCGCCAGACTTTGCTGGGAATAAATCTATCAATTCATTATTATTAATATTGTAATAGGTTTTAACCGAAGACGAGGTATCAAGTATCATTTTACCAGCTTTAAAGTCAACCGATGTAAGAATGGGCTTAATATCTAAGCTGTTTTCAATAAAGTTATTGACCTTTGGTAATTCGGACACAATATTATCTTTAACTACTACTTCTAGATCATGCTTTTTTACCACTAATGCAGAAATTTTTACACTAACTGATTCATTAAATTTATCTACAATAGTTCCGGCCGCCACATCTGCACTATCACTAACTACTGTATTTTGGATGGCACCTTCTAATAACACCTCATCGGCCAAAAGCCTTGCCCGTAAAGAATCCTTGGCTTCTTGCAATATTTTTTTTGTCAAAGAATTTTTAGCTTCTTTGATATCGTCAGCAGTAACTTTTTTTACCTCTCCAGTTTGTCCGCCCGACATATTACTGTCTGATTGCGCGTAAATACTATAATAATACTCTGTGCCATATAGCTTTGGTGCGGAAAACTTAGAAGAACCGATATTATATGATTCTCCGGCTTCCTTAGCCTGGACTTGAGCCAAAGCCGATCCGGGAGTTTTCTTTGACATTGCCGGAATACTAATTCTTGCGAGAGTTACAAAATATTTTCCTGAGTCAGATAAAAAATGAGTACCTTTTACCAACGTGAAAACAGAATTATTTTTATTATAAATTATAATAGATCCAGTTGCTTTTCCGTCATCAGATGCACTTCCCGTTGCCAAAAATTCTTGCTTACCATCTTTAATCTCTTGCACATAGGTTGCAGGAATAATTCCACGGGATATATCTATGACAGTTACTGATTTATCTGCCGTAATTTTTTGGGAAAGGGTTAATGTATCGATTTTAGGCCAAATTTGAATATCGGCTTTTGGTAATTTTGTAATTCCATACCAGGCCAATAAAAGCACTACCACCGCACCCCCAATTACTATTTCTTTTAATGGAAAACTTTTTTCTTTTTTAACAATCGACTCTTGCACGATTTTTTTGTGCACAGTTCTTTTTTTCCTAGAAACTACCGATAAGTCCTTAACAATTTCCTTTACAGTGCTATCTATTTTGCGCTTTGCCTTGGGAGACAAAATATCGTGCATTTTTTTTGGCATGAAATATAAAAACTTTTAATAGTATTTTATTCTAAAATTGCTTTAATTCTTCGTACTCCTTGCGAAGAAGCTTCTTCTTTTAAAATTTTAAAGTGTCCTAACTCTGATGTATTAGTTACGTGGGGGCCTCCGCAAAATTCTTTACTTACCACGTTTCCCTTTTTATCTTCAATGAAGTACACAGACACCATATTACCGTATTTTACACCAAATTCCATCTCTGCACCAAGTTTCTCTGCCTCCTCCAAAGGCATTTCCCGTTTTACCACGTCTAATCCCTGCTGTATTTTTTCATTTACCATAATTTCAATATGGCTTTTTTCTTCATCGGTTAACTTTCTATCAAACGAAAAATCAATCCTTAACCGTTCTTGATTAATATTACTTCCCCGCTGCTTTACCTCTTTGCCAAATACCTCTTGCAAAGCAGACAATAATAAATGGTGCGCAGTATGTAATTTTACCGTGGCGGGCTCGTGGTCAGCCAATCCCCCCTTAAACATTCCCGCCGAGGCGGTGCGCGAAAGTTCTTGGTGTTGCTTCATTTTTTGTTCAAAATCTTGCATATCAATCGTCCTTCCATTTTCTTTGGCTATTTCACGTGTTAATTCTATGGGAAAACCATATGTAGTGGAAAGAATAAACGGATCTTCTCCTTCCTCACATTTTTTCTTACCAGCCTCGAGGGTTTTATTAAATAATGAAACCTCTTTTTCAATAGTCTCTAATATTAATTTCTTACTTTCGTTAAGAGCATAAACATCATCATAAATACTAATTACAACTTCGGCCAAGTCAGATAGGAAAATATTCTTTAATTCAATGGAATTACAGTAGTAAGCCACTCTGCGCAATAAGCGCCTCAATAAATATCCACGTCCAGTATTCAATGGCTCAATACCATCGGCAATCATAAATACAGTTGCGCGGATATGATCAGCAATAATTCTTTTGCCCGCCTCATCGTCCGAATTACTATTTTCATTTATTTTCGAAATAATTGAAGCAAAAAGATCAGTTCCGTAATTATTTGTATAACCATTTAAAATGGCAAGCGTCCTTTCAAAACCCATTCCCGTATCTACATTTTTTTGTTCTGCTAAAACATAATTTCCGTTACTATCTTTTACATATTCCATAAAAACATTATTCCAAATCTCAACCCAATTTTTATTTTGTGGATCAAATCCCTTTGTAACAGGAATATCGTTTGCTTTCCAATAAAAAATTTCTGTATCCGGTCCACAGGGACCGAAAGCTCCAACAGGACCCCACCAATTATCTTCTTTTGGCAAAAAGGCAATTCGTTCTTTAGGTAT
This sequence comes from Candidatus Staskawiczbacteria bacterium, assembly GCA_943354455.1. Lineage (GTDB taxonomy): Bacteria > Patescibacteriota > Minisyncoccia > Minisyncoccales > Staskawiczbacteraceae > VGLO01. Next base: position 28,628 of record CALRCB010000001.1, on the reverse strand, counting down.
TCCAAGTGACTCCCAAATTCTGGCCGATTCTTCATCTTTTGGCGCATTTTCATCGCCAGCAAAACAAGAAACAGCCAATTTTTCAAGCGGAATATTAAGTTCTTTGGTTAAAAATTCAAAACTCCAACCAATGGATTCTTTTTTCCAATAGTCACCCAATGACCAATTCCCCATCATTTCAAAAAAGGTATGATGGGTGTCATCGCCAACTTCATCGATATCAACGGTTCTAAAACATTTCTGAATATCAACAATTCTTTTTCCTTCTGGATGTTTTTTACCCATTAAATATGGCACCATCGGTTGCATACCAGCGGTAATAAAAAGAGTTTTTTGATCTAAACCGACTTCATCGGGAATCAAAGAAGTGCTCGGAATAACCGCGTGTCCGTTTTTTTCAAAAAATTGCAAGAATTTTTGGCGCAATTCACTTGATTTCATAATATTATTCTATACTACAAAATATCTTTTCGCAAATAATTAAAAAGCGTCTAATAAAAGACGCCTACAAAGACCTAACTGTGGGGACTCAGATAATTCTTCGCACTTACCAAGTCAAAATAGTATTTTTCGGCAAAATCGAAACAATAATTGGGATCTTTAGAAAACAACCTAAGCATTTCCCTTGCGAAAAGCTTGGAAGCCGTACACTTGGGTCCTGGTAAATAGGCGATCCCCGCCTCTTGCCTGCCATATGCATTCTCGCGCTTATACAACATCAACTGACGGTGCTGATTTTTACTATAGGCGCAACACATCATCTCAATGTTGACACAAAGCTTTTGCACCTTTTCTTTATCGGTTTCCAGGGCTTGACTAAAAAGCACCTTGTCTTCGGGCAGTTTAGCGAGCATTACAAATCCTCCCTGTTATGTTAAAGGACTATTTAGTGTATCTATCTGCAACCACCGAGGCGGCAAAAGATTCCGGTTTGATTCTTGGTTCAAAACCATTGGCACGGATTAATCCAATCACCTCTTTTACCATTTCTTTGGTTTTTCCTTGTTCTCCGACATCAGCATGAATATAGGCAAATTGGTAATTAAAGTTAGGGCGAGCTTGACCGAATTCTTTTTCCAACGTTTCCCGCAATAATAACGCCAGATCGCAAGACAGATACACTTCCTGCAGAATGCGCTGTTTCCAATTAATGTGCATAAAACGTTTTAAATAAGCATCGGGGTAATGCATTTTTTTTAAGAAAAACCTGCCACCGGCGCCAGTTCGCAGCACTACAATGGCAATCGGGAAAAATGGTTTGTCGGTTGACGGCGAATCACACCCCACCACAATATCATAAAAAAATTCCGGCTTGGCCGAAATGTAATCAAAAATCTCTTTTATCAAATCGCTAAAGGTCATATCACCCTTACTGGGACTAAAAAATGTTCCATCTTTAATGTTTCCTTCCATAGTTTGAATATACGCCAAACCGGAAAATAGTCAAACAAAAAACTTATTCTGTGGATTTTACAATGGCGATAAATTCATCTGGTTTCAGCGAAGCTCCACCAATCAATAGTCCATTTACTTCCCCATTTTTTAAATACTCAGCCGAATTAGTACTATTTACACTCCCCCCATATAAAATTCTGGTATTTTCGGCAATTTGAGAGCCATATAGACTTATTAACGTATTTTTTATTGATTCCACAGCACTTTTAGTTTCTTCGGTTGAACAATTTTTTCCCGTGCCAATCGCCCACACCGGTTCATAGGCAATAACTACTTGCTCCATCTGCGCTGGCAACACATCGGCCAGCCCTTTGGTAATTTGATTTTGCAAAATGGTATTTTTTTCTTCTCCCTCGTTTTCACCAATGCAAAAAATAACCTTCAAGCCTGCTTCCAATGCCATTTTTATTTTTTTATTTACCGTTTCATTAGTTTCACTAAAATGTTTTCGGCGTTCAGAGTGTCCAATGATAACGTATTCAATATTCAAATCCTTAAGTTGCAGAGCAGAAATTTCTCCGGTAAAGGCCCCTTTTTGTTCGGAAGAAATATTTTGCGATCCCAAACTCAAACCTTTTAACAATGGTAAATACACAAACGGCGGACAAATGACCACTTGGGTATTTTTTACTTTCGCATGTTTTTTTACCGCGCCAAACAAATCTTTGGCTTCTTTAAAAGTTATCGGATTTAATTTCCAATTAGCGACAATTAATTTTTCCATAAATATGAGTAAGAGAGGAATAAGAAATCACAATTTATTATTCCGACCGCACGATTATTTATATGCTTTGCATATAGTTGATTGTACCAAAAAATAATAAAAGAAAAAACCCCGCATCCTAAGATGCAGGGTCAAATGGAATTGTTTCCATACCACCCACGTAACCGTGAAAGGTGTTCCTTTTCAACAAGAAACATGGGAGTTGGAAAATTAAAATGTTAACCAGGAAAATATCTAATGGGAACCAAACGTAAATCACTAATGTGCTAAATGAAGCAGTGTAGCAGAAAATATACAGCATTTTGTGCCGAATAGTCCTTTGATTGCGCCATTTCTTTCTAAACCACCACATTCCCACACACCGCCCAAGCACAGATTCGCAAACAATATTATAGCAAAAAAACACTGCTACTAATATTATCTGTCCGGCAAGAAAGCTAACCTGAAACGAAAAAGCAAATAATACCGTAACTGAAAGGGTTACGATTATATTTACTATCGAAGGTTTTACCTTTTCCACGTGTCGCCCCTTTCTTGGTTAACGTTGTTAAGGTGCTACCGTCAAAACTCGACAACCGTCTTTCGTAATCGCTAGGGTATGTTCAAAGTGGGCGGACAACGAGCCATCCCGCGTCGCATAGCCATAGCCGTCATCGGAACGCTTCATTTTAAAATCTCCCATGGTTACCATCGGCTCAATGCAAATCACCATTCCTTCTTTCAAAACAGTCCCCTCTTGTCGTTTTCCAAAATTAGGAACCAATGGATCTTCATGTACCTGCTTACCAATGCCGTGGCCGTACAAGTCTCGCACTACCCCAAACCCCTGATCTTCAATAAACCGTTGAATGGTATTACCCACATCTCCGGTAGTAACTCCAGCGCGGGCTTTTTTAATGCCAAGGCGCAAAGCCTTTTCGGTTACCTTCAACAACCGTTTTGCTTCAAAGGAAACTTCGCCGACAGCCACCGTTACGGCCATGTCGGTATTGTATCCTTTATGCAAAACACCCAAATCAAGCCCTACAATATCACCATTTTTCAATGGCGTATTTGATGGATACCCGTGCACAATATTTTCATTTACCGAAGCACACAAAGAATAAGGAAACCCTTCATATCCCTTAAATGCCGGTTTGGCGCCGTATTTTAAAATAAGAGCTTCGGCAGCCCTGTCCAGTTCCATGGTGGTAATGCCCGGCTTAGCCATATCAGCAACCTGATACAACACCGTTGCCAGGATTTTCCCGCCCTCGGCCATGATTGCAATTTCTTCTGCTGATTTTATGTGAACCATTTATTCAATGATTTTTAAAATCTCACCGTGCACATTTGCCACACTTCCTTCCCCGTTTATTTTAGCTACCTTAAAACCATTATTTTGAAAATATTCAAACAATGGCAATGTTCGCTGGCTGTATTGTTCAAGGCGCACCTTAATAGTTTCTGGGTCATCCAAATCTTTTCGGTTAGTCAAAAGCGACCCATCCAATGGACAGATGGTTAATGTTTTAGTTTCGTCGTTAAATAAAATGGAATGGCGCATCAACTCGCAAATTTTGCGGTGAGTGTTTCGAAAAACCGTCACCTCAGCTGAAATCTCAATTAATACAATATGAATATTTTCTTTGCCGTAAAGCTCTACCAGTAAAGGGGCTTCAATCTCGACTTCGTACAAAGTTCTTGGCGAGCCAGACAAAATAATATTGTCCCCGTCATCATGCAATCGTTTTAATTCTTTCATGGTCAACCACGTCACCCATGTCGGACTGCATAGTTCTCCATTTTTCCAAATTTCTTTTTCGTTTAATATATCAAATTTTTCACCTTCAATTTCTACGAATCTGGCTGGGTCATCTTCTGACAAATCTTCTGCGTTTCTAAATTCCCGTTCCAGCATTTTACTGGTTTCAAACAAATACAACCCCATCTTTTCAGATAAAAGCTCAGATTGTGTTCCCTTTCCCGCCCCTGGCGGACCAAATAAAATAATAACCTTTTTTGACATATTTTTTTCTTTTATAATAACATATTTTTTGATTAATTAAATATTGACAATTATTGGAAAATAGATTACCGTTATTTTAGTTCCCCTTCCCCCGGAGAAAATGCCATGAAATACTGCTTACAGGTTATTGATGACTTCGGCGAGTGTTGGATCACTCTTGAGGTCTCAGAAGACCAAGCCAAGTTATTCAGAAAAAAAACTGAACTGGAGAAAACGGCAAAAGGAGTAGTTTACAGGGTTGTGCCCATGTTACCCTAAAAAATTTATACGGGGTAAGCCTAATGGGCAAAACCAAAAGCCCCGACACAAGTCGAGGCTTATTTTTTTATTCAAAAATGTAAAATTAAAACGTGTCGTACTCTCTCATCTGCAACTGGGCGTTAATTTGTCGCAAGGTATCCAAAACTACGCTTACGATAATTAACAATGATGTACCTCCAATTAAGAAAGTAAAACCAGTAATTCCAGTGGCTCCTGCTACCATATTTGGCAATACGGCAATTAAACCCAGGGAAGTAGCTCCCAAAAATAGCACCCGATTTAAAATATGTTTTAAAAATTTTGTTGTTGATTCTCCCGGCCTGACCCCTGGAATAAATCCTCCCATTTTTTGCAAGTTTTCAGCTATCTTTTTTGGATCAAATGTAACGGCGGTATAAAAATAGGTAAACGCAATAACCAGAATAAAATACAATACCCCATATACCCAAGGGTTATTGAAGAACGCGGAAACATTAGTGGCAGCAACCCCCACAAATCCTGGTGCTCCAGTTAAAAATCCGGCGATCATTCCCGGAAATAACAACATAGAAAGGGCAAATATAATTGGAATCACTCCGGCAGGGTTAACATTCAATGGCAAGTATGTTGATTGACCACCATATACTTTATTGCCCCGCACGCGCTTGGCATACGATACAGGAATATTTCTTCGGGCCTCGGTAATTAACACCACACCGGCAATAATGACAACCGATAATACAAAAAATAAAATATATGAAGGAATTTGCGATGGGTCCCATGTTGCAAATGTTTGAAAAATATTAATTGGCAAGCTGGCAATAATACCCGCAAAAATTAACAATGATATGCCATTTCCAATACCTTGTTCACTAATAAGTTCTCCCAACCACATCAAAAACATTGCTCCGGCCATAATGGTAATAATTGCACTTAGCATTATAGCTGGAGTCAATCCGGTAATCACGCCCTGCCGTTCAAATAATGTAAGCATACCAAAACCTTCAAAACCGGCCAATGGAATAGTCAACAACCTGCCATATTGGTTGAATTTATGTCTGCCAGCTTCCCCCTCTTCTTTGTACATTCTTTCCAAAGCCGGGAAAATCATGGTTAAAAGTTGTAAAATAATAGTGGCCGTAATATAGGGGCCGACACCCATAAGCACAATAGAAAAATTACTTAGGGCTCCTCCAGAAAATATATTTAAAAGACCGAACACTTGGTTTTGGTCAAAAAATTTACGTAAATTTTCCAGCCCAATTCCTGGTATTGGAACATTAGCTGCAATTCTGAAAACAACAAACAAAAATATTACAAAAATAAACTTTTTTCTAATGTCTTTATTTTTAAACAAAAACAATATTTTTTCGTACCACATATAATAATATATAACGTTTAATTATTTAGCGGTTCCTCCAGCCTTAATAATTGCCCCTTTTGCTGTTTTTGAAGTAGTACAATTTTCAACAATAACTTTTTTAGATATTTTTCCGTTACCCAAGATCTTAACTGCCGGAATTTTGCCCTTTAACATTCTGATAATTCCTTTCTTAACTAAATTAGCTGGGCTTACTATTTCACCATCTTTAAAATGTTTATCTAACGCATTTAAATTAACCACCGCAGTAGTATTTTCAAATACAAAACTCCTATATCCTTTTAATTTTGGATATCGCTTGATTAATTCCCGAATAATCGGCACCATCTTTCTTCCAGACCTTGCTGACTGACCCTTGCCTCCCTTTCCAGAATAAGTTCCTTTCTTTCCACCTCGACCGACAATCATCCGGTCTTTTGATTTATGTTTTGGTTTTAATTGATGTATTTGCATAAAAATATGGTTTACCGTACTTTAAGTTTTCTTAACGCCTCCATGGTTGCTCGCGCATTGTTTAATTTGTTTTTTGATCCTGAGAGAATTTTTGAAGAAACATCCTGAATCCCAGCCAAATCGCAAATAGTTCTCACGGCTCCTCCAGCAACCAATCCTCTGCCCTTTTTCTGTGGTTTCAATAAAATTACTGCAGGTCCTACCTTTGCCTCAACTTGATGAGGAATAGTTCCATTTACAATAACCACGCTAATCATATCTCTTTTAGCTCTGGCAGTCGCTTTTTCAATGGCTTGTGAAACATCTTTTCCCTTATCAATTCCAATTCCAATTTTACTTTTCTTATCCCCGGCAACCACTACGGCTCTAAAGCTCATTCTTTTTCCTCCGCCGGTAACTCTGGTAACCCGAGCCAAATCCAATAACTTAGAATCAATTCCATCGCTCACTTCATTCCTTCTACCGTAGCCTTTCTTTATGGGCCGAAAGCCACCTGTCTGCACAGGCAGATTGTTGGCTGGTTTATTAGATGTAGGTTGTTTTACTTCGTCTGCCATAAATATGAATGAGGAAGATATGAAAGAATTTATTTTTTCATATCGACCAAATGATTATTTATATGCTTTGCATATAAATTTTAATTAAAATTTAAGTCCCCCTTCGCGGGCTCCATCGGCCACAGCTTTAATTCTTCCGCTGTACACGTTGCCTCCGCGGTCAAATACTACTGCTTCAATTTTCTTGGCCAATGCTTCTTTAGCAATTAACTTTCCTATTTCCAGCGACTTGCTTACTTTAGTTCCCTTTGTTTTCATTTTCACGTCTGAAGCCTGAGCTAATACCTTAGCACTATCATCGTCAATTAATTGAGCATAAATGTGTTGAGTGGATCTGAAAACCGACAATCGTGGACGATCTTTGGTTCCAGACATCACTGACCGTATTTTTTTGTGGATTTTTTTTCTTTTTAACTGTTTTCTTAACATATTATTTCTTTGTTGCTACTACTTTTTTACCTTCTTTTCGTCTAATCTTCTCGCCTTGATATTTAATTCCTTTTCCTTTATAGGGTTCTGCTTTTTTGGTTTCTCGGATTTCAGCTGAAATTTGTCCTACCAATTCTTTTGAAATTCCAGAAACAGTAATTAAGTTTTTTTCTACCAAAAAGGTAATACCTTCCGGTTTCTTAATTCTAACCGGATTTACAAAGCCCAAGTTCATTACTAATTCATCTCCCACAACGGAAGCTTTAAATCCAACCCCTTCAATTTCCAATTTCTTTTCAAAGCCCTTGTCCACACCCTCAATCATATTCGCAATTAAGGCTCGGTACAATCCCCATAATCCTCTGGCACTTTTAATAAGAGTTCTGGCGGGCAATACCAAAATCTTGCCATCCTTTATTTCTGCTTTTATAGCAGGATGTATCTTGATATTTAATTCTCCCTTAGGCCCAGTCACTTTCATATCTTGGCCGTTAATTTCCGCTTTTACGGTAGCTGGGATTTCTATTAATTTTTTACCTATTCTTGACATAATATTGACTAATTTAAGTCCCTTTATTCTAGTATATTTTTTACCAAACTTCAAGCATCACCTCTCCTCCCAACTTTGCCTTTCGTGCCTGGTTGTTGGTCATTAGTCCTTTTGATGTTGAAATAATGGAAATTCCAAATCCTCCGCGTACTTTCTTGATTTCAGTGTATTTGGCGTAAATTCTTTGTCCTGGTTTTGAAACTCTCTTTGATCCTTCAATAGCCGGTATTCCATTATCATATTTCAATACCACTTTCATTATCTTGGTTTTATCTTTGGCAATTTTTTTGACATCCACCACAAAACCTTCTTGCGCCAAAAGCATTCCAATTTGGTTTTTCAATTTTGAAAAAGGAATCAAAACCTCCGGTTTTGCAACCGCTTGGGCATTTCGTACTTGGTTTAACATGTCCGTGATTGGATCTGTCATGAAAGTTTAAAAATTAACTTATTGTTTTTACTTTTTATTATTTACCAGCTTGATTTTGTTACTCCTGGTATTTCGCCTTTGTTGGCCAATTCCCTAAAACATATTCTGCAAAGACCGAACTTTCTCATAAAACCGTGTCTTCGTCCGCATTTAAAACAGCGTCTTTGCAGGCGCGAAGAGAACTTTGGTTTCATTTTTGCCTTTGCTTCTTGTGATGTTTTTGCCATATATAATAATTATTTTTTTTCTACTTTTTTATCTTCTTTTAACGGTAATCCAAGTAATCTGAATAATGCTTCTCCCTCTTCCCGGCTTTTTGCATTCGTAGATATGGTGACTTCCAATCCGAAAATAGTCTTTTCTTTTTCAACGAATATTTCCGGGAATGAAATATGTTCTCGAAAACCAATATTCATATTACCCCCTTGATCAATTGATTTTGGATTTAACCCTTGGAAGTCTCGTGACCGTGGCAGTGACAAATAAATAAATCTTTCCAAAAAGTCCCACATTCTGCCTTTTCGCAATGTTACCATTGCGGCAATTTCCAGTCCTTCTCGCAAACTAAACCCGGCAATAGATTTTCGTGATTTAACCAATCGCGGTCCTTGTCCGGCAATTAAAGCCATATCCTGCAATACAAACTTTTGTATTTTTTCTCGTTCACCGGAAGTTTTGCTTACCACTTGCTTACCAAAAGAAGTGTTAAGGGTAACCTTGGTAATCTTTGGAACCGCCATCGGATTTTTGTATCCGAATTTGGTCATCATAGCTGGAATTATTTCTTTATTATATTTTTGCTGTAATTTTTCCATATTCGTAAATTAAATTTCTGATTTACACTTTTTGCAAATTCGGAATTTTTTATCTCCTTCAATTTTATATCCAATTCTGGTGGCTTTCTGACATTTTGGGCAAAGGAATTTAGTGTTAGAAATATCCAATGGCATTGATACTGAAATAACTTGTCCCTTTTCTCCTTCTTTCTTTGGTTTTACGTGTTTCTTTTTCAAATTAATTCCTTCAACCAAAATTTTCTTTTCCTTTACCAAGGACTTCAAAATCTTAGCAGTTCTGCCCTTGTCTTTACCGGAGATTATTAACACTGTATCGCCTTTTTTTAATTTCATTTTTTTATAATTACGTTAACAAATTCTATAAAAGTTCTGTTGCCATCATAGCAATTTTATCAAAACCCTTATCTTTCAATTCTTTTGCAGTTGGGCCAAATACTCTTCCTCCTTTTGGTAATTTGCCTTCTGCTAAAATCACCACCGCATTGTCATCAAACCTTATATAGCTGCCATCTTGTCGTTTAAATTCCTTTCTTTGTCGAATAATCACAGCTTTGACTACTTCGTGTTTTTTAACCAATTTTCGCGGTTCGGCTTTTTTAACCGTTCCCACAATCACATCTCCCAATTGAGCGTATCTTTTTCTGGTTCCTCCCGGCACATTAATACATTGAAGTATTTTTGCTCCGGAATTATCTGCAACTTTTAACATTGATCTTGGCTGTATCATATTATTTTACTTTTCCGATTACTTTAAAATGCTTATCTTTTGAAATCGGTGCAGTCTCTTCTATTACCACCTTGTCGCCCACTTTATATTCCTTCGCTTCATCATGAGCCTTATACTTTTTATGGATTTTATATCGTCTTTTGTATTTTGGATGTTCTTTAATTCGTTCAACCAAAACCACCACAGTCTTTTGCATCTTATCGGAAACGACGATTCCTTGTAATTTCTTTTTTGACATACTATTTAGATAATTCCTTAATAATAGTTAACATTCTGGCGATTTCTTTTTTGGTATTATGCATTTCCTTTACATTCTTTAGCTGGTTGGAAGAAAGCTTGAATCTCAAATCACTCAATTTTTTGGTATTTTCCAAAACTGATTTTTGCAATTCTTTAATATCTTTTTTCCGTAATTCGTTATTTTTCATTTTCGCGTTAATACTTAATTGTCTTTTTTAATAAATTTTGTCTTAATTGGCAATTTGATGCTAGCTCCTTTAAATGCTTCCCTAGCCACTTCTTCTTTTAATCCGTCAATTTCAAAAATAATTCTTCCTGGACGAATGGCATATACATAGTGGTGCACTCCTCCCTTTCCTCCTCCCAATGGTACTTCTTCTCCCTTTGATGTCACTGGTTTGTCTGGAAAAATTCTCACCCAAAGCTTTCCTCCTTTTTTCATATATCGAATAATGTGTCTTCGGGCTGATTCAAGTTGCCTTGCAGTAATCCATTTAGTACCCATGGCTTTTAAACCATAACTGCCGAAATTCAACTGCGCAGCACGTGTTTCCACGCCCTTGGTCACTCCTTTGTGCCATTTTCGGTGTTTTACTTTTTTGGGCATTAATAAACTCATAATAATTCTTAATTTATTGTTTTAACAATTTTTACTTATCAAATCTTTCTCCTTTATAAATCCACACTTTAATTCCAATGACTCCGTATGTGCAGTGGGCTTCATATTGAGAATAATCAATGTCGGCTCTGATGGTTTGTCTTGGCATTCTTCCTTGTCGCAACCATTCTTTTCTAGCAATTTCTACTCCGTTCAATCTTCCTGAAACTTCCATTCTTACCCCCTTAATTTCCTTATTTTGCATTACCTTTTCCAATCCCTGCTTCAATACCTGTCTAAATGGAATTCTCTTTTCTAATTGCTGAGCGGCCCATTGGGCAACTAACATAGAATATACCCAAGGATTTTTAATTTCTTTAATATCAATTTTAATTTCCCGTTTTGTTTCAGATTTTTCAGTAGCAGTTTTATCAGCGACCTTATCCACTCTGGTTGAAGAAAACACTTTATCATGCATTTTCTTTACAATCATTTTCTTTAATGTTTCTACTCCTTCCCCACCTCTTCCAATAATCAAACCTGGACGAGCCGATTCAATAATAATGTTTATTTTATTGGCCGAGTGTTCAATAGAAATATTAGAAACAGATGCTTCAACCAAAATTTTTCTCAAAAAATCTTTGATTAAAAAGTCTTCTTCCAAGTATTGAGGCATTTTTGCGCCATAAAAACCGCGAACGTTCCAGTCTTCAATGCCCTTTATCCTAAATGATTTTGGGTGTACTTTGTGTCCCATAGTTATGTATTATTTTGTTGTTTTCTTTTTAACTACTTTTTTTACTTCCCTCTTAACTTCTTTTTTTACTTCGGCAACTTCTTTATTTTCTGTTGTTTTTGCTTCTTTTACTTCTTTAGTTGGTTTAATTTCATCAATTACCAAGGTAATATGACTGGTTCGTTTCATAATTGGGTAAGCTCGTCCTCGGCTCATTGGGAAGGATCGTTTTAATTTCGGCCCTTCATCAACCCATAATCTGGCAATTTTAAGATTTGATTCTTCTAAATGAAAATCATTTACCGCAGAAGCAACTGCGCTGTTTAACAATCGCAACACCGGGTCAGCTGATCGCTTTACGGTAAATTCTAAAAGAGCACGTGCTTCAACCACATTTTTATTTCTGATTAAATCAATAACTTCCTTTGACTTTCGGGGGGCAGTTCTTAAATTTCTTAAATATACTTTGACTTCCATGGTTATGTATTATTTTTTACCAGCCGGGGCCTTAACTTCAGCTGCGGTTTTCGCTGATGCTGATGCTTCGGCTTGCTGTTCTAATCCTTTTTGCATTTTTCCTCCATGTCGTGAAAATTTAGTCGTAGCAGAAAATTCTCCCAATTTATGTCCCACCATATCTTCTGAAGCAAATACCGGAACAAATTCTTTTCCATTATGTACTCCAAATGTAAACCCAACCATTTCCGGAGAAATAGTAGAATGTCTTGCCCAAGTTTTAATGATTACTTTTTCGTCTTTTCTTACTTTCAATACTTTTTGGAGTAATCTTGGGTCAACAAATGGTCCTTTTCTTAAGCTTCTTGACATAGTTTTTTATTTTTTCTTTCTTCTTGAAATTATATATTTATTTGTCCATTTCTTTCGGTATCGAGTTTTCACTCCCAGTGCTGGCAGACCCCATGGCGTCTTTGGATGTTTTAATCCAATTGGCTGCCTTCCTTCTCCTCCTCCGTGTGGATGGTCCACCGGATTCATCGCTGATCCTCTAACATGTGGCCGTCTTCCTTTTAATCTTGATTTACCAGCTTTTCCAACCCGATAAAATCTGTTTTCTGGATTTGAAACCATTCCAATCGTGGCAAAACATTCATCTTTTACCTTTCGCACTTCACTTGAAGGCATTTTTAAGTTAGTAAATCCGTGTTCTTGGGCCAATACTTGTGCGCTATTTCCGGCCGATCTTGCCAAAATCCCCCCCCTTCCAGACTCTAATTCAATATTATATACCGGCGTTCCTACAGAGATATTCTTTAATTTCATTCGATTACCTGGAGTCAATGGAGCAGTTTCTGCAAATAAAACACTATCTCCTACTTTTAATCCTTGAGGGGTAATAATGTATTGCTTAGTTTTATCAGTATATTCTATCAAGGCAATGAAACCGGTTCTATTTGGGTCGTATTCTAAAGCAATTACTGTAGCAGGCATATCCATTTTAGTTTGGGCAAATTCTACAATCCGGTATAATTTTTTCACTCCTCCACCCTTGTGGCGCACGGTAATTCTGCCAGAAGCCTTTGACCTTCCATTACTTCTTCTAACATATTTTACCAGGCTTTTTTCAGCTCGCTTTTTTGTAAGCAAAGAAAAATCAATTCCTGTCATTCCGCGCCTTGATGGAGTTGTAGGTTTATATATTTTCATATATGCTTTGCATATAAATTCTTAATTTATAGTATTTCTATTTTTTGGCCGGCTTTAACGGTAACCACTGCCTTAGTAAAAGCTTTCTTATAACCTTCGGTTCTTCCTAATCTTCGTTTTTTCTTTGGGGACTTTATAATATTTACCCTTAACACATTTACTCCGTAAATTCCTTGGACTGATTTTTTTATTTCCAGTTTATTAGTATTTGAATATACCTTGAAGGTATATTTATCACTTTCTGCCAAAACGCTGGCTTTTTCAGAAATGTGCGGTTCTTTTACAATGTTATAAGAGAACCCCTTGCCCTGTAGTGAAGCTTTAACTTCTACTACTGGGGCGCCTTTCTTTTCAACTTTTTCAGCTTTTGGCGCAACCGAAGCCTTCACCGGTTTCTTTTCAGCTGCTTTTTTAGCTTTCTCTTTTCCTTCTTTATTTTTTAAAAAATCTAATAATGCCATATTTATGAGGGAGGGAGGAACAAGAAATCACAATTTATTATTCCGACCGAGTGATTAAATATATACTTGTATATAATTATTTCTTTACGAACGTAGTTTCAATTTCTTTTATTCCTTCCCTGCTAATTAACAAATATTTATAATTTAACAAATCCACAACATTCAAATTCCGCGCCTCTGATACTCCGGTTTTTTTAATGTTTCGTGTTGCTAAAAACATTTTCTTGTCGGCAGTTTGATATACTACTAATCGGCTATCTAACTTTATTGGTAAATTTTTAATAGTCGAAGCCATATCTTTTGTCTTTGGCTTTTCAATGCTTGCACTATCTAATACCACCAATAAATTCTTTTTTGCTTTTTCTGACAATACCATAAACAAAGCTTTTCTTCTCATTTTAGTAGGAATTTCTTTGGTATAATTTTTGTCATTTCTTGGACCCCCTGAAACTCCTCCGCCCTTCCAAATTGGAGATCGAGTTGATCCGTGTCGGGCCCGTCCGGTACCTTTTTGGCGCCAAGGTTTTCTTCCTCCTCCGCGCACCTCTCCTCGATTTTGAGTATGAGCTCCAACTTGTCGTTTATTCCCGGTTTGTGAAATTAATACTTGGTGCACCAAATCAGCGTTCATCGGAACTTCAAATATTTCTTTTGGCAACGTGATTTCACCTGCCTCTTTTCCGTCTTTTGTATAAACTGCTGTTTTCATTTTTAAAAATTATCCTTTAATTTGAAGCAATGTGCCTTTGTGTCCCGGAATGGCACCCATTAAAGCCAACATATTATTTTCCACGTCAATTTTAGCAACTTTCAAATTCTTTACCGTAACCCTATCAAAGCCCATTCGGCCAGGCATTTTTCTTCCTTTAATAACGTGTTGGGGAAATCTCTGTCCAATGGATCCTATGGTTCTAGCTTCGTGCTTGGCTCCGTGGGTGGCGTTTCTTCCATGAAATCCGTGCCGTTTTACTCCTCCCTGAAATCCTTTTCCTTTTGACGTACCAACAACGGTTACTTTATCTCCCTCGGCAAAAATAGAAACCGTAACTTGGTCGCCAACGGTGGCAGTATCAGTGGTTCTGGTTTCTTTAATATAGCGATACTCTTTGCCCTTCATTGACTTTTTAATCTTACTTTTCTTTTCAATTTTTATGTATCCTAATTGCAAAGCATCATACCCTTCTTTATCTTTAGACATTTTTTGCAATATAGTACAAGGACCTGCCTCAACCAAAGTTACCGGAGTTATTTTTCCGGTACTATCAAACATTTGAGTCATTCCAATTTTTTTTCCGATGATAAATTTCATACTTTTTTTCAATCAAATATCGGGCATTAAGCCCGATAAAGCAAGATCTAAGAAAAGATCTTAATTTTGGACTTATCTCTTACTTAGTAAGAGTAGTATCACAATGCTATAATTTACTAAATTTTAATTGATATGTCAACCCCTGACGGCAAATTTAATTCTCTCAATGCTTCAATAATCCCTTCGTTTGGATTTAACACATCAATAATTCTTTTGTGGACTCTCATCTCAAACTGCTCTCTGGCGTTTTTGTGAACAAAGGTTGATCGGTTTACGGTGTACTTTAATATTTCAGTAGGCAATGGCACTGGACCAACTACTTCAACTCCATTCCGGTTAGCAATATCAATAATCTGTCGAACAGAATTATCAATAATTTTATGGTCGTAAGCCTTTAACTTAATTCTGAGTTTTGGCACTACAGCACTACCGGCTTCTTTTGGAGCATCCACTTCAGGCTTCTCGGTCTTTTTCTTTGGAGTTGTCTTTTTTGCTACTGCCATATTAAAGAGCTATTATTTCTATTTAATTATTTTAGTTACCACTCCTGCTCCTACAGTCTTACCCCCTTCTCTGATAGCAAACTTTGATTTTTCCTCTAAAGCTACTGGCACAATTAATTTAACGATTAATTGGGCAGTATCTCCAGGCATAACCATTTCGGTTCCTGCTGGCAAAGTTACATCACCAGTAATATCTGAAGTTCTCATATATAATTGCGGCTTGTATCCAGTAAAGAATGGCGTATGTCTTCCGCCCTCTTCTTTGCCTAATACATATACCTCGGCTTCAAATTCTGTATGAGGAGTAATTGATCCTGGTTTGCACAAAACTTGACCTCTTTCAATATCTTCTTTTTTCAAGCCTCTGAGCAAAATTCCAACATTGTCTCCAGCTTGTCCTCCTGCTTCCAAAGATTTTTGGAACATTTCAACAGAAACGACTACAGACTTTTGTGTTGGTTTAAGCCCCACAATTTCAACTTCATCGTTTTGTTTAATAACTCCTCGTTCAATTCTTCCAGTAGCAACGGTTCCCCGTCCTTCAATAGAAAACACGTCTTCAATAGCCATTGAAAAGGGTTTTTCTAATTCTCTTACGGGTTCTGGGATATAGGTGTCGCATGCATCCAATAATTCAATAATTGACTTGGCTCCTGCATCATCAATAGACTTTGATTCTAAAGCTTTTACCGCTGAACCTCTGATAATGGGAGTAGTGTCTCCTGGGAAACCATATTTTTTCAATAATTCCCGGATTTCCGATTCAACCAAATCTAAAATTTCTGGGTCGTCCACCATATCGCACTTATTCATCCATACCAAAAGACTAGGCAAACCAACCTGTTTAGCTAACAGAATATGTTCTTTGGTTTGAGGCATAGGTCCGTCTGGAGCAGATACTACTAAAATTCCACCGTCCATTTGGGCAGCTCCCGTAATCATGTTTTTGATGTAGTCAGCGTGTCCTGGACAATCAATCAAAGCATAGTGCCTTTTTGGAGTTTCCATTTCCAAGTGAGTAATAGAAATTGTTACCCCCCTGGCTTTTTCTTCAGGAGATTTGTCGATATCATCAACTCCGGCGGCTGAATGCTTTAAACCACGCAATCCTGTAACGTGCATGATTGCGGCTGAGGTGGTAGTTTTTCCATGGTCAACGTGTCCGATGGTACCAATGTTTACGTGAGGTTTTGACCTCTCAAATTTTTCTGTTGCCATATGTGTGAGAAATTTTAGTTATTATTTTTATTTATTTTGTTTATACCAGTAATACTATTATATTATTTTTAATAAGTCAATACAATATTCTATCTCATCCTGTACTATTTGACAAATCCCTTCTATTACTATATATTATCGATAAGCTGTTTGATACTGCCGAATCCTCTTTTTCTTCCGAAAGGAGAATCGTTATGCGAAAGTGGGAGTATAAGGTTATCAAGTATCAGGATTTTTCCTGCGATTTGAACTCTGATGACCGTGCCAAGGAATTGGAAAGTCTTCTTAATCAAGCCGGACAAGATGGCTGGAAAGTAGTGCCAATATACATTGGTAGTTATGGATGTGTGACTTTAATGGAACGAGAAAAGAAAGAGTAAAAAAATCTTTCTTTAAAGTTCAAGGCGCTTAACTTCGGTTCAGCGCTCTTTTTTTACTTAATTTCCCAACTCTCTTAATTCTTTTTTTATTGCTTCAATTTTTTCTATCTTCATTTGGATAATTGCCATAGTCCCCTCAACATCACCCTTCATTCCAGCCTCATCTTCGCAAATTTTATAAAACTCCTTATATAAATCATCTTGCTTTGACCAAAGTTCCCAGATCTTAGCTTGCTGCTCGGCAACATCTCTTGACGCATCAATTTTTTCATCCAAATCAGAAATAGTTTCTTCTTTAGCTTTTAGCTTATCTAATTCTATTTTTAAATCATGCTCTAATTTATCTGATTCCTCTATTCGCTCTTCTAAGGCGCTAAATTTTTTTGATAAACCCCTCATTTCTCCAATACCACTTTCGGCACTTTCAAAAAATGCTACTACTTCCTCAAAAGCCGAATGTAATTCTTGCATTAATCGTTCCTCTCTCTGAGAAGAATCTTCATAATTGTTTTCTGGATCAAGTGACATGTTTTAAAAATTAATTATTACCTAAAATAATTACTTTCCTCTTCCCTCAATAATCTGTTGGGCTACGTTGCCGGGAACCTGTTCGTAGCTGTTAAATTCCATGGTAAATGATGCCCGGCCTTCCGTTAAACTTCTTAAAGCGGTGGCATATCCAAACATTTCTGACAAAGGAACCATCGCATCCATTACTTTCATTCCCATTCTTTCTTTAGTCTCAGCAATTTTCCCTCTTCGTGAATTTAAGTCAGAAATAACCGTTCCAAAAAATGCCTCGGGGGTAATGACTTCTGTTTTCATAATTGGTTCCAAAATAACCGGCTTGGCTGATTTGGCACCGGATTGCAAAGCAATAGATCCGGCAATTTTAAAGGCAAATTCCGAAGAGTCAACATCGTGGAATGATCCATCGTAAAGAGTAACTTCAACGTCTACCATTGGGTAGCCAGCGACAATTCCCTTGTCTAACGCTTCAATAATACCCTTTTCAGTTGGCTTAATAAATTCTTTTGGAATAGATCCTCCTTTAATTGCATCAATAAATGAAAATCCTGCACCTCGCTCCATTGGCTTGAGCCTTATGCAAACGTGACCATATTGTCCTTTACCTCCAGACTGACGAATATATTTTTCTTCGGCTTCGGCTTCCATGGTAATAGTTTCTTTATAAGCCACTTGTGGGCGACCAAAGTTGGCGTCCACGTTAAATTCCCGTTTTAATCTATCTTGAATAATGTCTAAGTGTAATTCTCCCATACCGGAAATAATCGTCTCACCGGTTTCAATATCTTCTTTAATTCTAAAAGTCGGGTCTTCTTGGGTTAACTTTCTAATAGACATAATAAGCTTTTCTTGGTCAGCCTTGGTTTTTGGTTCAACTCGCATAGCAATCACCGGTTCTGGGAAAGAAATTTTTTCTAAAATCACCGGTTTATCTTTGTCGCACAATGTGTGTCCGGTTGAAGTATCTTTTAATCCAACCGTGGCACCAATTTCTCCGGCATACAAAACATCAAGTTCTTCCCGTGAATTTGATTTCATCCGCAAAATTCGGGCAATTCTTTCCTGTTCTCCGGTAACGGAATTTAATACGTAAGTACCCTTGTTTAAGGTTCCGGAATACACCCTAAAGAACGTTAATTGCCCGACGAAGGGGTCGGTGGCCACTTTAAATACTAAAGCGGCAAATGGTTCGTCATCGGTAAACTTCCGTTCAATTTCGGCTCCAGTTTTTGGATCAGTTCCTTTTACAGAGCCAATATCCAATGGCGAAGGCAAATAATCAATCACTCCGTCTAAAATCAATTGAGTTCCTTTATTCTTTAAAGCGGTTCCGCAAAATACCGGCACCAATTTAGAAGCCAAAGTTGCGGCTCGCAAAGCCTTCATCAGTTCTTCTCGTGAAATTTCCTCTCCACCCAAAAGTTTGTCGGTTAATTTTTCATCAGAGCCGGCAATCATATCTACCATGGTTTCACGCCACTGTTTGGCTTTTTCCAACATTTCAACGGGAATTTCTTTTTCAACCACATTCTCCCCCATTTCGCCTTCGTAAGAAAGCATTTTCATTTTTAATAAATCAACCACTCCGGCAAAATCAGCTTCAGTTCCAATGGGAATAGTAATCGCTACCGCACTTTTGGTTAACTTATCGTGAATGCTTTGGAAAGACTTTTCAAAAGAAGCTCCCATTCTGTCCAATTTATTAATAAAACACATTCTTGGCGTACCATATTTATCGGCCTGTCTCCAAACGGTTTCAGATTGTGGTTCAACTCCGGCCACTCCGTCAAACACCACGCAGGCTCCGTCCAATACACGCAAAGATCGCTGTACTTCAGCAGTAAAGTCAATGTGACCAGGGGTATCAATTAAGTTCATTTGAATCCCCTTCCAGTGCATGGTAATTGCGGCGGCGGTAATGGTGATTCCCCGTTCTCGTTCTTGAGGCATCCAGTCCATCACGGTGTCTCCCTCGTGAACTTCTCCGATTTTGTGTGATACTCCGGTATAAAAAAGCAACCGCTCTGAAACAGTTGTTTTGCCCGCATCAATGTGGGCAATAATTCCGAAGTTTCTCATTTTCTCAATTGGGTATTCTCGTGACATAAAAATATAAAATTAAAATTAGAACGAGGGTATTTATCTTGCAAAGTGGGCAAAAGCTTTGTTTGCTTCGGCCATTCGGTGAGTGTCGGCTTTCTTTTTCATGGCGTTTCCTTCGTTATTAGCAGCGGCCAATAATTCTTCACTCAATTTAATCGCCATACCTTTTCCTTTTTTGCTTCTGGCGGCGTCTAAAATCCACTTAATCGCCAAATCCAATTTTCGTTCCATTCTTACTTCCATTGGTACCTGGTAAGTAGCTCCTCCAACTCTTTTTGGTTTTACTTCCAATAATGGAGAAACATTTTCAATCGCCAAGTTAAATACTTCCAACGGTTCTTTTTGAGTTTTTTCTTTTATAATATTAAAAGAATCGTACACGATGCGTTGGGCAACGGTTTTCTTACCAGACTTCATTACTTTGTTAATGAATTGAGCAACAACTAAGTCGTTGTAAACTGAATCCGGGGCAATAATATGTTTTTTATAAGCTCTTCGCATAGGTTTCTATTATATACTGTTTATTTCTTTAATTTAGTTCCATACCTTGACCTTCCCTGCTTTCTATTTTCAACTCCGGCAGTATCTAACACTCCTCTTACAATGTGGTATCGTACTCCTCCCAAATCCTTTACTCTTCCTCCTCTGATTAATACCACGCTGTGTTCTTGCAAATTGTGCCCTTCTCCGGGAATATATGCAGTTACTTCCATTCCATTAGACAATTTAACCCTGGCTACTTTTCTTAAAGCTGAGTTTGGTTTTCTTGGAGTTTGAGTAAACACTTTTATACATACTCCCCGCTTAAATGGTGATGGGTATACAGAAGGTTTGTTTTGCAAAGCGTTAAACCCGTAATGCAAAGCCACACCCTTCTTTTTGGCTTTAATGGCTTTTCTTGGTTTTTTAATTAATTGATGAATTGTTGGCATAAAATTAAAAGCGCGATTGCGCTTAATGTAATAACAGTGTAGCAAATTTATTTTTTGCTGTCAATTAAATACCGGTGATTATGTGAAAAATAAATTCAGTAATGGCTCCCAAAAATTGCAGCCCCCCAAAAAAGATAAAGAAAATCAACAGAAAAACTCCGTACTGATGCAAGAATGTTTTTATATATTCAAATTGCGGTGGAATAAATTTAAACAGTACCCATGAACCGTCCAGCGGAGGAATTGGCACCAAATTAAAAATAGCTAAAATGATATTAATATGAACCACAAAAGAAAATATAATAAACAGTCCTGGCATAGTTGCAAAAAATGCCTCGGGTATAAACCGCAATAATAATCCAAACACTAAGGCCAGGGCAATGTTGGTTAAGGGCCCCGCCAAAGAAACTTTTAGTGTCCCCCATTTTTGGTCTTTAAAATTATACGGGTTAATAGGAACCGGTTTGGCCCAGCCAACCAACATTGGACTTCCTGATATAAATAGTAAGAGCGGTAATATAATAGAACCGAACATATCCAAATGCGGGATTGGGTTTAAAGTTAAGCGCCCAGCGTATTTTGCGGTTGGGTCACCCAAAGAATTGGCCACATAACCATGGGCCAGTTCATGAATGATAACCGAAAATAATAAAACGACCAATGAAAAAATGGTAATAATAACTTCCATACTTACTGTATAACAGGTATTGCAAAAAAATAAAAGATAAGATATAGTACATTTATATAAAAATATTATGGCATCAAAAATCTGTACAATCTGCAAGAAAAAATCCGGGATGTCTTGGCAATTAGTAAAATTGCGAGGAAAATACAACCCTACTCAAAAAGTGAGGAAATACCCAAACTTACAATGGGTTCGTTTGCTTACCGGCACTAAAGCACGAGTCCTTGCCTGCACTAAGTGCATGAAGGCAATGGCTAAATAATTATATATTACTTAAAACAAAAAACCGCCTACGTAGGGCGGATTTTTGTTGCTCTGACTTCCTTTAAAATTTCTATGAAATTTTAAGTGGGTGTCCTCATGCCATGACCAAGGCCATAGCGGATATTGGACTCCCGATATAAATGTAATATAGAATATTTACAGGACTTCAGAGCTATCTTAATTATAATTTTTTAAAAAACCCAGTCAAGTGGAAAACTTTTTCTTTAATATTCCCGGTATCCCCATACCCCAACAATCCCAAATACGAAGCCAGCACTTGTGGCTTTCTAGTTTTTTCTAACTTTTTAAACATCCTGTCTTTAGTCACCGTCCGCAACACCCGGTGGTCAAAAAAGTGCACCCAGCCCAAAAAGTCCACTCCTTGGGCCAGAGTTTTGATGTAAATTTTATCGGGGTGCAAAGTAAGTTTTAGGGTATCGTGCAAAAATTCTGCCATCAGCATAATTACCTGCTCCAAATATGTTTTATCATCGGAAAATATTACAAAGTCATCAGCATACCTGATGTAGTATTTCAGTTTTAGCTTATGTTTTACAAACTGGTCAAATTCATTCATGTACACATTGGAGAATAACTGGCTGGTTAAGTTTCCCAACGGCAGGCCGGTTCTCGGCCTGCCCGAATTAAAACTTTCAATAATATTCTGTAATACGGCAACGATTCTTTTATCTTTAATCCTTTCATCCAAGATATTTAGCAAAATATTCTGATCTATGCTGGCAAAGAATTTTTTAATATCGCACTTTAATATCCAGCAGGTTTTGGTGTTATTCCTTGAAACAATATTGGCGAATGTTTTAAACCGGGCCATGGCTTTGTGGGTACCTTTATCGATTCGGCAGGAAAAAGAATCAGCAATGAAAGTGTCATCAAAAAATGGGTACAAAACCCGATACACTGCGTGGTGCAATAACCTGTCGCGCACGGTGGCTTTGTGGATGATGCGGGGTTTTGGGTCAGAAATATTAAATTCGTAGTATTTGCCATGGCGGTACGTTCCATTGCTAAGGTCGCGGTTCAGTGATAGGATATTATCCATAAGATTGAACTGGAATTGCTGGACATCTTTTTTCTGTTTTTTACCTTTCAAAAATTCTTCCCATGCCAAAAGCAGATTTTCAATATGAATTAAATCTTCAAACCGATGGTTGCAAATAATTTTCATAATAATAACGG
This sequence comes from Candidatus Staskawiczbacteria bacterium, assembly GCA_943354455.1. GTDB lineage: Bacteria > Patescibacteriota > Minisyncoccia > Minisyncoccales > Staskawiczbacteraceae > VGLO01. The sequence continues at coordinate 6,058 of CALRCB010000001.1, read as the reverse complement.
GGCTTCTAATCCCCCCCCCCAGACCTTGCGACTTTTGCCTATTTTAGAAAAAACCAAAAGTGCTTATTTAGCTTGGTTTGATTATTACCCATTACTACCAAAAGTCCACAGGCACTCGCTAGGACAACGTATTGATAATTTATTTGTCGAAATAATAGAAGCAGTTTCCACTGCTAGTTTTCTTGACCGCACCAAAAAACTACCCTACGTAGTTTTTGCAATTAAGAAAAATGATTTATTAAAAATACTCCTAATGATTCTCTGGGAAACAAAATCCTTAGACAATAAAAAATATATTGCACTGTCATTAAAAATAGATGAAGTCGGTAAAATGTTGGGCGGTTGGAACGGGCAATTAGTAAAACAGCTTGCAAAAGAAAACTCCTCCAATATACAAAAGGAGGAGAAATAAAGAGAGTTGCCAGACGCGAAAGCGAAACCGCTGTTCTGATTCCAGTTGTTGTCAGGCTTGTCATAGTTGGTGTTGAGCCATTGACCATCGTCATTGCGATTCGCGTTCAGAAGGTTAGGATCGCCATCGGAATTGTACGAGACATCATCTGTGCCACTGTCCCTTGAATATTCTTGGGACTGTATTTTATTTGGCATCTTAATGCCTTAATATCTCGCACCAAGTATCTTCTTTTTTTTAATTTCATATACTACTCTACCTAAAGCCGTGGCCTAAGATATTCTCAATATATGGATACTGGATTTGGCAGCAAAAAACCTTAGTCTTTTACATAATCGCCTACTACCGCAAATATTGTAGCATAAAAAAAGCGCTTTATGAAAAAATCTTTGTGATTTTTTCATAAAGCGCACGTTCAAAGTGCAAATGTTCCAAGTGCCCAAAGGGGCAAAGGGAAATAAGCATCAAGAACCTACTTGCCAGACGCGAAAGCGAAACCGCTGTCCTGACTCCAGTAGTAGTCAGGCTTGCCATAGTCGGTGTCGAGCCATCGACCATCGTCACTGCGATACGCGCTCAGAAGGCCAGGAACGCCAACGGAATCCTTAATGGGTTCGTGGAACACCACAATCCAATAAAGACCCATCGCTTCCATTTCTGCATCTGTGAACATGTCACGGATGAGACAAGCGACTTCCGCATTGGGCTTAGAAAACTTCCGCTTATCGGCCTCGACGCGAATCTTCGATGTGATCCGATCGTTGTCAGTAAAGAGCGAACCCTTCAAGACTTCGATTTTTGTGGTCACACCGTTGGTCGGCTTGAAGTCCGGCGACAGGAGAACACCCTTAGCCCATTTTGAAAGCCGGACTCCATTGGCCTCAAAGTGGGAAATCCACTCTTGGCCGGTCTTGCCATCGGACGTGACGGTCAGCTTAATGACGCCGTCTTTTTCGGTCCACTTGGCGATTGGTTCGGGGGCCGACAGTTTTGCCACGAGCTCCAGAATACCATCCTGGAATTCACCTCCTCTCTCAATGAGGCGCTGGGCGCGCTCGGAATCGAGCGGCGCTTTGTTGAGCGCAGCATCAAAAAGGGTAGCAATTTGTAGGCCTTTGGGGTCGCGAGATGTGATCAATGTCTTGGACATCGTCATCATCCTTTCATTGAAAAGTACAAGGGAATAGGCTTAAAATAAGCTATTTACCCTATGACTTCATTATACACCCAGTAACAACGTTTGTCAATAGCCGAGACGGGCAATCCTGCAAAGCCGGCCTTGCTCGCGTCTGGCCAAGCAAAAACAGGCCAATTGGCCTGTTTTTGCTCTAAAATACCCCATTATTCTGAAAGCGTATATTTGGTATAACTTGGGATATGAACTACTGTCTCTTCTGGCTTAAACCAAACGCCTATTTCTACCTCGGCTTCTTCGGGCGAGCTGGAGGCGTGAATTAAATTCATCACCGGAATTTGCTTGGCATCAGCGTATTCAAAAGAAACATGACTAAAATCTCCCCTAATGGTTCCTGGTGCGCTGGACTTTGGCTCGGTTGACCCGACCAATTTTCTAACCGTTTCCACAATTTCAATTCCTTCAAACACAATGGCAATAATTGGGCCTGAAGTTATCATCTCTATCATCATGTTTCTTACTTTCTCTCCCCTTCTTTTGGCCAAATCTTCGGTATAGTGTCTTGATGCCGCGTCCTTATCAGAAACCAACATTTTTAAACCAACCATTTTAGCCCCAACTCTTTCAAACCGATGCAAAATATCACCAACAATACCCCGATGTAATGCATCAGGTTTTAATAACACCAATGTTCTTTGTAATTTTTCTGACATGAAAATTTATTTTTATTTAACTTGAATATTATTGCCGTCAGATAGCATTTGAACAGTACCATCTTGATCGGTTCTGAATGTTTTTATACCAAATTTTTCCAATTTTTGCAAAACTTCCGCCGTTGGATGACCATAAGTATTCTTACCACCCACAGAAATTACGGCAATTTTAGGGTTTACCGCCCGCAAAAATTCTTCACCGGTTGAATACTTTGACCCATGATGACCAACCTTTAATACATCTGAATTTATATCAACCTTATTTTTCAATAACATTTGTTCGGTTTTAAACCCCACATCAGCGGTTAGTAAAAAATAATTCTCTTTATATGACACCTCCATAATAATTCCTGTTTCATTGGTGGTGGTTTTTAAATATTGACCAGATACATCTTCAAATGGATTTACTATATTCATCAAGACATTACCATTTTTTATTTGGTCGCCCAATTTTACGATAACAATTTTAGTCCCATTCTCTTTGGCTTTGGACACTAGTTCTATCCACTTTTCATATTGAGCTCCATTGCGCACAACTCCTGTCCAAACAATATAGTCAACCTTATATTTTTGCAACACATATAGCAAGCCATTTAAGTGATCCGCATCGGGGTGGGTTAATACCACTACATCCAAATGATTTTCCCAAAAGGGTAATAATTTTTGCAAACGCGTCATAACCTGGGCATCAGGCCCACCATCAATTAGCACCGTGCGCATGGCCGGGGTTTGAATAAAAATAGAGTCCCCTTGACCAACATCCAATACACTCACGGTCAAATAATTCGGACCAACAATGGCAAACACTTCTTTCCAAGCAAAAATATTTAAAATAAATAAAACAGCCACCAGGCACAATAGTGCACCCAGTGGCGTTTTAAATGAAAATTTAGGCATTGGCTCCTAAGATTCTAAACATTTTAGTTCCGCACTTTGCATGAATGCCGGTCATAGCTCTTCCCACTTTTCCACCTTTTCTTTTAAATGGGACTTCTTTTGCATCCTGCATCTCTGCATTTTTTTCTTTGCATTTTACACAGTAAGCTGTTGTCATAAAAATGTAATTATTAAATGTTAATTAAGAGAGGTGTTTTGAAACCAATTTTGTCATTTCAAACATAGTAACTTCTCCCTTTCCTCCAAATACCGGTTTTAAATTTGCATCGGCGATAATATTTCTTTTGTTTGCTGGATTTTGAAGATTATTTTTCTTGATGTATTCCCAAAGTTTTTTTACCACTTGGCTTCTTGGCATTGGACCACTACCAACTACTGCTTCTAAATCAGCAGAAAGTTTCATTGGTTTCATAAAAGCTGAATTTGTTTTTTCTGGCATAATTTTTTATTTTTTTAAAAGATTAATAAATAATGTTATTGTGCTCGACCTTGTTAAATTATTATCTACAAGCTTATTTTAGCTTATAATAGCTTTGAGGTCAACCTGTGTGTCAAGTTTTAAACTACTTTTTTGATATTTTCTGCCTGAAAAACTCAATCACATCAATATATCCAATAATACAATGCTCGCCGTCCCACAAAAATGGGACTCCAATATGCGAAGAGTCCAGTCCGCATTTTTGCGCCTTATCTTCCAGTAAACTAATATTGGCATTGTTATTAAAAACTTCCAGTCTAGTAAACACAACTTTTTCTTCCACCTTATTATTTTTAATATACGTTTCCACTCTTTCGCACTGGGCACATTCGTCTCCCTCAAATAAAATTATGCCGGGTATCGGAGGATTTAGATAGGAGCGATAATATAGAAAAAATCCAAAAACCACCACGATTGCTAAAATCGTAATAAATAATACCTTTTTCTTTCTGAAAATGGCAAAATATCTGCTAAATTTTTTAACGGCTTTTAATAATTTCATAACCTGCAACTCCAAATGCTACTGATACATTAAGCGACTCTTTTTTGCCGACCATTGGCAAATGAATAATATGATTGGCCAATTCTAAATTTTTTTTCGATATACCCTTTACTTCGTGTCCAATAATTAAGGCTAGCGGAAACTTAGGCTTAAACTTTGAATATAAAATACTTTTTTTGTCTTGCTCCAGTGCCGCAATATTAATCCCATCTTTTTTTAATTTTTCTATTAATCTCCAGGTTTGTTTATGATATTCAAAGGGAATAATTTTTTCCGCCCCCAAGGCGGTTTTGGTTATTTTATCGTTAGGTGGAGTGCCGGTAATCCCGCACAAAAATATTTTCGTCACCCCTAGGGCATCGGCCGTCCTAAAAATTGAACCGATATTTTCCAAACTCCTAACATTATCACACACCACATAAAACTCAGGCTTCATTACAGTAATTTAAACTTATTTATCACCAGTCCAAAGTCATACCCCAAAAATTGGGCGGCTTTACGGCAAAACACCATTCTTTCGGTAAAAATTTCAAAATATTCCATTACGGGGCAAAAATTCGTATCAATTTTCAAAGTAAGCGTAATCCGCTTTTCCGGCGCATCTATTTCTATACTGCTTTCTGTCGTTGCATAATTTACCCTGTCGTGAATATCTGTTTTTAACTGATTTAAATCTTGTGAAGTTACCCGGGACCTGTCCACGTCAGATTTGTCAGCCAACACCAAAATGGCAGAAATATTATGAGTAAAATTCATTTCTTCTTTGTCGTGGTTTGAAATGGCTTGCATAATCATCGCTAATTCTTTTGGGTCAAACTGATTGGTAAATACCTGGCCAAACAACATAGCGCCAAAAAAATGATGAAAGGTGCGGGTCATAAAGTTGCCCATATCGTGGCAAAAACCGGCAATGCCGGCTAATTCCGCTTCCCGTGGCTCAAAATCAAGGCTTTTGGCAATTTGCATGGCCCTATCTGAAACGATATTAGAATGGCGCAAACCATGATTAGTATATGACAAAGCTTCCATCGCCTCTTCGGTTTGATTAATATATTCTAATATTTGAGGATTTTTTTTAACGTCTTCTAATGTAATCATATGATTTAAATTTATGAATTTGTAAACCTTTTTTCAACTTCTTGCCAATTGACCACATTCCACCAAGCCTTTAAATAATCTGGCCTCACATTTTTATACTGCAAATAATAGGCGTGCTCCCAAACATCATTTCCCATAATGGGTGCTAATCCGTCACTCATGGGATTATCTTGATTTGCAGTTGATATAATTTCCAAGTCACCTTCTTTATTTTTTACCAACCACACCCATCCGCTCCCAAACCGCTTGGCCCCGGCTTCATTAAACTTAGTTTGAAAATCAGTAAAACTGCCAAAGTGTTTGGCAATTTCTTCAGCCAACACGCCACTTGGTTCTCCGCCACCTGCTGGCTTCATAATTTCCCAAAACATTGAGTGGTTTACGTGCCCCCCGGCATTGTTTTTTACGGCAGTGCGAATTGCTTCGGGCACAGAATCTAAATTCATCAATAGTTCTTCGGCAGATTTTTCAGCCAAATCAGTATAAGGCTCAAGCGCCGTATTTAAATTATTGACATAAGCCACATGATGCTTATCATTGTGCAACATCATAATTTCTTTACTAATATACGGCTCAAGTGCATTGTATGCGTAAGGCAACTTTGTAACTTCGTGTTTCATATAATTTTAAATTTATTTATTATAGTTAATTATACCACAAACACATACTAAATCTCTCCCCGTTTTATCTTTCCCCGGATTTCTTCCACGTAACTGTTAAAATAATGCAGATTATGAAAGGTAATAAGCCGGAGTGCCGTTATCTCCCCCGCTTTCAATAAATGGCAAATATAATTTTTTTTATAATTCAAACACACACTGCA